>DASWZY010000299.1:0-11413 GCA_036407055.1 Binatia bacterium
TTCATCATTTCAGATTATATGGAAGATGGCGGACTTGCAAGAAAAGCGGAGAAACCAGAATACGGAAGTCAGAGCTAGAATATAGAAGTCCCGCAAATAAGGTTAGTGCCGACTTTGATCTGATTTGTTTATTCTGACTTCTAAATCCTAGATTCTAAATTCTTATTCCATGATCAAAACCGTATTTTTCGACGCCGCGGGCACGCTCATGCGGCCCGTGCGGCCGGTCGGTGAAAGCTACGCGCTCGTTGCCGGAAGGTACGGCATGAACGTGCCTCCGGCGGAAGTGTCGGCGCGCTTTCGCGCGTGCTTTGGAAATGCCCCGCCGCTCGCGTTTCCCGCGGCGGAGAACAACGGGATTCAGAAGCTGGAGCGCGACTGGTGGAAGGCGTTGGTCGCGCGCGTCTTCGAGCCGTACGGGCGCTTCGAACGCTTCGAGGAATATTTCACGGAGTTATTTGCTTACTTCTCACGCGCCGACTCGTGGCGGCTTTTTCCGGAAACCGAAGAGACGCTGGCGGCGCTCAAGCGCCGCGGCCTGAAGCTCGCCGTGATCTCGAATTTCGACTCGCGGCTCTTCGCCATCCTCGAAGGACTCGGCGTCGCGCCGGAATTCGAATCGATTTTGATCTCGAGCCATGCCGGTTATGCGAAGCCCGCGCCGGAAATTTTTCGCCAGGCCCTGCGGCGCCATCAAACCGAGCCTAGCGAGGCGCTTCACGTGGGCGACAGCGTCGAGAAGGATGCCGAGGGCGCGCGCGGCGCGGGCATTCAGGGCGTCTTGCTCGACCGCCAAGCCAAGCTCGTGGCGGCCGGATTTCCCAAGATCAAGAATCTCTCGGGGCTCCTGCCTCTGGTCGAAAACGGGAGGTAACATGGCAAAGCCGCGCATCACGATGGGAATCCCCGATCATCCGCGCACGCGCGCGATCATCGACGGCGACATCAGGATCGACGGCTATGATCTCGACCTCACCTACAAATTCGCGTCGCCCGGTGAACGCCATTACCGTTTCGCCCAGGACGAATGGGACGTCGGCGAATACTCCGCCGCGACCTTTATGCGCACACGGGAGAAGGGTAAGCGGTTTCTCGCGCTGCCGATTTTCTTCGAGCGCGGGCCGCGCCAGAGAAATATTTTTTATCGTGAGGGAAATCTTTCGTCTCCCAGCGATTTAAAGGGCAAGAAGATCGGCTGCTTTCGCTACGGCGCAACCGCAGTGGTCTGGGAGCGCGGCTATCTACTCGACGAGTATGGACTCAAGACGACCGACATGAGCTGGTACGTCTCGGGCAAAGAAGTTTTCATCGGACAGGATTTGCCGGTTAAAGTCGAGCGCCTCGAGCCGCCGACGCCGTTCGGCCAGGAGAAGGCGGTGCTCTCGCGGCTTGTGAGCGAAGGCGTGCTGCACGCGGCGCTTGTCGCGGGCGACATGGGCTACTTCGGCATCTTCGGCGGCGGCACGCTGCCGAAAACTATGGGCGAGTTCCCCGGCGTCAAGCCGATGTTCGACGACACCGACGACGCGATCCGCTGGATCAAGCGCACACGTCTTTATCCGATCATCCATTTGATGGCGATGAAGGAAGATGCCGCGGAAAAATATCCCGATCTGCCGGCCAAGCTCGTCGAAGCGTTTCGCGCGGCGAAGCGCGCCGCGCCGAAGTACATGAAGCGCGAAGAGATCGAGGGCTACGAGAAGGAAGCCGCCGTGGTCGGCGAAGATCCGTACGAATGCGCGCTCGGCGACATCGAGAAGCGCACGCTCCAGGCGCTCAATCGCTATCAAATCGAGCAGGGGCTCATGCGGAAGGAGCTGGCGATGGAGAGCTGCTTCGTGCGCGGCGCGTTCAAGTAATCTACGCGAGAACCTTCTTCAGCCATTTCGTAGTGCGCGCGACCGATTGGTCGGCCGCTTTGCGGTTGGCCTCGATCCTTCCCAACGGGCTGTTGAGAAATGCGTGGCCGGCCCCATCGTACATGTGAATCTCGTACTTCTTGCCGTAGCGGTCGAGCGCCGTGCGGAACATCTCGATCTCGGCCGCCGTCGTGTTCGCATCCTCGGTGCCGCAATGGCACTGGAGCGGCGCGCGGATCGTCTTCAATTCCTCCGGGTCGGGAAACAGGCTCTGATAATAAATTACGCCGGCGGCGAAGCTGCGCGATTTCGCCAGCGCGTAGAGCGCGAGGCCGCCGCCCATGCAGAAGCCAAGCACGGCGATCTTTTTTTGGCCGACGAACGGCAGCTTCCGGAGATACGGGACGCTGTCGACGATCTTTTCGGTCGCGCGCCGGACGTCGAGGGAGGTTTTCGCGAACGCGCACGACTCCTTCGTGGAATAGAGTTTGCCGTGAAACAAATCGGGCGAGAGGCAGACGAAGCCCTCCTGCGCGAAACGCCGCGTGACGGCGCGCTGGCCGGCGTCGACGCCGCGGTAGCCGTGGATCAAGACGATTGCCGGCCGCGGCCCGGAATCGTTCGGCCGGGACAGAAAGCCATCGACGATCTCTTTGCCGCTCTTATACGCGGCGTGCATCGATACTATTCGTTCCGTAGCTGTCTTCTCTTTGTCAAGTTTTGTAAAGCGCTCAGCGCCGCCTGGCGAGCAGTTTAAGCTGGTAGCGCCACTCGGACATGAATCGCGTCGACGACTCGCTCTGCCGGCCGGCGCTGCGCTCGCCCCTGCGCCGGTATTCGAAGATGTTAGCCTCGGAGATCGGCTTCGGCTGGCCGATCGCGTAGGCCATCGCGTTGACGCGCGCAAGCTCGTAGAGGTGAAGGCTCGTCGCCGTCGCCTCTTCGACGCTCCCGCCGGCGACGGTCATGCCGTGTCCCGCAAGCAGGCAGGCTTTCTTCTCCCCCATTGTCTTCATGAAATCGTCCGCGAGCTCTTGATTGATGATCGTGACGCTGCGCGGGTAGACCGGAACGCCTTCGACGGCGAGCTTCATGCCCGCCGGGCTGTACGCGGCATAGATCGGCAGCAGCGGCTTCTCGCACGCGGTGAGCGCGACGATCCAGTCCGGATGCGTGTGAATGACGCTCATGACCTCCGGGCGCTTGCGGTAGATCGCGAGATGCATCGCGGCCTCGTTCGGCGCGTCGAGCCCGCGGCCTTTCTCCAGCACACGGCCCTCCATGTCGACCGTGATGATGTCGCGCTCGGTCGCAAACTCGACGGCTTCCTCGTTGATGCCCTTTCCCTTGATGAGCACGCGGTCTGTGCCCGGGATGCGCGCGCTCACGTGACCGAGAGCGCCGCGCACGAGCCCCTGGTTGCCGACGATGCGGCAGGAGATCGCGACCGTCTTTCGTAGGTCAGAGATAATCCGCGATGCGGTCATGCGCTTTGCCACCGCCGACTCCTATCAGAGAAGGCCGGTTTCGGGCAAGCTGAGGGAATTGAATCGGCGCTGGTGAGCTAACATTGGCTGCGGAATATCACGGCGACTACAGATCGCCGAAGATCGCCGTGATCAGAGTCTGCACGAAGCGTGGAATGGGTCTAAGCGGCCACGGCAATCGAGAGTCGAATGACCGGCCGTGGACAGTTGAAACATCCTCTACGTTCGGTCGCCGGGCACCCGATGGCGTACGGCTCTTTTCCAGCGCGACGCGCATTCGATCGGCGAGAGAGCTCACGTAAGGCTCCTGCATGAAATCCTCGTGCACGCCGTTTACAGCGTAAATTTCGACGCCGCCACGCGCAAGCCGCCTCCAGCCGTTGTCGACGTGCGCCCGGAACAACGGCTGCGCGCGCGTGCGAAACAACGTAATGCGGCCGGAGTAAAGACCGGGACGATAATTCAACAGCGCCTGATAATGCGCCGCGATGACGCGGCGGTATCGCTCCGGGAATTCATCTGGCATTGCGACTTCGTCTTCGATGTTTACCGGCACAGCTTCGAACCCAAGCGGGCGCGCAATCTTATTGAGCACACCCTTGGAAAGATTTTTGACTTTCGTCCGAGCGTCGGCCAGGACCTGCCGGCGGTCGCGCCGGAGAACGAAATCATTCATCCAGAACGGCAGGTTCTGGACAAAGCCGGAGAAATCGAAGCGCCTCTGACCCGGCGCCTCGGTATCGAGAATCGCAAGGATTCCCACCTTCTGGCCGCCGGCTTCGAGCTGCCGCGCGACCTCGAAAGCGACGACGCCTCCGAAAGAATAACCGCCGATGAAGTAAGGGCCATTCGGCTGTGCCGAGCGTACGGCATCGACGTAATACCGCGCAATCTCCACGATCGAGCCGCAAGGGCTCTCGTCGTTCTTGATCCCGCGCGCCTGCAAGCCGAAAAGCGGCTGATCCTTTCCGAGGTGCTGCGCGAGATACGAAAGCCCGAGCGCCATGCCGCCGATTCCCGGCACCAGATACAGCGGCGGAAGACCGCCGTTCGGCTGCACCGCGACGATCGTTTTGTCGTGCGGCTCGAGGTCGAGACGATGGATCGCCCGCGCGAGCTTCTCGATCGTGTTTTCTTCCATGAGCAGCGCGGGTGGAATGTGCCGGCCGCGCACTTCTTCGACCTTTGCCGTCAACACCACCGCCTTGAGCGAGTCTCCGCCGATATCGAAAAAATTGTCGGTCGCTCCGATCGGCCGGACGTTCAGGATCTCTTCCCAGATACCGACCAATTGAATCTCGAGCGTTTCCGAAGGAGCCCTGAACGGCCGCTCGCCCGCCGCGCCGCGCTCGATGGGCGCGGGAAGCGCGTCGCGATCGACTTTGCCGTTGACGGTGAGCGGGAATTCGGCGAGCGTTACGAACGCGGCCGGAACCATGTATGCCGGAAGCCGTTCCAGCAAAAAGCCGCGCAGCTCGTCGGCCGCCGGCCGATGATTGCCGCGGCCGATGATGTAGGCGACCAGCCGCTTATCACCGCCGTCCTCACGGGCGAGAACGGCGCAGTCGCGCACCGTCGGATGGCGCGCGAGCGCGACTTCGATCTCGCCCAGCTCGATGCGATAGCCGCGGATCTTTACCTGGTGATCCGTCCGGCCGAGATATTCGAGATTGCCGTCGGGCAGAGCGCGGGCGAGGTCGCCGGTCTTATACAGACGCGACTCGACGCCGTCGAGCGCGACGGAGAGAAATTTCGCCGCCGTAGTCTCCGGCTGGTTGAGATAACCGCGCGCGACGCCGACGCCGCCGATGTAGATTTCTCCGGTCGCGCCGGGCGGGACCGGCTGCAGATCGGCGTCGAGGACATGCATCTGCATATTGTCGATCGCGACGCCGATCGGCACGGAGCCCGCCGCGACTCTCTCGCGCGCCTCATAGATACAGCATCCGACCACCGTTTCCGTCGGACCGTACTCGTTGACGAGGCGCGTCGCCGGCGCATGGCGGCGCCACCTCTCGACATGCTCCCAGCGCAGCATCTCGCCACCGATAACAAGCACGCGCACGCGTCCCGCGAGCTCGTCCTCCGGCAGCATGTGGGCGAGCGCCTCGAGATGCGTCGGCGTGATTTTGACGACGCTGAAATCTTTTTGCGAGCGCAGCGCGGCCGCGAGCTCGTCCAATCCGGGACCCTCCGGCAGCAGCGTCACCCGCTGCCCCACCATCAACGGGCCGAACAGCGTCGTGATCGTCAGGTCGAATCCGATCGGCGAATGGACCAGGGAGCCGGCGCCTTCCCACATGCGGTAGTACCGGCTCGCCCACGAGAGATAATTGACGAGCCCGAGGTGATGAATCATCACGCCCTTGGGTTTTCCCGTCGAGCCGGAGGTATAGATCACATACGCAAGATTCCCATGCTCGACCCCGCTATCCGGATCCGCGGCGCTGTGCTTCGCGATTTCCGGCCATCGCTCGTCAACGGCGACAGCTTTTCCTGCGCCACACATCTTATCGCGTAGGCGCTGCTGGGTGAGAATCACCGGTGCCCTCGCGTCGTCCATCATGTAAGTCAGGCGATCGGCCGGATACGAAGCGTCGAGCGGAAGATAGGCGCCGCCGGCCTTGAGGATGCCGAGCAACGCGACCATCATCTCCGGCGCACGCTCCATGCATATGCCGACGAGCGTTTCAGGGCCTACGCCACTCGCGCGAAGAAAATGCGCGACCTGATTCGCGCGCCGATTGAGCTCGCGATAGGTGAGCCGCTGGTCGCGGTAGACGACCGCTTCGGCTTCGGGAGTCCGTTCGGCCTGTTGCGCGAAAAGCTCGTGAAGGCAGCGGCCGGGGAGAGCGCGCGCCTCGATTGAGGAAGTAATGGTCTGATTCGCCACGGAGAAAGTTTTCTATCTGAGGTCGCTGTCGCGCCCCTTTTTACATGGTTAAGAATAAAGCGCAGCCTCCGTGTCAACAATGGTGTAAAAACCTCGAAAAGAGGCGGAAAAACATCCGCTAAGGTAAGGCCTTCACCTGAGGCAGAAGAAAAAAAGAGCGGAGAAATACCGAGCCGCTTCGGGTGTATAAGAGACGAACGGAAAACGACGAGCTTATTTGCCCGAAGCCTTGAAAGCGCGCCAGACGCGCTCGGGGGTAAGCGGCAAATCGCGGATGCGGACGCCGTAGCCGCGCGCGAGCGCGCTCGTGATCGCGGGAGCTACCGCCACGAGCCCGCCCTCGCCCATGCCGCGCGCGCCGTGCGGCCCCGGCCCGTCCTCGTTCTCGACGAGAACGGTCTCGAAGACGGCCGGCACGTCGCAAAAGCGCGGCACGCGGTAATCGATCAGTCCCGCCGTGACGAGCTGGCCGTCTTCATAAATCATTTGCTCGAAAAGCGTATGGCCGATGCCCATCATCGCGGCACCCTCTTCCTGGCCGACGCATCCCTCGGGGTGGATTGCCTTCCCGACATCCGCGACGGAAACGTAGCGCGTAAGCGCGATCTCTCCGGTGTCCTTATCGACGGAAAGCTCCGCGCTGCCCATGCCGATCTCCCAGAAAACCGGCAATGAGCCTGTGATCTCCGGCCCCACGTCGCCGTGGCCGATCAGCTCGCCGCCGCCGCCGAAGCGCCGCTGGAGCGCCTCTTTGAAGCTGAGGCGCATCTCGCCGGCGATCATCGCGCCGTCGAGAAGCTGTATCTGACCGGGCTTGACGCGCAGCGCCTCGGCGCCGATCTTTAATAACTGCTGCTTCAAATCGCGCGCCGCCCTCTGGATCGCCGTGCCCATGAGTGTGGTCGAGCGGCTCGAGCCCGTCGAGGCGTCGTAAGGCGTGACTTTCGTGTCCGCGCCGCCGATTTGGATCGCGTCGATCGGCATTTGCAACTCTTCCGCGATGATCTGCGACAGCACAGTGCGCACGCCCTGCCCCATCTCGGTGCTGCCGGCGTACGCCGTAAGCGTGCCGTCGGGGAGAAGCCGCACCATCCCAACCGAGACCGGCGTTGCGCCGGCGTTTGTCGCGCCGCACGCGATGCCCATCGCCGCGCCTTTTTTCTTCGACCGCCGCTGCCATTCGCTCGAGCGCACGAGCGTTTTAAGGCTCGCCGGCAGGTCGGCGTCCATGCCGCGGAGCTTCGGACGCAGCTCTTCGCCCTTTTTGAGAAAATTCTTGAGCCTCAGCTCCGCCGGATCGATTTCTAGCCGCTCGGCGATCATGTCGAGATGCGATTCCGAAGCGAAGATCACCTGCGGCGCGCCGATCGCGCGAAACGAGCCGGCCGAACTCTTGTTAGTGTAAACCGCGGAGGCGTCGGTCCGGATGTGCGGAATGCGATACGGCCCGAGCACGCGCGTCGCCGCGCGGGTCGCCACCTGCGGGCCGTTGTCGGCATAGCCGCCGGTATCTAAATAAATTTCCGCCTCGCGCGCAACGATCGTGCCGTCGCGCTTGACGCCGGTTTTAAGCCGCACGCGCGCGCCGTGGCGGCGTACCGTCACCATCGAATCGGCGACGGAATTGAGAATCCTCACCGGCCGCTTCGCCTTGCGCGCGAGCGCGACTACGAGCGGCTCGAATTTCGTGTAGGATTTGCTGCCGAAGCCGCCGCCCAAAAACGGGATCACCATGCGCACCTGCGTCTGGCGCAGGCCGAATATTTTCGCGATGTCGCCGCGCACCTGAAACGGATGCTGCGACGACGAATGGACGGTGACGCCCTCATCGGTCCACTGCGCGATAACCGAATGCGGCTCGAGCGCATAGTGATAGACCATCGGGAACGTAAACGTGTCCTCGAAAATCTCCTCCGATTCGGCGAAACCCTGCTGGATGTTCCCCTTCTCGACCCGCTCGTGGCCGCAGATGTTTCCCGGCGCGTCGTCATGGATGAGCGGCGCGCCCTTGGCGATCGCGGCGTCGATGCCGGCGGCGGCCGGCAGCTCTTCGTAGTCGACGTGGATGAGCGCGAGCGCTTCTTCCGCCGTGCGGATGTCCTCTGCGGCGACGGCGGCGACGGGCTCGCCAATATAACGCGCCTTGTCCAGTGCGATCACGGGGCGTCCGCTGTATATCGGCTGTGTGTCGGAAATATCTTTGGCGGTAAGCACCGCAACGACGCCGGGAAGGGCCTCGGCTTTCGATGCGTCGATGCCGCGGATGCGCGCGTGCGGGAAAGGGCTGCGGAGAATTTTTCCGTGCAGCATTCCCGGCACGTTCAGATCGCCGGTGAATTTCGCTTTGCCGGTGACTTTATCGACGGCATCGACGCGCGCGATGCTGCGCCCGATATATTTGAATTCTTTCCGCGGCATGCGAGCAAAGTAACAAAGGTAGACGGAGGGCGCAAACGACGGTGTTCACATACGGCCGGACGCGGGCTCGGCCCAAGCAGACATTATCCGACTCGGAACATCAGCAGAGCGTTAAGGCCTCTTACCAGTCGCGTGGCTGCGGACCCGGAACGATTCCGGCGAGATCCGGATCTTCGCCGTCCTCGGCCGGTGGGCGATTAGCCTTTTCTTCCTTGCGCTGCTGGCGGCGAAGGGCTTTCTCTTTCTGGCGGTTTTGCCGCGCGAGCTCTTTCTGCCGCTTTTTGAACGTTTCGCTTGCCATAGGATTTATACATAACACTTGGCCGGGCCTCATGCGAGTCAAATAAAAAGGCCCGGTCGCCTGTCGGCGCCGGGCCTTTTGGGCTGGCTTTACGGATCTTAACTTTACCCTTCCAGCATCTTCTTCCATTTCTGGCGGATTTTCTCTTTGAGCTCGGGGCTGGATTCAGCGACCGGCGGGAAGTCCTTCATCCACTCGAACGGCCTGCAGGCGTCGATGACAGCGCGCGAGTTGAAGCCCTTCTTTCCAGGCTGGATGCGCGGGTCGAGCGGGCCGCTCCAGCAGCGGCGGAGGATCTCGATCGACTCGGCAGGATCGGAGCGCGAGGCGAGCGCCCAGAGGACGTCGAAGGTGCTGGTCGGGTCGATATCCTCGTCCACGACGATAACGTAACGGCCGAGGTACGCGCCCGCGTGAACCTGCGACGCAGCGAGCATCGCCTGGCGCGCGTGGCCGGGATAGCGCTGTTTGATCGAGATGATGTTGAGGAGCCTGCCGCCGCCGGCTTCGTGGCACCAGACACCGCGCACGTCCGGCACGCCGGCCTTCTCGACCTGCTCCCAGATAAGCGCCGATTTCACCATGCACTTCGCGATGGAATAATCTGACGGCGGGCGGCCCGGGCGAGCGCAGCAGAGGATCGGATCGTTGCGATGGTAGACGCGCTCGACGCGAATGACGGGCTCCGGACGCGATGAGCTGGCGTAGTAACCCGTCCATTCGCCGAACGGGCCTTCCGTCTTGACATCGTCGGGCTTCATGAAGCCCTCAATGACGATCTCGGCGTGCGCGGGAAACGGCAGGCCGGTCGCCTCGCCCTCGCAGACTTCGATCGGCGCACCCTTGAGTCCGCCGGCGTAGTCGAATTCCGAAACGCCGTAGTCGATCTCGTTGCCGGAAACCATGAAAAGCACCGGATCCTGACCGACGCAGATGATGACCGGGCACGGCTTGCCCTTCTCGAACCACTTGCGACGCTGAATCGATCCGTGCTTGCCGGGCGAAATGTAGAGGCCCATGCTGTTCTTGTCGTGCACCATGCCGCGGTAGGCACCGAAGTTGACCCAGCCTTCGTCCGGGTCCTTCGTGATGACGAGGCAGGCCGTGCCAATAAACCGGCCGCCGTCGAGCTCGTGCATCAACGGCACCGGAAATTTCAAAAGATCGATGTCATTCCCCTTGAGGACGTTTTCGAGGATCGGCCCTTTCTTGACAACCTTGTGCGTGATCGGCTTGTGCTCGTTGAGCTTGTGGCGAAACGCCTTCACGAGCTCCAGGTTTGTCAGGTCCATGGGCAGCCCGAGGTTCAGCGCCATGCGCTTGAACGAGGCGTTCTGCGCGAATAGCGTGCGATAGCCCTTCGGATAGCCCTTGATGTTGTCGAAGAGCACCGCCGGCACCGGTCCTTTGCTCTCGGTCGCGAGCAGCTCGGCGAGCGTGCCCATCTCCAGGTTCCAATCGGCGCCGTCCACCTTGCGGAGCTCGCCGACGCTGTCGACGATCTCGATCCATTCACGGAGATCGGTATAGCTCGGCGTGCGGCCGGCTTTCATCTGGTCTTCGGCCATTTTTCTCGCTTCTAGAGCGGTCATGTTGTTCTCCTCTTCTTCGCCTGAACTCGAAACATAGAATATAGGAGATGGAATTCAGAATCCAGAAGCGGGGCTCCGTACCTCTTCTTTGTCGCCTGGATTCTGTGTTCTATATTCCGTCTTTTTGCTTATTTTACGCTCCTAAAGCCGATTCGTCCATGCCTTCGGTGTCTTCCGCCGGGAGCCCGTTGCAGCTCTGCGGGTCGAGATGGAGATAAACGTTGTCGCCGGGATGCAGAGCCAGGAACGGATGCGTGTGGACACGCAGCAGCGAATCGCCGACGGCGATCTGACAGTGATAGGCGTCGCCCATGAAAATCGCCTCTTTGACCGTCCCTTCGAGAACGTTTTCGCTCACCTGAGGTTTTTGCTTCATGACTTCGATGTGCTCGGGCCGGATCGACAGTATCGCGGCGCCTCCACTGCGCAGCCCGGCAGCCGGGATAAAAGTAAAAATCCCCTTCGAAGTCTCCAGCCGTCCCGGCTTCGAGTCTCCGCCGAGCTCGACAACCTTGCCGGGAATCAAATTGGTGAGGCCGAGGAACGTCGCGGTGAACCTCCGCTTCGGACGCGAATAAAGCTGATGGGGGTTGCCGACCTCGATCAATTTACCCGCATGCATAACGGCGATCTGATCCGAGATCGCGAGCGCCTCGCCCTGATCGTGGGTGACGTAGATGGTCGTGATATTGACTCGCCGCTGCAGCGCCTTGATCTCGAAGCGCATCTGCTCGCGGAGCTTGGCGTCGAGGTTCGAAAGCGGCTCGTCGAGCAGCATGACCTTCGGCTCATTAACGAGAGCGCGCGCGAACGCGACCCGCTGCTGCTGGCCGCCGGAGAGCTTCGGCGCCGGGCGGTCTTCG
>DASWZY010000300.1:0-6546 GCA_036407055.1 Binatia bacterium
CGCCGACTTTTTTCCGCTCGCGCAGCAGCGCGTATTCGAGATCGGAGTAGCCGCCGCCCTTGCCGACGCGCGCGGCGTCGCGGGCGACGGCGACTGAGCCGCAGACGATGAGATCGATCTTTTTCATATCTTCGAGCGACACCGGGCGGCCGTGCTGGAAGGCGCCCTTGATCGACGAAGCGGCGTAAGGCGAAACTTTCAGCCGCCCGGGATCGAGCTCGATAAACGGCTTCTCCTCGGCGAGCCGCGGCGCCGGCATGTACAGAATCTTGCCCTCCGCGAGCGCCCGCTGCCGCACAGCTCGCTGTGGAGAGTCGGGATTGATCTTGACGACGCGCGCTGTCTTCCAGGCGGGCAGCTCGGCGAGAATTTTTGCGCACGCCTCGGCGCCGATGAAATTGGGGATTCTGCCTTCGGCGCCGGGAAAGCGCGCCGCCTTGCTATCGGTCAGCAGCCGCCACACCTCCGAGCGAATTTGCTCCTTCGACTTCATGAGTGTCTGCGCTGCATCACCATAAGCCGGAATGTATCCGGCGCTCAAACGAAAATGATTATCGGGTATCTTGATTTTGCTACACTCGATTGCTAGCATGTCGAAAGCGTTGCTTTATTACGACTAACAAACGATAGGCAATTCGCAAACGAATGAATAAACAATTTTCGACTCGCTTGAGCGACACGATCGACTCGACCGGGATGAACCCGACCCAGTTCGCGCGCCGCGCGAACATTCCCCAGGGCACGATCTCCAAATGCCTCAACGGCCATGTGCCGACGGCGCGGATTCTGCTGCGCATCGCCAAGCTCTCCGGCAAAAGCGTCGACTGGCTGCTGGTCGGCAAGGAGCACAAGGGCGGCGCGGGTTACGTCGCCGAGTCCGCGGCGCGCTACGGTCGCGGCGGAAAGAAAAACGCCGCCGAAGAGGCGTTGGTCGGAAAGCTCCGCAGGGTTTTGCGGGGCAAGAACCGCCGCAAAGCGAAAGCTGTCAAAGATATCCTCGACGGCTAACCCTTCTACCTGGCAAATTCCGCCACACGATTGACTGCCGCGGAACTGCGGTAGTAAAATCACGATGTTATGACCGAATTCATCGTGGTTTACGTTACTGTCCCTTCGAGCGACGAGGGCGAGCGCATCGCCGCAGCCCTGGTCGAGGAGCGGCTCGCCGCCTGCGTGAATCGCATCCCCGGCATTCGATCCACCTACCGTTGGCGCGGCCGCGTCGAGCGCGCGGAAGAAGAGTTGCTCATCATTAAGAGCCGGTCCGATCTCTTCGCGAGCCTCAACCACAGGGTCGTCGAGCTCCACAGCTACGACGTGCCGGAGATCATCGCCCTGCCGATCATTGAAGGCAGCGAGCCGTACGTCCGGTGGCTGGATGAAGAAATCACCAAAATCTGACGCGTCGCCGGCCGGGCCGACGGTCCGCGTGATTTCTTCGGGCGGCGTCATCTACCGTCAGCACCGGGGCGAAGTCGAGGTCGCGCTGATCCGCGTGCGCGACCGCTGGGGGCTCCCCAAAGGGCAGGTGGAAGAAGGGGAGTCGCTGCAGGATACGGCGCTGCGCGAAGTGCGCGAAGAGACGGGGCTCCACGGTAAAATTGTTGCAAAACTGGACGATATCACCTATTGGTACACGCAAAAGAGCGGCGCGGGCGAACCTGTCCGGATTTTCAAGCGAGTCTATTTTTATTTGTTTCGTTTTTTGAAGGGCGACGTCTCGCGCCACGACCACGAAGTCGACGAAGTCCGTTGGTTCGCCATGCTGCAAGCGCAGCAACATATATCCTACGCCACGGAGCGCAAGATCCTGGTCAAGGCGACGGCTTTTCTCGAAGCGAAAAAATCGAAGCAGGAGCCGCGGCCGGACCAAAGCTGATCCGGTTTGCGGCCGCTCAGCCTAGTCTAGGCGGCGACGCGTGAGATCATGTCTCAGGAGATAGGTTTTTCCGTTCCCTACGATATCGCCGTGGCGCGTCCGCTCAGGCGGACGACGCGCGCCGAGCGCGAAGCCGCGCTCGAAAGCGCGTCTTTCAATACCGAGCTCGTCGCCAGTGAGATGGTCTACATCGATCTCCAAAGCGACAGCGGCCTCGGGGCGCCGAGCGTCGCGCAGGCGGCGGCCGCCATCGGCGGCGCGGACGGCGCGGCGATCGACGCCGTCGGCCGCTTCCGCGAGATCTTCGGCTTTCCGTTCATCGTTCCGTGCGTGCAAGGGCGCGCGGCCGAGCGGGTCTGGATGAAGCTCAACGTTCGCCCGGACACGATCGTCCCGGGCAATATGCTCTTTCCGTCGACGCGCTATCACATCGACGCCAACGGCGGAAAAGTCGTCGACGTCATCTCCGATAAAGCCGACGCTTTGTATTCCGACGAGCCGTTCAAAGGCGATCTCGATCTGAAGAAACTCGAAGGCGTCATCGCCGAGCACGGCGCGGAAAAAGTCTCCTGCATCTACGTCGAGGTCTGCGTCAACTCGGCCGGCGGCCATCCGGTATCGATCGCGAATCTGCGCGGCGTCCGCGCGCTCACCGAGAAGCACAAAATTCCCGTATTCCTGGACGCCTGCCGGATTCTCGAAAACAGCTATTTAATTCAGCAGCGCGAGCCCGGCTATTCGGGTAAATCGATCGCCGAGATCGTGCGCGAAACCTGCGCGTTGGCGGACGGGCTCACGATGAGCGCGCTCAAGGACTTTCCCGTGCCGATCGGCGGTTTCATCGCGACGCGCGACCCGAAAAGCTACGGCCGCGCGTCGTTTCAGCAGCTGCTCGACGGCGGCCAGCCGCCGCCGAACGCGCTCGCGAGCCTCGCGCTGTCGCTCGGCGAAGTCTTCGCCTCGTCGGATTATGTCGCGAGCCGCGTCAAGCAGATCGAGCACCTGTGGCATCGCCTCGCCGACAAGGTGCCGGTGCTGCGCCCGGCCGCCGGCCACGGAGTCTTCGTCGACGCGCGGAAATTTCTGCCCGACATGCCGCCGGAGCAGCATCCGGCGGAAGCGCTCGCGGCATTTATCTTTACGATCTCCGGCGTGCGCGCGACCAAGGGCCCGCCGCTCACGCGCCGGCAGATCGAGAAGGGCGTCGATCTCCTGCGCTTCGCCGTGCCCGCGCGGCGATATCTGAAAGAGCACATGGACGACGTCGCCGACGCGGTTCTCTACGCGTACGACCACCGGAAGGAGATCCGCGGCCTCAAATCGATCGAGAAGCCGGGCCGCTCCAAATACGATCCCGGCCTGTTCACGCCCGTCGCATGAGCAACAGCGAGCCGAATTGCCGCCATCTCGGCGAAGTATTCTTTCAGCGCGCCGCGCAACTCGGCGACCAGACATTCCTGAAGCTCCAGAGTGCCGGCAAATTCGAAGAAATCTCCTGGCGCGATTTTGAAACGATGGTACGCGAGACGCTGCTCGGCCTCGACGCGCTCGGGCTCCGCGCCGGCGACCGCGTCGCGATCGTCGGCGAGAACAGCCTGCCGTGGCTCTGCGCCGACATGGCGACGCTGGGCGCCGGTCTATCCAACGTTGTGATATCGTCGCGCGTCTCCGACGCGACGCTGCTCAAACAGCTCGCGCACGCCGGCGCTCGCGCCGCGTTCGTTACCGACGAGATCGGCGCGGGACGCCTGCTGAATCTTAAGGGACAGCTGCCGGCGCTCGAACACATTATTGTTTTCGAGTCCTCCGGCGCTGATCTCCCGAGCGCGCTTTCGTTCGACGATCTGCGCGCGCGCGGCAGGCGCGCGCCGGAGGCTCGCCTACGGCAGATTCTCGAATCGGTCCACGAGGACGATCTCGCCACCATCATGTATACCTCGGGCTCGACCGGCGATCCCAAGGGCGTCATGAAGACGCAAAAAAATATTCTCTCGAACATCACCTCGGGGCAGCCGCTCACGCTCAGCAAGCCCGACGAGGTCGCCGCGATGGTGCTGACGACGAACCACCTGCTCGGGCGCTTCTGCTTCCACAAAGGCGCTGCGACGGGACGCACGACGGCGATGCTGGAGGCTATGGAGCTCGACGTCGATATCGCGAGCATCGCGGCGCTGTCGCCGACGTCGATGACGATCGTCCCGCGAGTAATGGAAAGAATCTGGGCGGAGCTGCTCGCGCGCGACGACAACGCCCGCGTATGGGACGAATTGGAGCGGCTGGACCGCAAAAAGCAGGACGGCGGCGCGCTCGATGCCGGCGACGCCGCGCGCTTCGAGGATATTCAGCGGCGGCTGAAAGAATCGGTGCGCCGCGCGCTCGGCGGGCGCATCAAATACATGAGTTATAGCGGCGCGCCGATGCCGCCGCGCATTATGCGCTTCTTTCAGCTCGTCGGCATCCCGCTGCTCGGCTCCTATGGCTCGACGGAATGCGGCGGCGTGACGCTCTCCGGGATTGGCGACATCCGGCCCGGAAATTTGGGCAAGCCGTTCGCCAACGTCGAAGTACGCATCGCCGACGACGGCGAGATTCTCGTGCGCGGGCCCACCATTACGCCGGGCTACTTCAACGATCCGCGCGCCACGGAGGAGGTGCTCGACGGCGACGGCTGGTTCCATACCGGAGACCTGGGCGTGCTGGAATCCGACGGCACGCTACGCATCGTCGGGCGTAAAAAAGACGTCTTCTACTGCACCGATGGGTCGAACATCGATCCGCGCCAGCTGGAGATGGTGTTGGAAAGCGATTCATTCATCCGGCAGGCGCTCCTGCTCGGCGACCGCAAGCCGTTCATGGCCGCGCTCGTAGTGCCGGATAGCGACGCAATCGCCGCGGCGCTCGGCAAATCCGCCGCCTCGCTCACGGACGCGGAAATGCGCGGAGCGATCATGCGCCGCATCGAAGACATCAACCGGGGCCTCGACGGTCACGAGCGCATTCACGACATCGCGCTCGCGCGCGAAGATTTTCCCGCGCAGATCAGAAGCGCCACCGGCTTCAAAGTCAAAATCGACCGCAAAGCCGTCCAGGAGCTTTACGCTCCGCAGATTCAACATATCTACCAGGGCAGGTAAGGCGTGACGGAGGTAGCGCTCATCACCGGTGGCGGCAACGGAATCGGCCGCGCGGTCGCGCTGAAATTCGCCAGTGATGGCATCGCCGTCGTCGTCGCCGACTGGGAAGCCGACGCGGTGGAAAAGACCTGCGCCGAAATTCGCGCTAAGGGCGGCGACGCCGAGGCGGTGCGCGTCGACGTACGGCGCGCGGCGGAAGTGAAAGAGGCCGTCGCGCGCGTCCTCGACCGCCGCGGCAAAATCGACATTCTCGCCAACATCGCCGGCGGGAGCTTCTACCGGAAGCGCCTCGAAGAGCTCGCCTGGGCCGAATGGAAGACAGTCCTCGACATCAATCTCAAAGGGACGTTTCTATTCTGCCGCGAGGCCGCGGCCCCGATGATCCGGCAAAAGCGCGGCCGGATCATCAACACCGCCTCGAACTACGGCGTCACCGGCTCCGCGCTGCGCACGCCTTATTCGGCGGCGAAGGCCGGCGTGATCGGCTTCAGCAAGTCGCTCGCGCTCGAGCTCGCGCCGGACGGCGTGCTGGTCAACGTGGTCGCGCCGGGTCCGACCGACACGCCGCGCGTGATGGAGGGCTGGGACCCCGAGGCGCGGCAGAAGCGGGCAGCCGAGATTCCGCTCGGACGGAACGGCAGGCCGGAAGACATCGCCGAGGCTTTTTATTTTCTGAGCAGCTCTGCGAGCGCGCAGATCACGGGGCAGACACTGCACGTGAACGGCGGCTGGGTTATGCCATGACTGCGATGCGACTCAAAGGCAAATCCGCCGTCGTGACCGGCGGCGCGCAGGGCATCGGGCGCGCGATTGTTCTGGGCCTCGCACGCGAAGGCGCGAACGTCGCCGTCGCCGATCTCCAGCGCGACAAAGCCGAAGAGGCCGCCGCGGAGGCGCGGAACTTCGACGTGACGGCGATTGCCGTCCAGACGGACGTCGCGAGCGAGGAATCGGTCGCCAATCTCGCGCGCCAGGCGCTCGGCCGCTTCGGCCGGGTCGACATTCTCGTCAACGACGCCGGGATTCTGCCGCAGGCGCGTGTGACGGAAATGTCAGAGGAGATTTGGGACCGCGTGCTCGACGTCAACCTCGGCGGGAATTTTCTCTGCTGCCGCGCGTTCGTACCCGGAATGCGGGCGCAGAAAAGCGGCCGCATCATCAGCATCGCGTCCGGTATCGCGCACACCGGCGCGGTCGCCGGTGCTCACTACGCGGCGTCGAAGGCCGGTATTATCGGTTTCATCAAGGCGCTCGCCCGCGAAGTCGGCCCCGACGGCGTGACGGCGAACGCGATCTGCCCGAATATCACCAACACCGAGATGCCACGGAGTCACCGCACGGCCGCCGACCTGCACGAGCGGCTCGTCCGCAACCCGCTCGGCTACGCTATGCAGCCCGAAGACCTCGTCGGCACGATTCTTTTTCTCGCCAGCGACGCCGCGTCCTACATCACCGGCCAGGCGGTGAATGTGAACTGCGGGACAGTGATGATATAGCGCATGAAGCCCACGCATTACCTATCGCGGCTTCGCC
>DASWZY010000301.1:0-9310 GCA_036407055.1 Binatia bacterium
GCTTCCAGGTCGGAATCGCGAGCGGGAAATTCCACGGCGTGATGAGGCCGCAAACGCCCACCGCCGCGCGGACCGACATCGCGAATTTATCCGGCAGCTCCGCCGGCGTGGTCTCGCCGAAAAGCCGCCGCCCTTCGCCGCCCGCATAAGACGCGGTGTCGATTCCCTCCTGCACGTCGCCGCGCGTTTCTTTCAGTATTTTTCCCATTTCGCGCGTCATCGCGCGCGCGATCTCTTCCTTGCGCCGTTTGAGAATCTCTGCGGCCTTGAAAATGATCTCGCCGCGTTTCGGCGCGGGACTAAGTCGCCAGGAGGACAGCGCGCGGCGCGCCGCGCGCGCGGCGG
Source organism: Binatia bacterium (assembly GCA_036407055.1). GTDB lineage: Bacteria > Desulfobacterota > Binatia > UBA9968 > UBA9968 > JAJPJQ01. The sequence continues at coordinate 346 of DASWZY010000301.1, forward strand.
CGTCAATATCCTCGGCGGCCGAGTCCGGAAATAATCCAATTAAATCGCGCTGGTCCGCAGGGTTGCGGTTTTCGAAAGTTTCGCCTGACGCGGCCTCGGCCCACCGGCCGCCGATAAAGTTTTTATATATTGCGCTCATAGCTTAAAAGTTACGAACCACTTGCAAACGGCAGTTTCATTTTAGTAAGCTAGCGGGTCAAAAACAATCACCGGCGAGCAGAGAACGACTTCAGGCGATTGCACCCCTATCGCGCCGCATCCGTGTCGTACGACGCTCCGGCGCGACGAGCCCCGCACACGCGTGCTGACCGCCGGTGGACGTTTTTTTGGGATTATGAATCTCAACGATATCTGCCTAACGCTTTGCCGGGAGATCCACAAGCTCGTCCCCTACGACCGAGCGGCGATCAATCTTCCGGACACCGACGAGCAGTTCGCCGTCCACGCTGAAGAATCGCGCTTGCCGGCTCCCGCGATACCCCAGGGTTTTTCCACGGTCATAGGAACCGCCACCGGATGGGTGATGCGCAACACGGAGTCCGTCATCTGCGAGGATATCCTGAACGATGACCGTTTTCCCCTCACGCATCAGAGATACCGCAGCGTCGGCATCCGCTCGTATATCATGCTCCCGCTCATCGCCGAACACGAACTGCTCGGAGTTTTGAACTTGGGCAGCCTCGCCCCGAAGCGCTTCGGGCAGAAAGAGCTCGAACTTCTGACGCCGATTGCCGACATCCTTGCGCTGGCGGTTCAAAATTCGCGCCGGTACGAGGAATCGCGCAATCGCGAGGAGATGCAGAAAGTCTTAAGGGAACTCAGCCAGGACATCGCCGTTCTCGACGTCGATACGCTGTTACAGAAACTCACCGAAAAAATCCGCGACGTGTTGAAGGTCGACGTCTCGGATGTGCGGCTGATCGTCAATGGCGAATGGCGGTCCCTCGGGGTTTCAGGCACGGAGCCGAGATCGCTCCAACCGACTTCTTCGGGGGTAGGCCGCGGCTTATCGCGATCGGTCGTCCAGAGCGGCCAACCGGTCACGATCTCCGACATGACCGCCGCGAATGCCAGCACCGCGCAAAGGGCGACGCGCCACGGCTTTCGCGGCTATGCCGGAGTTCCGCTGCTTTCCCGAAACGGCGACGTGATCGGCGTGCTGCGCGTTCTCACCTACCGATCTCGCCATTTTTCTCAGGATGAGATCGAGTCTCTGCAGCAGCTCGCCGGCGGGGCCGCGATTGCCGTGGAAAACGCGCGGCTGTTCGAAGAAGTTCGGCGGAAATCCGCCGAATTGGAGAACGCCTTCAAGCTTAAGACGGATTTTTTGAATACGATGGCTCACGAGCTGAGAACGCCGCTGAACGTCGTGATCGGCACGCAGCAGCTTCTTGAAGAAGGCGCTTACGGGGAGCTTGGCGACCAGCAGCAGAGGGCGCTCTCGCGTATCGGCCGGTATGCGCGGGATCTGCTGGAACTCATCAATGAAATTCTCGACCTCATGCGCCTGGAGGCAAAAAAAGTTCCGCTCCATCCCGAGGAGTTTTCGGCGCGCGACGTCACCGACGACCTAGAGCTTTCGTTCGAGCCGCTGGCGCGCGAGAAAGGGCTGCGTCTGGAAATCGCAATCGCGCGCGGCTTGCCGCGCGTCACGACCGATCGGCTGCGGCTGAGAGAAATTCTCGAGAACCTGCTGGCCAACGCCGTGAAATACACTGAAGCCGGCGGGATTGAGCTGCGCGTCGGAATTCAAACCGATGGACGGCCGAAGCGGATCGTCTGGTCGGTTGCCGATACCGGCATCGGCATCCGGGATTCGGATCTCCCGCACATCTTCGAGCCTTTTTACATGGCCGAGGGCGTCGATCGCCGGAAATATCCCGGCAGCGGCCTCGGCCTCAGTATCGTCAAGCGGCTCGTCGAGCTGCTCGACGGAAATATCAGCGTCGAGAGCGGGCCGGGCCGCGGCTCGACCTTCACTGTGAGCCTGCCTTTGTGCCCGAAAACCGAAGTATCCTGCACATAGCCGTTCAAGCGGCGTTTTTTCTTGCTTTGCCGCCCTATTTACAATAAGACACGCTTCCAGCACGCATAGAGTTAGGCGCTGGAAGGCGTGTCATGTCCGCGGGGCTGCGCTCGCGTTGAGCGTCATGCCGGAAATGAGCGGGACGTCAAAAGAATAGCATGTTCGAGATGCTGACATCGTTTGTCTCGGGTTTCTACCAGGTCTTCGCTCCGTGGAGCTTCGCCCTGATGTGCATCGGCATCGCGATCGGCTTCATCGTCGGCATCCTGCCGGGCCTCGGCGGCCCGACGGCGATGGCGCTGATGCTCCCCTTCATTTTCAAAATGAGCCCGGTCGAGGCGTTCGCCTTCCTGCTCGGCATGACGGCCGTGACCGCGACGACCGGCGATATCACCTCGGTGCTTTTCGGCGTGCCGGGCGAGCCGACAACCGCCTCGACGATCGTCGACGGACACGCGATGGCGAAGCGCGGCGAAGCCGGCCGCGCGCTCGGCGCCGTGCTGATGAGCTCGCTGTTCGGCGCCATCTTCGGCGCCGTCTGCATCGTCCTTGCGGTGCCGATCGTCCGCCCGCTCGTGCTCACCTTCGGCTCGCCGGAATTTTTCATGCTCGCCCTCCTGGGCGTCTCCTTCGTGGCCGCGCTTAGCGGCGAAGCGGTGTTGAAAGGCGTGATCTCCGGTGCGCTCGGCCTGATGCTCGCGACCATCGGGCTCGACCCGATCTCCGGCATCCAGCGCTACACGTTCGGCCAGCTGTTTCTCTGGGACGGCGTCGGTCTCGTGCCGGTGACGATCGGCTTCTACGCCATCCCCGAAACCATCGAGCTCGCGGTCCTGGGCACGAGCATCGCGCAGGACAAGGTCGAGGAGCTGGGCGGCGTCATGCAGGGCGTCAAGGACACGTTCACACACTGGTGGCTCGTGCTGCGCTGCAGCGCGATCGGCACTTTCACCGCGATCATTCCCGGCATGGGCGCGGCGACGACCCAATGGGTCGCCTACGCGCACGCCGTGCAGAGCTCGCCGAGAAAAGAACGGTTCGGCAAGGGCGCGATCGAAGGCGTGCTTGGCCCCGGCGCGGCGAATAACTCCACGCTCGGCGGCAGCCTGATCACCACGATCGCGTTCGGCGTGCCGGCGAGCGTCATCATGGCGATTCTCCTGGGCGGCTTTATCATTCAAGGCGTCGTTCCAGGGCCCGATATGCTGCTGCCGCCGCCCAAAGGCAAGCTCGACGTCACCTTCTCGTTCGTCTGGGTCATCATCATCTCGAACATCATCACGGTCGGTGTCTGTTTTTTATTTCTAAAGCCGCTCGCGAAGATCACGCAGATACGGGGCGCCCTCATCATCCCGCTGATCCTCATCCTCATCTATCTCGGCGCGTTCGCCGAAAAGAACGCCTTCGAGGACATGCTCGTCGTGCTCGGCTTCGGAGCGCTCGGCTGGGTTTTGGAGAAGCTCGAGTGGCCGCGGCCACCCCTGCTGCTCGGTCTTGTTCTAGGCCCGCTGGCGGAGAATCGACTGTTCCTCGCGACCGACAACTACGGTTGGGCATGGATATGGCGGCCAGGCGTGCTGCTGATTTTTGTCATTACCGTGCTCGGCGTTCTTTACCCGGTCGTGAAAGACCGCCTGAAAAGAAAGTCGAAACAGCGGGAGACCGCGGCCGACGTGGCGCTCGCCAATGCGACCGTCGCGGATCCCGGCCGCGCGAAGACCGCGGCGATCTTCAGTTTCATCGTCGTCGTGCTGCTCGCGCTCGCGCTGTGGCAGAGCCGGACCTTCGGTTATCGCGCCGGGTTGTTTCCCTGGGTCATCGGCATCCCCGCGCTCGTTCTGACGATCGCGCAGTTTCTCATGGACGCTTCCGGCAAGACGCGCTTCAAAGCTCCGGACGACAGCGGCGTCGGCGCCGAGATTGCGCCCGAGGTCGTGAAACAGCGAACGAAAAATATTGCTCTTTGGACAGTGGGATTTTTTATCGCGATCTGGCTGCTAGGCTTTGCTGTCGCCGTGCCGCTCGCGACGATACTCTACTTGAAGATCGCCGGACGCGAACGATGGCCGATCACGATCGCGGTCGCGTTCGGCGCCTGGGCGTTTTTCTACCTGCTATTCGAGCGCATGCTTCACGTGCCGTTTCCGGATCCCGCGCTGCTCGTCTGGATGGGAAAGGCCTGAGAGCGCGTCCTCTAAGCGCTTTTTTATTTCGCTCGCAGCGCGCGCCAGACTTTCTCAGGCGTGAGCGGCAGATCGTATAGCCGCACGCCAACCGCGTTATAGACCGCGTTGGCGACGGCCGACGCGACCGGCAGCAGCCCGCCTTCGCCCATCCCCTTCGAGCCGAACGGGCCGGGGCCGTTTTTGTTCTGCATCAAGACGGTCTCGAACTCCTCCGGCACGTCGAGGAAGTTTGGCACATGATAATCGATGAGGTTCGGATTGAGAAGCTGGCCGTCCTTGTAGACCATCTCCTCGCGCAGCGTATGGCCGACGGCGAACATCACCGCGCCCTCGTCCTGCCCTTCGCACTGGATCGGGTGGATCGCCTGCCCGACGTCCGCGATCGAGACGTACTTCAGCAGCTTGATCGCGCCGGTGTCTTGGTCGACGGCGACCTGCGCGCCGCCCCAGCCGATCTCCCAGAAAGTCGTCGGCGCGCCGAGCGCCGCGTCCTTGCTCTTGATATCCTGGTACGATCCTTTGCCGATGATCTCGCCCGCATTGGCGCCGAAATATTTCGCGATGACGGCGCTGTAGGAAATCTTCTTGCCGCTGCGGCTCTGAATGCCGCCGTCCTGGAGAAAAAGATCCGCCGCGTTTTCGTTCAGCGCCTTGGCGGCGGAGTCGAGCAGCTGGCGCTTCAAGTCCTGCGCCGCACGCTGGACGCAGAGCCCCATGACGACCATCGAGCTGCTGGCGTTCGTGCCCGGGTCGTAGGGCGTCGTGTCGGTGTCGAGCTGCGCGACGACGACATAGTCGAGCGGCACTCCGAGCTCTTCGGCCACGACCTGGCTTAGCGCCGTGCGCGCGCCCTGCCCCAGCTCGACCGTGCCGGTGAGCAGCACGACGCTGCCGTCGGAGATCATTTTCGCCACCGCCGAGGCGAACTTGTACGTGCCGCCGCCGTCCTTCATACAGGCGCTCAGCCCTTTGCCGGTCCCTGCCGGCCCTTTTTCTCCCCAGCCGATATCACGCGCGACGCGCAGCAGCCCTTCGCGCAGATCGGCGTCGACCGGCGTGTCGCCCGGAGTGTAGAGGTCGCCTTTGTCGAGCATATTTTTGAGGCGAAATTCCAGCGCATCGATCCCCAGCTTCTCCGCGATAATGTCCATCTGCGATTCGTATGCCCACGTGACTTGCAGCGTTCCGAAGCCGCGGAACGCGCCCGCCGGCGCCGTGTTGGTGTAGACGGTGTAGGCGTCGGACTTGACGTTGGCAATTTTATACGGGCCGAAGGCGCGGTAGCCGGCTTTTTGCGTCACGCGCGGACCCGCATCGGCGTACGCGCCCGTGTCCATGTATATCTCGCATTCGCGCGCGAGCAGCGTGCCGTCGCGCGTGACGCCCGTCTTGATGCGGAAGCGCGCCGGATGGCGCGTCACGGTCTTGAAGCTCTCCTCGATCGAGAGGACGATCTTCACCGGCCGTCCGGCCTTCCACGACAGCGCCGCGGCGAGCGGCTCCGGCTTGACCGAAAGTTTGCCGCCGTAGCCGCCGCCCACGTACGGCACCACGACGCGCACGCGGCTGAGCGGCATGCGAAAGATCTCCGCCAAATGCTCGCGCAGCGTGAACGGATCCTGCGAGGAGGCCCACAGCGTGATGCGGTCGCTCTCCACGTTGGCGATGATCGCGTGCGGCTCCATCGAAAAATGCTGCACGCGCGGAAACGTGAAGGTATGCTCGAAGACGTGGTCGGATCGGCGGAATCCCTCGGCGACGTCGCCGTTCGCGTAACTGAATTGATAGCAGATGTTGGTGCCTTTGAATTTCTCCGGCGCCTGATAGTGGTAGCCGTGCAGCTCGCCGCCCTCGGCAAGCGCCTCGTGAATGATCGGCGCGCCGGCTTTGAGCGCGCCGTCGAGGTCGTCGACGGCCGGCAGCTCCTCATATTCGACTTCGATCAGGCCGAGCGCCTCCTCGGCCGTCTCGGCATCCACCGCCGCGACTCCGGCGACGGGATCGCCGACGAAGCGGACCTTGTCGGTCGCGACGATCGGCTGGTCCTTGTATGCGGCGCCGTAGTAATAATTCAGCGCCGGCAGATCGTCGCGCGTGATGACGGCGAAGACGCCCGGCAGCCGCGCCGCCTTCGCGGCGTCGATCCTCGCGATCTTCGCGTGCGGAAAAGGACTGCGCAGAATTTTGCCGACGGCCATATTGGGGAGCTCGAGGTCGACAGTATAGACCGCTTTACCCGTCGCCTTGTCTTTGCCGTCGACGCGCTTCAGCCCCTTGCCGACGACTTTGAAGCCGTTCGCCGCTTCCATATCAGTGTCGTCTCCCATATTCCCTCTTGACCCACTCGAGCGCCGCTTGCCGGTCGCGCAGCTCGCCCTCGAGCTGCGCTTCTTTGATGCGGTCCAGAATCTCGTGAAACATCGGCCCGGGCTCGAGGCCGAGCGCGATCAAATCCTTGCCGGTGACGAGCGGAGGCGGATGAATCTCCTCGTGCTTCAGCTCGGCCATTCTCTGCCGGCAGAAATCATAATATTGCAGGTCGCCGTTCGATGCCAGCGCATCGAGCCGCACGACTTCCAGCAGCTCGTGGATGCCGGGTTCGCCGAGAAATCGCTTGAGCGTCGAGACGCGCATCTTCGGCGCCTGCACGGGGCGCAGATGGCTCTTGACGATATAAGCGACGCGCTCCCATACGCTGCGGCTTCGCTTCAGGCGCTTTAAGATCGCAACCGCCATCTCCGCGCCCTGTTCCGTGTGGCCGTAGAACGTGATGCGCTGCTCGTTGCGGCCCGCGGTCACAGGCTTGGCGACGTCGTGGAGCAGCGCGCCGTACGCGACCGTCTCCGCCGGCTCCGCAAGCTTCTCAAGAACGAGCATCGTGTGCACGAACACATCGCCTTCGGGATGGTAGTCCGGCGACTGCTCGACGCCGTGCATCGCCGCGATCTCCGGAAGAATATGCGGCAGCAATCCGGTCGCATCCATGATCTCGAAGCCGCGGCGCGCGCCGCCCTCGGTGAGGATGCGCGTGATCTCTTCGCCGATGCGCTCCCACGAGACCTGCGTGATGTGCGCCGCCTCGGCGCGGATCGCGTCGAGCGTGTCGCGCTCGATCTCGAAGCCGAGGCTCGCGGAGAAGCGGGCGGCGCGGATCATGCGCAGCCGGTCTTCTTGAAACCGCGCGTGGGCATCGCCGATGGCGCGGATGCGGCGCCGCGAGAGATCGTCGCGCCCGCCGACCAGGTCGATGAGACGATCCTCCAGCGGATCGTACATCAGGCCGTTGACGGTGAAATCGCGCCGGCGGATGTCCTCTTCGAGGCCCGCGTAGCGGACTTCGCTCGGTCGGCGCCCGTCGAGATACGGCCCGTCGTAGCGAAACGTCGCGACCTCGAAGGCGTCGCCGTCGGAGAGAACCAAAATGATGCCGAACTGCGCGCCCACCTCGAGCGTCCGCGGAAAAATTTTCCGGATGTCCTCGGGGCGCGCGGCGGTCGCGATGTCGTAGTCGTCCGGGTCACGGCCCAGAAGCATATCGCGCACCGATCCGCCGGCGAAATACGCCTCGAATCCCGCCTGTTTAAGGCGCTCGATGATGGCGACGGCTTTTTCCCGGCGTGTCACGGCACAACCTCGGGAACAACGGGAAGCAGAATGGTAAACGAAGGAGCGGCGAAGGAAACTATTGCAGGATCATGCGGGAATCGGTGATGAATTCCTGGATTTTGCCCTGCAATTCCTGGAACGTGAAAGGCTTGACGATATAGTCGTTGCAGCCGGCGTCGATGCAGGTCTTGAGGTCGGCGTCGCGGAACAGAGCGGTGGCTGCAAGTATAGGAATATCCTGCGTATCTGGATGCGAGCGCAAAAGCCGAGTGGCCTCGCGGCCGTCCATGCCCGGCATCATGATATCCATCAGGATCAGCTGGGGCTTCTCCTGGACGGCCTTTTCCACGCCCTCTTTGCCGTGCTTGGCGGGGATCGCCGAAAACCCCATCAGCTCCATCTGCCAGATGAGGAGCTCGCGCATATCTGGGTGGTCTTCGACGACCAGGACTTTTTTCATCCGCGCGCCTCTCCTCCTTCCTTACGTGAAACGAAGGGTGTCTTACTATAGCCCCCCTCCACTGTCAAGCGGCTGGAGAGCGGCTTTGGATTGGTCCGCCACGACAACGACAATAAGCTTCTCCGGATGCAGGTAGGTCTTGGCGGCGCGCAGAACGTCTTCACGGCTGATTTTACGGATGATCTCGGGATAGCGTTCGAGATAGTCGAGGCCCAAGCCGTAGAATTCGACCTGCGATAGCACGGCGGCAACCTTGCGATTCGTGTCGAAGCGCAGCGGGAAGCTGCCGATGAGATAATCCTTGGCCTCGTTGAGCTCGGTTTCGGTCACGCCCTGCTCGCGCATTTTCCGTATCTCGGCAACGGCAATTTTGATCGCCTCGCCCGCGCTTTCGTTCTTCGTCTGCATCACGACCTCGAAGCTTCCAGCATATTTCCGCGGGTCGAAGTGGCTGTAGACCGAATAGGCGAAGCCGTGCTCGTTGCGAATCGATTCCATCATTCGCGACGAAAAGCCGCCGCCGCCGAGAATGTAGTTCATAACCTGGATCGCGTAATAATCCGGATGCGTGCGCGGCACGCCGTCATGACCTAGAATGATATTCGCCTGGGTAAGCTGCTTGTTGATTTTGATGACTGTCGGCGAGCCCGGGGCGACCTTGGGCGGCGTCAGTTTAGCCGCGCCCTT
>DASWZY010000302.1:0-7610 GCA_036407055.1 Binatia bacterium
AAGGAACTCGTCAGAAAGTGTTATGGAACACGGCCTTCAGACAGATGACACACCTACACACGGGAGCTACCGAAACTCTTATATAAACCATCTTTGGAAAACCGTGTCAATAGTAATTTTAACGATTTCAGCAATTTTTCCCGCTTTTTGTTCTACCGGCCGCTCGAGCCTGACGGGCAAGCTCGTAGAGGAAGACCGCACCGGCGACCGAGACGTTGAGGGAGGCGACTTGGCCGAGCATCGGAATCGACGCGAGGAAGTCGCATTCGCGGCGGATGAGCGGCCGCATCCCCTTCCCCTCCGAGCCCAGCACAACGGCCAGCGCCTGCGGATAATCGCGGTCGTAGATCGTTTCCTTTGCCTCAGCGTCCAGTCCGACCACCCAGCAACCCTGCTCTTTGAGCTCCGAAAGCGCCCGCGTGATGTTGGTAACACGGTAAATTTGCAAATGATTTGCGGCGCCCGCCGAGCTCTTGATGACCGCAGGCGTCACGCCTACCGCGCGGTCTTTGGCTATGATGACGTCGCTGATGCCCGCGCCCTCCGCCGAGCGCAATAGCGCGCCGAAATTTCGCGGATCGGTAACGCCGTCGAGCACCAGCAGTCGGCGCGGTTCGGCTTTGAGCGTCTCGCCGAGCCGGTTGAAATCCGCGTACGCCGGCGTTGCGACGGCGGCAGCGATGCCCTGATGGATAGTGCCGTCGGCCAACGCGGTTAGCTTCTGCCAGTCGACGTTGTGGACCGGCACGCCGCGGCGGCGCGCGTCGGCGGCGATGGCTTCGAGGCGCGGCGAGCGGCGGCCGGCGGCAATCATCAATTCCAAAATTTCCTCCGGCGCGCTTTTCAGCTTCTCGGCCACGGCGTTGACGCCGCAGATGACGAGCGTCTTTGACTTATCGTCCATTAGTCTTCATGATGTTTTCATCTTTCGCGAACGCCCGTTTTACAAAAATCTCGCCAGCAGATAACATAGCACTATCGTGAAGCGCACGCTGACGTTATACCTCACCTCAGAAGTGCTCCCGCCGTTCCTCTTCGGTTTGATGACTTTCACGCTGATCCTGCTCGTCGGCCGTATTCTGAAGCTGGTCGAGCTGGTCGTCAACCGCGGCGTGCCGATCCTGCAAATCGCCAAGCTTTTCGGGCTGATCCTGCCGACGTTTCTCGAGATGACCGTGCCCATGGCGCTGCTTCTCGGCGTTTTCCTCGGCCTCGGGCGGCTCTCCAGCGATCACGAGCTGGTGGCACTGAAAGCCTCGGGTGTAAGCCCTCTGCAGATTCTCGTGCCCATCGGCATCATCGCCATTATCGTATCTCTCATGACACTGGTGATCACGACACAGATTCGGCCCGCCGCCAACGCCGCGCTGCGCAAGGCGCTCTACAATATCGCGAAAAACCGCGTCGCGAGCGGCCTCAAGGAAAAGGTCTTCAACGACGATTTTCCCAAGATACTAATCTACATCGAGGAGCTGGTGCCGCCTGGCGAGACCGGCAAAGGCGTCCTGATCGTCGACCGGCGCAATCCCGACCGCGAGCAGGATATCTTCGGCAAGGTCGCCTTTATCGTCACCGACGAGGAAAACCAGACGATCAACTTCAAGCTGTACGACGGCACCGTCTACGAGAGGGTGCCGAAAAAGCCGGGCTTCAGCCGCACGCGCTTCAACACCTACGATTTCCGCCTCGACCCCGAGGACATCCTCGGTCCCACGCGCCAGAAAGATCCCGAGCCAAAGGAGCTACCCTACCACAAATTGCGCAAGGCCATCGACATGAAACGGGCGGAGGGCTCGCGCTTCACGCCCGAGCTTTTCGAGCTTTACCAGAGATTCGCATTCGCCTTTGCGCCCATCACGCTCTGCTTTCTCGCCGTCGCGCTGGTCATGGTCCCGTCGCGGTCCCGTGCGAGCCGCTCCTGGGGCTTCGCGCTCTGCGTCGCCTGGCTGCTCGCTTACTATGCGCTTCTGTCGCTCGGCAAAGCGCTGGGCGAGCGTGAGATCATCCCGGCGTTTATCGGCGCGTGGCTGCCGAACATCGTGCTCACGCTGATCGCGCTGCATTTTTTCCGCAAGGCGCTGAGAGAGTCACCCTTTCTGCTGCAGTCAAAGCTCGAAGAGTTCTCGTTCTTCCTCACGCGCCGGATGGCGCTCTTCCGTCAGGGCAGGCCTGTCTGATGGAGAAGCTGAAAGCCATCGCGACCTGGCCGACCGGGGGCATCCTCGACCGCTACATCATCGTCGGCTTCTTGAAGGTCATCGCCCTGAGCCTCCTCTGTACCACGGCGCTCTATCTTATCGTCGACTTTTTCGACCGTATCGACGGCATCCTGAAGGCCGGCGCGCCGGTCTGGTCGGCGATTAAGTACTTCCTCTACAAACTGCCGGTTTTGATGTCGCGCGTCTTCGGCTTCGCCGTGCTCTTTTCCACGCTGTTCTCTGTCGGCATGCTGTCGCGGACCCAAGAGATCACCGCGATGCGTGCCGCCGGCATCAGCGTCTACCGCATCTCGATGCCGCTGTTCGTCACCGCGACCGTAATCTGCGCGCTGAATTTCGTTTGGAACGAGGCGCTGGTTCCGGTCTTTACGCGCGAGTCGCAGTACATCTACAAAACCGAGGTGCGAAAGAAAGAGCCCAAGAGCCTCCTCGGCACCAAAGATATGTGGATGCGTTCCGAGGAGGCCTTCGTCAGCGTCGACCGCTTCGATCCCAAGACGAGCACGCTCGAGGGGGTGACGGTCTTTCTTTTGAACCGCGACTTCACGCTCCGCGGTCTTGTCGAAGTGCCTTCGGCGCGATGGAACGGCGTCCGCTGGCAGCCGGTGCGTTCGGTCGAATGGGTCATGCAGCCGAACGGCGGCCTGACCGCGCGCGAAGGGAACGTCACGATTCCGCTCTCGGAGACCCCGGAGGACTTGAAGCTCCTCGCGCGCGACCCGGAAGAATTCAGCTTCTTAGATTTGAAAAAGCAGATCTCCGATCTCCAGGGCAAGGGAATCGACGCGACCGAGCAGAAGGTCGACCTGCAGGTGAAGATGGCGGTGCCGTTCGTCTCGCTCATCATGGTGCTGCTCGCGATGCCCTTCGCCGTGCGCCATACCCGAAGCGCCAGCCTGGCACTCAGCTTCGGCCTTACGATGCTGATCGGCTTCGGCTACTGGTTCCTCCTCGCCTTCAGCACCTCCCTCGGGCACAGCGGCGCGATCCCTCCCTGGGCGGCCGCCTGGATTCCCAACGCCACCATCGCCATGGTGGGACTGTTCTTCTACTCAACCGCGGAAGAGTAAGCGCGACTTCCGCCGGTCCCTTGACAAAATTTACCTAGGTAGCGATAGTCGCGCAGCCTATCTATAACGCACGTCGACTCCGAATTGAGGTCGCTATGCGCTTCGGTCCAATTGCATCGACAGCTTTCTGTCTTCTGCTTTTCCTGTTCATAGCCGCTCGAAGCCCGGCCGCCGACTATCCGGCGCCGAAACAGGGCGATTGGATCGCGCGCGATTTTAAATTTCACACCGGCGAGGTACTGCCGGAAGTGAGGCTCCATTACACGACCGTCGGCGCGCCGACCGGAGAGCCCGTCCTGGTTCTGCACGGCACGGCCGGCAGCGCGGCGAGCATGCTCAGCGCCGATTTCGCCGGGGAGCTTTTCGGCCCGGGACAGCCGCTGGATGCGGCCCGCTACTTCATCATCCTGCCCGACGCGCTCGGCGGCGGAAAATCGTCGAAGCCGTCCGACGGGCTGCGCATGCGCTTTCCCAAATACAACTACGACGACATGGTGCTCGCGCACTACCGGCTTCTCACGGAGCATCTCGGCGTGCGGCATCTGCGACTTATCATCGGCCAATCGATGGGCGGCATGCAGGCGTGGCTCTGGGGCATCGCGCATCCTGATTTTATGGACGCGCTCGTGCCGATGGCCTGCCAGCCGGTCGAGGTCGGCGGCCGCAACTGGATGGCGCGGCGCATGCTCATCGACTGGATCAAGAGCGATCCCGAATGGAACGGCGGCAATTACGCCAAGCAGCCGCCGAGCGTGCAGAAGGCGCAAGCCTATTTCAGCATGCTCACGAGCGGCGGCGAGCGGGCGCTCTATAAAGCCGCGCCGACCTGGGCCAAGGCGGATCAATACGTGAACGAGCGGCTGACGCGGCCGGCGTCGGTCGATGCCAACGATCTAATTTATCTCTACGAGTCCTCGCGCGACTACAATCCCGCGCCCAAGCTCGAAGCGATCAAGGCGCGGCTTCTCGCGATCAATTCAGCCGACGACGAGCGCAATCCGTCGGAGCTGGGGATTCTGGAGCGCGAGATCAAGCGCGTCAAACAAGGACGCTACCTACTCATTCCCGCCAGCGACCAGACGCGCGGCCACGGCACGACCGGAAGCGCGAAATGGTGGAAGCCGCATCTCGTCGAGCTGCTGCAGCCGGCGGTTCAGGCGGCGAAATAGCTCGTTTAGGAAAGCGTCTGAGAGCTGGATTTTCGGCGCAGCCGTTAGGGCTCGCCTTCAGGTTTGGCGGTTTCTTCCCTCAAATCGACGGAGCGGTGCATCTCGCTGCGGATGCCCGCGTGGCGGGTCGGCGGATGCGCGCGGCAATGCGGGCAGGGCTCCCAGGCGACAAAGCCGACTTTGTCGGCGGTGAGGCCCGTCAGGGTGAACAGACGGTTGCAGGCGTAGCACTGAAGCACCGCCGTCCAGGTTTTTTGCCGCAACTGCACCGGCGCAAGGTAAGGCAAGCTGCGCGAAATTGCAATAAATTTCTCATGCCTTGTTGGAGCTCCGTAATCGCACAACGCCTTGACACGGATTTAGCCACCGTGCCAAGGTCATGCAGGCTAAGCGGCAAGCTTAATTTCCCGAAAATGGAGGCGGTATGAACTCCCAAGGCGGATTTTCCACACGTGCGGCGGTTTTCGCAACGGCAATTTTGTTCGTCTGCTTGTTCGCCGTCCAGAGCGCGGCCCAGACGGAGGCCACGCTGGGCGTCGTCTTCACGAACGTGCGCGTCGCGCCCGTGTGGGTCGCCGACAAGGAAGGCTTCTTCAAGAAGAACGGCATCGACATCAAGATCGTCACGATCCCCGGCGGCACGCAGGGTGCCCAGGCGCTGCTCAGCGGCGGCATCGACGTCTCCTTCACCGATCCGACCTCGACGATCTCGGCGATCGCCGCGGGCGCCCCGCTGGTCGAAGTGATGGCGATCACCACGATCATGCCCTATTACCTCATCGGCGCGGCGGACGTGAAGTCGGTCAAGGATCTGAAGGGCAAGCGCGTCGGCTCCTCGGGGCTCGGGCTTTCCGCTTCGCGTCTCGCGCTGCTCGTCGCTTTCGGCACGCTCGGCCTCGATCCGGCGCGCGACAATATCGTCCTCGTCGCCGCCGGCGCCGAGCCCGAGCGCATCGCCGGCGTCGCCGCGGGGGCGATCGGCGGCACGGTCGTCGGCCCCGAATTCAAGACCAAGATCGAGGAGCTACACCTGAATATTCTCTCGGACCTCCGCACGATCAAGATTCCCTGGGAGCAGGACGCGCTCGAGACCTCGCGAAAATTTCTCGACACCAAGCGCGATGTGCTCGAGCGCGTGATGAAGTCGCTCCTCATGGGCAACGCCTATGTATTGAATCCCGCCAACAAGGCCGCGGTCATCGATTTATTGCGGACGAAGCTCGGCTTAAAAACGGCACAGGAAGGCGAAAGCGCCTACAGCGATCTCACGAAATTCTACGTGCTGAAGAAGCCCTATCCTTACAAGGACGGGCTCAAGTCGATCATCACCGAGGTCGGGAAAGTCGTTCCCAAGGCGGCGAGCTTAAAGCCCGAGGACGTGATCGACACGAGCGTGCTCGAAAAGCTCGACAAGAGCGGCTTTATCGACGGGCTGTATAAATAATCACGGCACCAGCGCCAATTCTCTTAGCGCCTCGTCTTCCGGCCAGCCGCGCATGACATTCATGTTCTCGACCGCCTGGCCGGCGGCGCCTTTGACGAGGTTGTCGAGCGCGGTGACGACGACGAGCCGCTCCGTGCGCGCGTCGTAGCGGAGCCCGATCGCGATATCGTTCGAGCCGCGCACGTCCTTCGCCTGCGGGAACTGGCCCGGCGGCAGCAGCCGCACGAACGGCTCGCCGCGGTAGAACTCGCTGTAAAGTTTTTCGAGCGCGCCGTCGGCAGGCGGGCTTTTCAATTCCACGTAGATCGTCGAGAGGATTCCCCGGTTCATCGGTACGAGATGCGGCGCGAAGAGGACGGTGACGCGCTCGCCCGCGACCTCCGACAGCTCCTGCTCCATCTCCGGCGTGTGGCGGTGCACGCCGACGTTGTAGGCTTTGAAGTTTTCGTTGACCTCGCTGAAAGACAAATCGACCGAGGCGCTGCGCCCCGCGCCGGTCGTGCCGGACTTCGCGTCGACGACGATCGTGCCGCGCGCAAGCTTCTTCGCAAAGAGCGGCGCCACGCCCAAAATCGCGCCGGTCGGATAACAGCCGGGATTGGCGATGAGGCGCGCTTTAGCGATTTCTTTTCGATGCAACTCGGTAAGACCGTAGACCGCATCCTTCAGGAGATGCGGCGCCTTGTGGCCCTTGTACCAGCGATCGTAATCTTTCGGGTCGTGCAGACGAAAGTCGGCGGAGAGGTCGATCACGCGCTTGCCGCGCTTTAGCAGCGACGCGACCGCGTCGGCCGAGGTCTCGTGCGGCAGCGCCGCGAAGACGATCTCTGCCGAGCCGGCGGCTTTCTCCGGCTCGAGCGCTTCGAGCACGAGGTCGCACTTGCCGGCGAGCGACGGATAAACCTCGCTCACCCGTTTGCCCGCGTATTGGTGTGACGTAACGGCGGTTAGCTCGACCTTCGGATGGCGCGCGAGGATGCGGAGCAGCTCGACGCCCGCGTAGCCGGTCGCGCCGAGGACCGCGACGGGAAGCGTCCCGCTGCTCCCCTTTTTCGCAGGATCGGATTTCAACGCTTGGAGTACTGCGGCCGCTTGCGCGCTTTGTGGCGGCCGTATTTCTTGCGCTCGACGGCGCGCGGGTCGCGCGTAACGAAGCCCGCTTTCTTCAGCGGCCCGCGAAAGTCGGCGTTCACCAGCATGAGCGCGCGCGTGATGCCGTGGCGGATCGCGCCCGCCTGCCCCGAGATGCCGCCGCCGGTGACGTTGATGTCGGCGTCGAAGCTGCCGGTCGTCTGCGTGACCTGGAACGGCTGGAGCACGATCATGCGCGCGGTCTCGCGGCCGAAATACTCTTCCAGCGTGCGGGCGTTGATCGTGAGGGCGCCCTTGCCTTCCCTCAAATTGACGCGCGCGACCGAGGTCTTGCGGCGTCCGGTAGCCGAAAATATTTTCTGCGCCATGATCTTGCTCCTAAGCTCGAATCGCGAGCGGCTGCGGCTTCTGCGCCGTGTGCGGGTGCTCGGCGCCGGAATAAACTTTGAGCTTGGTCCGAAGCTTGCGGCCGAGGCGGCTCTTCGGCAGCATGCCCTTGACCGCGAGCCACACGAGCGTCTCCGGCTTTTCCGCGAGCATCTTCTCGGCGGCGGTCAGCCGAATTCCGCCGGGATATTCCGAATGCCGTACGTAGACTTTCTTTTCCGGCTTGGTG
>DASWZY010000303.1:0-4779 GCA_036407055.1 Binatia bacterium
CGTTGGTCCATTCGGCGATCGTCGAGGCGGCGATCGCCTCCTGCCACGGCCGATTGCGCGCGAGCCACCACCAGGCGTAGATCGCCGCCTTGGTCGTCGGCAGCGGCACGGCGCCGTAAAGCTGCTGCTCGGTCATGCCGACCTCGTGCGCCTGGCGCACGACGAGATCGACGTGGCCCTTGTCGGAATGCTCGTCCTCGACGAGCTCTTCGTACTCGTGCGCGAGAATTTTCTGCTTGACGTCGAACTCCGGGCAGTTCGCGGCGACCTGCGGCCAATAGTTCCGCCGCTGGCGGACATAGATGCCAAGCTGCGCGAGATAGATTTGCGCGCGCGGCTTCGTGACTTTAATCGAATAGAACTCCTGCATCTCGGGCGAGAGAAAGAGCTCGCGCACGAGATCGCCCAGCTCCTTCCGCCATTGCTCGGCTTTCATGAAAACCTCCGGGACGAATAAGGAAATGGGGTCTGCTCGACCCCAGAAAGAAAATAGACCGATCAGCGCGCAGGGTCAAGCGAATGCCGATTTTCCGCCGCGCCGGACTGTGCCGCGCGCGTCCATTCTTCCAGCGCGGCCTCGAGCACTTGTTCGACGGCGGCGCCGCCGGGCTGATAGACAATGCGGCAAACCGCCTCCGGCGGCCCCCAGTGGCGATGATCGGCCTTTTGAAAAATCGCGACCGTCCGCGTACCGAAGGCGCAGGCGAGGTGCATCGGCCCGCTGTCGCACGTGATGAACAATGCGCAGCCGGCGACCATAGCGGCGAAGCCGCGGACGGAAGGCTCGAACAGCACCGGCACATCCGCGCCGAGCGCTTTTTGGAAAAAAGAGATCAGGTCCGTCTCCTCCGGCCCGACGAAAAGCGCGACCTTCGCGCCCCGGGTTCCCAGCGCCGCCGCGAGCGCGATGAAATTCTCCGGCGGCCAGCGCTTGAGCCGGCTCACCCGCCCGCCGGTAAAGATGCCGACGATTCCGCTTTCCGGCAGGCCCGCGGCCGCGAGACGCCGTTTTCCCTCCGCTTTTTCGGCGTCGGAGAGGATCAGCTTGGGAAAGACCTCTTCCGATTCCAGGCCGAGGGCCGCGACGAGCGCGGGCAGGCTGCGATATTTGTTGCGCTCGGCGGGCCTGGCAAGGCGGATATTGAGCCAGCGGTCGCGCTTGCCGCGGAGGCCAGCGCGAAAGCGCGCGCCGGAAAAGCCCACGAGGAAGGCGCCCATCGCCGACTGGGAGCCGCTCACCTCGACCGCCAAATCGTAATGAAACGCGCGCAGGCGCCGGATCAGGGCAAAATAACTCCACATGGCGTCGGGAAAACGGCGCGTGATCTCGTAGTGGCGGTCGATCGGCAGATTTTCGAACAAGGCGCGCGACATCGGCGAGCCGACGAAGTCGATCGTCGCGTCGGGGAAGTTTTTGCGAAACAGATGGATCGCCGGCGCCGCCAGGACGGAATCGCCCATGCGGAAGTTCCCGCGCACAAGGAGAATTTTACGGATCGGCTCGCGCCGGAGATCCACTTGCTCATCCGGCGACCTGCCGCTGCCGAGCTTCATCAAGCGCATCGCGAGCGCGCTAATGCGCTTGTTCAGCCGGTAATTCGCAGGGAGCGGCATCTCGACTATTTACACGGTTCGTGAAGATAATGTAAACAGAATGAAACACACACGGCACAAGGACAAAACATGCCGAATCGGCCGATACCGAAAGAGATCGCCGTCGACGCCCGTACGACGGCATTGCTGGTGCTCGACTTGAACGCCCGCTGCGAAAATCCTGACGAGCGCTGCCACCGGCTCGTCGAGCCCGTGGCCAAATTTCTGCGCCGCGCGCGGGAGCGAAACATTTTTATCGCCTACACCGCCTCCGAGCGCTACAAGGGCACGGCCGAGGAGCGGATGCCGCTCGCGTTCGACCAGAAAGCGGATGAGCCGGTTCTCTTCCCGCCGGCGTTCGATAAGTTCTACAGCGACGAGCTCCAGCCGCTGCTCCAGGCGCGCGGCATCAAGACCGTGATCGTCTGCGGCGCGTCGAGCAACCAAGCGGTCCTGTACACCGCCACCGCCGCGGCGCGCCCGTTCGGCTACGAGGTGGTGATCCCGGTCGACGGGCTCATCGCCCGCGGCGACTACGAGCAAGAGTTCACGCTGCACCAGTTCACGATTCTACCCGGCGGCGCCGCCGAGAAGTTCAAGATCACCGAGTTCGATAAGATTCGTTTTTCCTGATTTTTTGCCTCATAATGTATTGAACGGAATTTCCCGTAACGATTTTTCAATGCGCGACCACGACGATCCGCCGACCCGACATCTCTGGAAATTCGCGACGCTCCGCTCGATGCGGCACCGGAATTTCCGCCTGCTGCTCTACGGCGCGTTCGTCTCCGCCGCGGGCGATTTCATGCAGAACATCGCGCAGGCGTGGCTCGTCTGGGAGCTCACGCGATCGCCGATCCTGCTGGGCGTCGTCGGCTTCTTCGACACGATACCGCGCCTCATGTTCGGGGCGCTCGGCGGCGCGATCGCCGACCGCGTCGACCGCAGGCGGCTGCTCATGCTGACGCAGACGCTCGGCATGGTGCAGGCCTTCATCTACTGGTTCCTGGTTTACTTTCATTTCGTCGCTTTCTGGCATATCGCCGTGCTCGCGTTCTTCTTGGGCGCGGTCAACACGGTGAACCAGCTCGCGCGCCAGTCGCTCGTCAACAGCCTCGTGCCGCCCGAGGATCTGATGAACGCGATCGCGCTCCAATCGTCGGTGTTCAATCTATCGAAGATCATCGGACCTTCGGCCGGCGGCATTTTGATCGCGCTCGTCGGCGTCTCCGGCTGCTTTTTTCTCAACGCGCTCAGTTTCCTCGGGTTGATCGGCATGCTCGTGATCATGGAGCTGCCACCCTGGGAAGCGCCCGAAAATAAGCACGGCATTTGGAGCGACATCCAGGAAGGGTTCAACTATCTCACCGGGAACCGACGGCTCTTCTGGATCGTCGCGCTGTCGTACGTCATCGCGCTGGTCGGCGCGCCCTACCAGCGCTTCCTGCCGATGTTCGCGACCAACATTCTGCACGTCGGGCCGACCGGCTTCGGCGTGCTCGTCGCCGCGCCCGGCCTCGGCGCCACTTTCTCCGCGCTGACGCTCGCCTCGCTGGGGACGATGAGCCCGAGTCTCTTGTGGATCTGTTCCTGCGCGCTCGCCTTCGGGGTCGTGCTCGGGCTTTTCGCCTTCTCGCATTCGTTCGCGTTTTCACTCGCCATGCTGATGCTGACGGGGTTTTTCTTCATCGCCGGCCGCGCTTCGTCGAACACGGCGATCCAGGCCGATACCCCGCGGCACCTTCTCGGCAGGGTCCTCAGCCTGTTTTTCATGGATCGGGGCCTATGGTCCTTGGGCGGGCTTTTGATCGGCAGCTCCGCCGCCGCGATCGGCATCGATCACACGCTGGCGATCTGCGCGGCGCTCTGCGCGCTCGCGGCCGCCGGCGTGTTTTTCGTCAGCGGCAGATTCGCCGGCCGGGCCGCAGCTCTCAACGTCGGCGCTTTTCGCAATCCCAGATCCGCCGAATCGGCGGATCAAAACCAGCCGTAGTGATCGTTATGCGAGGAAAATACCGATAGCCGTGGCCGGAGTGGGAGGCAGATGATGACGGATTCAATCTTTGCGACAGTGCCGTCGTGGGCGATGGTCGTCGTGCGGCTGGGACTCGCGATCGTTTTTTTCGCTCACAGCATGCAGCAGCTGAGAAACGGCGCTGGAAAGACGATCGCCGCGTGGAACGAGAGATACGCGATCCCGAAGCCGATCGGCGCGCTCGGCATTATTACGGAATTCTTCGGCAGCTTTGCGATGCTCGCGGGATTTCTTGTCCGCCCGTTCGCCCTCGGGCTCATGATCTTCATGTTCATCGCGATGTGGAAGGCGCACTGGAAGCACGGCTTCTTCCTCGCCCATCGCGGCGGCGAGGGCAACGGCATCGAGTTCTGCCTCGTATTGTTTTTAATGGCGCTCGCGGTGCTGATCGCCGGCGCGGGCGCGCTCTCGCTGGATGTAAAGTTTTCGTAATCGAGCCGCGCGGCGGGGATCTTGCGGCTCAATCTTTCGCCAGTCTCAGATCTACAATTCGATGCAGCTTCTTCGCGGGCGCGGACGAGCGCGCCGCACAATGCGGGCAAGCCGCGATCTGCGGCACGAGCGCGATCCGTTTCAGCGGCAGCTTGCGCACGGAAAAATGGCCGCCGCAGTTATGGCAGCGCAGCACAGCATCCCAGTCCCGGGCCGGCTGCGCGGGCGAAGGAGAAGTGAAGAGCGAGAGCGGGACAAAGCGGTGTTTCGGTTCGCTCGGCGGGGGCTGTTCGTCGGAGGGATCGTCGGCCTTCCGGCTCATAAATCAACCTCCCAAAGACCCTGACTAACGGGTCGACTGCGCCGCCGCGGTGCGGCCGGCGTAACGCTTGTAATCCTGGCGCTGGGGGGTTCGCTTTGGGGCCTCGGCGAGCTCGGCGGTCTGCGCGAGGCGTTGCCTTCCGATTTGCAACCGGTCGCTGAACGCTTTCCAGAGCCTGCCTTCGGCGACTCCGGAGACATCGGCGCTTTCCCGCTCGTCGATTTTCCTGAGCACCCATTCGATCGAGCGCGGCAGCCCCCAGTCGCTCCACAACACGCCGCCCATCGAAAGCACAGACAGGCACGCCGGATGACGCGCGGGAAGTTGTTCCACAATGCCCTTGGAAAAATTTTCCGGCTTCACGCGCCCGTAAATATCGCGGATTCGGCTCGCTTCG
>DASWZY010000304.1:0-6082 GCA_036407055.1 Binatia bacterium
AGGCGAGCGGGCGCTCGCCGGCCCATTCGCCGCCGGCGTTGCGCAGCTCGGCGGTGAACGCAAGGCTGTCGTCCTTGCCGCCCTGCGCGAACGGCCGCAGGTCGGAGAACGAGCCGGACAGCTCCGCGCTCGCGACCCGGATCTCGCCGCGATCGAATCCGGCGGCGAGATATTCCAGACGCGGCGATTGCAGCAGCCTGGTCGGCAGAAAAGCGCGCGCGACCGTGAAAGGCAAAAACGGCGTCGTGACGCGCAACGACACGCGCGGATCGGGGCTCTGGAGCGCCGCCACCGAGCCGCGGGCGGAGAACTCGAGCCGGTTGGAATGCAGGTCGAGGCGCTCGAAGCGGACGAGCTGCGGGTTCCAATCGGCGACCACGTCCAGGCGTCCGTTTCCGAGAGCCGCGGCGGCCGGAAAGAGGTCCGGCAGATCCGCTTCGAGGCCGGTGAAGTGCACTTCGCCGGAGACGCGCGCGCCGCGCTCGGCGGTGCCCTGCAAGTGCAGCCGGTAGCTCAAAGCCCCGCGCGGCGGAGTCTCCGCTGCCGGCCGCCCGGCGACCTCCCAGAGAAACGCGGCGGGAGAAGCCGTGCTGGAGATGTAGGCGTCGACGCGCGCGCGCCCGGCGTCCAGATTTTCGTCGGCGAAAAACGACCTGCCCTCGACCGCGACGTCCGCCTGCCGCTCGCCGCGGCGCACGACGGTCTTGAAATCGAAATCGAGGCCGGGTCCGGATGGAATGTCGGAGCTGAACCCCTTCAGCGCCTCTCGCAGCCCTTCGCCGCGCAGGCGGTGGAGCGCCAGGCGCATCGCTTGAAAGCGCGTCTCGACCGGCTCTCCTCCGGTCGAGCGGTCGGCGAAAAGAATCTCGCCGCCGTCGATGATCAGCTCGCGCAAATCGAGCGCGAAACCGTCGGTCTCGCGGCGGAGCGGCAGATTCGATACCAGATCGATCCAGGGAATTTTCCCGTGCTCGTCGCGTACGATCTCGGCGCGCGGGCGGTCGAGATGGACGGAGTAGAAAACGAGCCGGCGTTGGAAGAGCGGCAGCAGCGCGACGCGGATCAGGATTTTCGGGGCGGCGACGACGGTCATGCCGCCGTCGGCGCTCTTAAGCGCGAAGTCGTTGAACGAAACGCCGAGAACGCGGCCAAGCTCGACTTCGGACGCGCCGATCTCGAGTTTGAGTCCGCTGCGGGCCTCGAACTCCCCGACGAGATAGCGCCGGAGCTCGCCTACCTGGATCATATGATAGAAAGCGAAGACCGCAGCGGCGAAAAAAAGCAGCAAAGCGGCGACGGCGTAGGCGAAGATTGTGAGGACTTTCCGCATCCAAACCTTCATGCTAAAGCAACTTTCCCACGTCCGCAAGGCAAAAAACGCCCGCCGCGGGCGGACTTTCCACGCTTGGGGCTGTTGACTTCCAGCACCTCAGCGCTAGACTCCAACTACCGGTACGCACGTCATGCACAGGGGCCTCATCGCCTTCTCGGCAGCCATCCTCTTCAGCAGCGCCGTCGTAACTCCCGCGACCTTCGCGTCGAATCATGCGACTCGAAAGCATCGTGTCGCAAACGTACTGTCGGTATGGAAACGCGCAGCCCCGGTGCGCAATAACACGCCGCTCGACGCGGTCTTCGAAGAGCACAAGAAGGCCGCGCCGGCTGCGCTGGCCGCGCCGGTCCTGGACGCGTCTCTCCCGCTCGTCGCAATGCAGCAGCAATTTCTGCCGCACGATGTTACGCGTATGAGGGAGTCCCCCCATATGCTCGCATCCGTCCTGCTACTCTGAAGCCGCACGGCGGCTTTGGTTTCGAGCACCCTTTCATCGACAACATGTTTGAATCGGCGCCGAGGCTTTATTGAAACGGCGATGCTAAGGAGAGGACGGAGAATGCGGTTTTTAATTACGGGTGGTGCGGGTTTCGTCGGTTCGCATCTTACCGACGCCCTTTTGCAGAGAGGCGATGAGGTCACCGTACTCGACATCGCCTCGGACCTAAAAGTACGGCATCACGCGGGCAATCGAAAATTTCGCTATGTCTGCGGATCGGTTCTCGACCGCGGCGTGGTCGAATCGCTCGTATCGTGGTCCGACGCGATCTATCACATGGCGGCGGTCGTCGGCGTCGAGCACTACGTGAGCGATCCCTATCAGGTGCTGAACGTCAACGTGAACGGAACACAAAACGTTCTCGCCGCCGCGGCGAAAGAGCGGAAAAAAGTCGTGTTCAGCTCGACGTCCGAAGTGTACGGCAAAAACTCCGCGGTGCCGTTTGCCGAAGACGCCGATCGCGTGCTCGGTTCGACCGAGGTCGACCGCTGGAGCTATTCAACGTCGAAAGCGGTCGGCGAACACTTCTGCTTCGCCTTCGCCAAGCGCGGGCTGCCGGTGGTCGTCACGCGCTACTTCAACGTGTACGGCCCGAGACTCGACCGCGTCGACGCCGGCCGCGTGATGGCGATTTTCCTCGGCCAGCTGCTGCGCGGCGCGCCGCTCACCGTCATCGGCGACGGCCGGCAGACGCGCTGCTTCACTTATATCGACGACGCGATTCGCGCCACGATCGCCGCCGGGCTCAAGAAAGAGGCCGTCGGTCAAGTGATCAACATCGGATCGGACGAAGAAGTCACGATCAACGATCTCGCGCGGCGGATGATCCGTCTGTCCGGACAGCGCGCCTCGATCGTCTTCGTCTCCGAAGTCGAGGCGTACGGCCGCAGCTATGAAGATATCCGGCGCAGAGTGCCGGACATCGCAAAGATGCGGGAGGTCCTCGGCGTAGCGCCGCGCGTCGAGCTCGACGACGGCCTGAAGCGGACGATCGAGTGGTTTTCACGCGAGGGAACGACCACGGAATGGCTCGCGGCGGCGGTTTAGTCGCAAATGGAAATCGAATTTTCCCCACGCGACGTAAAATCTGTCTTGACAGCCCTGCGGCAAGTTGCTACAGAATTTATCCTAGCCGCAGTTTCCACCACGTGAAATTATGCTGGAGCGCGAAGAAGACCTGTTGAACAGCCGGCAAGTCGCGATCATACTGGATGTGAGTCCCGACACCGTCAACGAATTCGCGCGCAAAAACTTATTACCGGGATTCAAAAAGGGGAAGCAGTGGCGTTTCAAGAAAAAAGACGTCTCCACCTTTACGAAAAGGCAGCCCGGAACGATCCGGGTCGCTTGATCGCGAACGACTATTTCCTTCGAGGTCGCCTATTATGCGTGAGGTAGAAGCCCACGAGAGCAAGCTCTACTCCGACCTGGCGCCGCTGTACGACAAGACCTTCGGCAAGATCTTTTACGCGCGCCTGCGCAGCGTGATCGAGACCCTCGATATCCCGCGCGGCGCGCGCGTTCTCGAAGTCGGCGCCGGGACCGGCACCTCCTTCCCGGCGTATCCGCGCCACTGCGAAGTCGTCGGCATCGATCTCGCGCCCGATATGCTGGCGCGCGCTCAGGATAAAATCCACGAGAACGAATGGCATCATATCCGCGTGCTCGAGATGAATGCCCTGGATCTGAAGTTCGCCGACAACAATTTCGATTACGTCATGGCCTTCCACGTCGTCACCGTCGTTCCCGATCCGGTGAAGCTCATCGAAGAAGCGAAGCGGGTCTGCAAGCCGGGAGGAAAAATCGTCGTCGTGAATCATTTCACGAGCACGTCTCCGGTTCTGGGCTTTTTGACCGAAGCGCTCGACCCCGTCACACGCTATCTCGGCTGGAGCACGAAGCTCAAGATGAAGCCCTTCATCGAAGAAGCGCACCTCAAGATCGACGAAGTCTACAAGTTATCCAAGCTCTCTCTCCACTCGGTCCTGATCGGCACGAACGACAAGAGCGCGCACCACTAGAATCTCGCTGCTGATCCTCGGCTAGGAATTTCCGCTGAAGCGAGGCGGGATCGTCTCAGGCGTTTTTACGACGACGCCTTCGCGGGCATTCGCCGCGGCGTGCAAAGACAGCGTCAAAGACCCGCGCTTCGGTATCAGCGGCCTTATCTTTTTTTGAAGATGAAAACAATCAGCGCGGCAGCTCCTTGCCGTCCGGTTTTTTCGTCACTTCGTCCTTCGGCTGCTCGCGGTCTTCGCCGCTGACGGCTTTTCTGAAGTCGCGGATGGCCTTGCCGAGACCGCTGCCGATTTGCGGCAGCTTCGAGGGGCCGAACACTACGAGCGCGATGACGAGAATAATGACCAACTCCTGCACGCCGAGACCGAACATAAACTCTCCTTTTTCTCCGCGCCGCCGGCGAAGCCTCGCTCGGCTGAAAACGAACGCGCTCGCATTCGGATTTGATTCACTACCATAGCAGATTTCGAATCCCGTGTAAGCCGAAAATAGCAGTGTGACGGCGTACATTTGCAAATGCGCCGGGCAACGGCTAAGAAGAAACGTTATCCTGGCGAGGAGCGCTGCGTGGCCTCTCTCAATCACGAAACCGTCCGTGAAATGATCCGCACCGGAACGCCGGACCGCGTCCTCAGACTCATCGGCAAGAGTCATCCGGCGGATCTCGCGCCGCTGTTCAAAGACCTCGACCCGAGTGAAGCGCGCCTTCTTTTCGATGTTCTGTTTTCCACCCGCAAAGCCGCCAAGACGCTGAAAGAGCTGCCGCCCGATCTCCTGCCCGACGTTCTCGGCCTCATTGAGGACGAGAAGCTCGCGCGCGTGATCGCACGCGCGGATCCCGACGACGCCGTCGCTTTCATCGCTAGCCTGCCCGCAGAGCGCAAGGAAAAACTGCTCGGCTTCATGGATCCCGAGCAGCGGGCCGGCTTCAACAAGATGATCAGCTATCCGGAGGGCAGCGTCGGCCGGATCATGACGACCGATCTGCTCTCGCTTTCGCCGGAGACGACTGCGCAGGGGGCCATCGACAAAATCCGCGAGCGCGGGGAGCTCGAGACTTTTTTTTACCTTTACGTCGTGGACGACAGCGGCAAGCTGATCGGCGTCGTGCCGATCCGCAATCTCGTGGTCGCGCCGCCCACGCGACCGCTGCGCGATATGATGATTCACGATCCGATTCGCGCCGAAGTGACAATGGACCAGGAGGAAGCCGCGCGGCTGGTCTCGAAATACGACCTGCTCGCGCTGCCGATCGTCGATCACGACGGCCGGCTCGCCGGCCTGATCACCGTCGACGACGTCATCGACGTCATCGCCGACGAGACGACCGAAGACATGTACAAGATGGCCGGCGTCGGCATCAAAGAGCGCGCGTTCAGCCCGCTGCGCGAATCGGCCGCGCGGCGCATCCCGTGGCTCGGATTCAACATGGTATGGGCCTTCGCCGCCGCTTCGGTCATCAGCGCCTTCGAAAAAACGATCGGGCAGGTACCGTCGCTCGCGATTTTCATGCCGATCATCGCCGGCCAGGCCGGTAACGCCGGTATTCAAACCGCGACCGTCGTCGTGCGCTCGATGGCGCTGGGAGAGGTGGAACAGTCGAACCTATTTCATCTGCTGCGGAAGGAATGGGGGCTCGGCTTGATCAAAGGAACGCTCTTCGGCACGGTGCTGGGCGTCATCGCGTGGCTCTGGAGAGGCAACGCCGCGCTCGGCGTCGTCGCGGGCGTCTCGATGTTTTTAAATATGCTCGTCGCCGCTACCGGCGGCGTGCTCGTCCCGACGGCGCTCCGGAGGCTCGGTCTCGATCCCGCGACGGTCGCCGGCGTCTTCGATACGATGCTCACCGACTTTATGGGGTTCTTGATTTTTCTCGGCCTCGCGACCCTGCTGATTCACTTCCTGACTTAATCTTCGATCCCGGCCACGACCGCCTGTGGCGCGGATTTTCGTCGCAGGATGAAGATCAGCCCGCCGATCAGGCTGTCGATCACGATCACGGCAAACCACAGAAAGCCGAAGGCGATCGCGTGCGCGGAGCTGACGCCGATCCGGTTCAGCAGGAAAAGATAGCCGCCTTCGCGAAGCCCGATGCCGTTGAGGCTGACCGGCAGCGCGCTGAAAGTGCCGACAAGGGGATAAATAATCAGCGCGTAGGACCATGGAATGTCGAAGTTGAGAGCGCGGCCGATGAGCACGTGCATCCATGCCTGGATGAAGTGGACGACGAG
>DASWZY010000305.1:0-2684 GCA_036407055.1 Binatia bacterium
TTTAAACAAGTCGTGCCAGGATGTGACACATACCGAAACGGTCGCCGACGGCGAAGTCGTATGGCTGGACGTGACTACGACCGGTTCGCCTGGAGGCGCCGCGCTCGGCTTCTCCTTTACACACACGCCTGCGGGAGCGACTGGCCCAACGGGGCCGACAGGGCCAACGGGCCCGTAAGGCGCGGATTCAACTTCGTAGCAATAGGCGGGCGCCGGGCAATCCGGCGCCCGCCTTTTTTTGCCCCGCAGGCGCTTCATTGACTTCAACCGTGGCGTCTTTTATTTTCATCGTTTCGATGGAGTTTTCATGACGGCATACGGGCCGCTGCGCGACGGTGAGACGGTCATTTTCATCGACCGCAAAGAGCGCGAATATCTCCGGCGGCTCGCCGCCGGCAAAGAGATAAAAATCCGCGACGGGAAGCTCGGCGCCGACGAAGTCATCGGCCGCGACGAAGGCACGCTCGTCCGCTCGTCGCTGAGCGATACGTTTCTCGTCTTCCGCCCGACGCTCGCGCAGCTGATTCCGAATCTGCCGCGGCAGGCGCAGGTAATTTATCCCAAGGACATCGGCTCGATCCTGGTGTGGGCGGACATTCAGCCGGGGCTTGCGGTGGTCGAGTCCGGCGTCGGCGCCGGCGCGCTCACCGTCGCCCTGCTGCGGGCGCTGGGCCCTTCGGGAAAGCTCGTCTCTATTGAATTGCGCGAGGACTTCGCGCGCATGGCGAAGGAGAACGTCGCGCGCTACTACGGCGCGGCGGAGAACTGGACGCTGAAGCTCGGCGACGTCGCCGCAGCGCTGGACGAGAGCGAGGTCGACCGCATCATTCTCGATCTCCCCGAGCCCTGGCAGGTGACGGAAAAATCCTGGGCGGCGCTCCGGCCCGGCGGCATTCTGCTCAGCTACCTGCCGACGGTGATCCAGGTGAAGACGCTCGTGGATTCGATCCGCGGTCACGGCGGCTTCGCGGCGGTCGAGACTTTCGAGACGCTCTTCCGCTACTGGCACATCAAGGAGATGAGCATGCGCCCACAGCACCGCATGGTCGCGCACACCGGGTTCATCACCGTGGCGCGGAGATTGGCTGGGAAGTAAATGCCAACGCTTGTCAACTTGAGCTCTTACAAAAATATAGTTTTGTTGGGAATGCTTACGCTTGTGATCTTTGACGTTATTGCGTCTCTAGCATCGAGGGCGCTCGGATTTTGGTATCCCTACGCCACTATCGGATCTTGGCTGATCTACGTTGCAACCGGCGTGCTGGCCGCGCGCGTTGCTTCTATCAGTAAGGCTGCGTTAGCAGGCGCAGCCGTTGGTTTTATTGAGGCTACATTGGGCTGGGCGGTCACATGGACCATCGGTCCTGGCCGTCCCGAATCAGAATCGCTTACAGTTGTCACTATTTTGGTCGTCGTTGTTCTCGTCACTCTTGTAGCGACTGGGTTCGGCTGGCTCGGGGGCATCGTCGGTCGGCGTTGGGACGCCGCGAGATAGCCTCCCCGAAAAAAGAAAAGGTGAAAGCGGCGCCGCCTTCACCTTTTTCGAATAAAGTTAATTATTCTTGGAAGCTACCAATCATTCCGGGCACTGGAGCTGAATATAGTTGCCCTCGGGATCATAGAAGTAGAGCCCCCGCCCCGTCGGGCGCGCGACCGGCTTGTCGATCAGGACTTTGACGCCGGCCTTTTTCAGTTCGCTCACAGCGTTGTCGAAATCGTCCTTGCTCGTCTGCAGCGCGATGTGCGCCGTGCCGTCGTCGAAATCGCCGCGCTCGATCGGCTTGGGGCGCTGGAAGAGCACGAGGCACATGCCGTCCTCGCAGAACAGGCGCGAGATCGACGGGTACATGCCGTAGACTTCCTTGTAGGGACCGCCGCTGTCGACGTCGAAGCCGACCTTGGTGCATTTCATCCCGAGGACTTCGCTGTAGAATTTCGTCGCGCGGTCGAGGTCGTTGACCGGCAAGCCGATGTGATAGACTTTTTTGATTTTCATAGACTTCGCCTCCTGCGCTGATTGATTTTATACCGCGCCAGCACGGCTGTTTTCAAGGGCAGGCAACGGCGCTTTCTCCTTGTAGAGCGGCGCGGCTTTTGTGTAGATTAGCGCGCGTGGACGCCATGCGGCCGTGCATCCAAGCGCGAGACGTAAGCCTCACCTTCCGTCCGAAAAATCGCGACCCCGTCACCGCCCTGCAGAACCTCTCGCTCGATATCGCCAGGGGCGAGTTCGTCAGCATCGTCGGCCCTTCGGGCTGCGGCAAGAGCACCTTCCTCAACATACTTTTGGGGCTCATTCGACCGGATGGGGGCGTTATGGAGCTGAACGGCCGGCGCATCGACGGGCCGGGCCAGGACCGCGCGATGGTATTCCAGGAGTTCGGCCTGCTGCCGTGGCGCACCGTGCTCGGCAACGTCGAATTGGGCCTGGAGCTGAAAGGCGTCGACGCCGAGCAGCGGCGCCGGCGCGCGGTGGAGTTGATCGACATGGCCGGCCTCGCGGGATTCGCGAGCCACTATCCGCACGAGCTTTCCGGCGGTATGAAGCAGAGGGTCGGCCTCGCGCGCGCGCTCGCGACCGATCCCGAGGTGCTCCTGATGGACGAGCCGTTCGCCGCGCTCGACGCGCAGACGCGCGATCTCATGCAGAGCGAGCTTTTGCAGGTGTGGGAGAAGACGCAGAA
>DASWZY010000306.1:0-12792 GCA_036407055.1 Binatia bacterium
GGATCATCACGAGCGGCTCCTCGCCGTAGTTGGCGAACTGGTAAAAGCAGCCCTTCGGCAGCACGACGGCGTGGTTCTTCGCCAGCGTGAAAGGCTTCTCGTCGATGCCGGTGAAGGTCGCGACGCCCTTCAGCACGACGAAGACGTGGTCTTCGTTCAAATGCGCGTGCAGCGCGTTCTCGCCCGTGCCCGTCGCGTAGCAGTGGATGCGAAACGTGCTGTTGCCGGTCTCGGAGAGAAGAATGCGGCTGCGCCCTTTTTTCACCAGCTGCGTTTTCAGCTGGATCGTCTGCGGCTTGACGCTCGTATCGACGGCCATGGCTCACCTCCGGTTAAAAAAGACCTTCCTTCTCTAGCTTACGCACGACGCGGTCGTCAACGAGGTCCTCGGCCTTCAAGCGCCTCACCTGCTCGCTCGACCGGCCGAGAATGCGGATCACGTTGCGCAGCCCCTCGACGTCGGGATAGAAGCGCTTGTCGTAGAGCGTGCGCATCATCTCGTAGCCCGCTTCGGCGTCCTCGAGCTTATCGAGGCGGAGGCTGCGCGCGAGGGTTCGCACCACCGCGGATTTATTTTCCGGGTTGTTGATGAAGCGGATCGCGTCGATCGACGCGCGCACCGCCTTCTCGGCGGTCTCGAAGTTGCGGTCGATCATCGCGCGCTTGGCCATGAGGCCGAGCCCCTGAAACGGAATGTTCATCTTGCCGAGGTCGCCGAGGATGGGGAAGCCCTGCTTCTCCATCTGCGCGCCGAAGGTGTAGCCGAGATACGCGCCGTCGACGGCGCCGCTCGCGAGCGCCTGCGCGAGCACCGACTGATCGCCGATGACGCGGAGCTGGATCTTGTCGCGCTCGACGTTGAGCCCCCATTTCTCGAGCGCGAGCAGCGTGAACATCCATACGCCGCCGCCGATGCTCTGGACGCCGACGCGCTTGCCTTTCAAGTCCGCCGGCGTGCGGATCGAGGGATTGACGACGAAGGTGCCGTCGAGCTTGTTGATGAGCCCGGCGATGAAGACGAGGTCGAGGCCGCCCGCCATCGCGCCGATCGACGCCCCGGTCGCCGAGCCGGCGTGGAACTGCGTCTCGCCGGAGGCGAGCGCCGACATGCCGACCGGGCCGCTGCGCACGTGCACGACCTGCGCATCCAGGCCATACTTGGCGAAGAGTCCCGCGTCTTTGGCGACGAAGAGCACGCCGGTGCGCTCGTTCAAGCCGCCGAAGGTAATGACCGCCTTCGGCGCCGGCGCGGCGGCCTCAGCCGCGGCGGCGATAAAGAGAGCGAGATACGCGAGAAGCGCAAGGCGCGTTCGCAAGGCTGCTCCTATTTATACAGATTGTCGAAATAGCCGCTGTCGTCGAGCTCTTTCACGAGCGAGGTATCGACGAACTGCTCCGGCCGCGCGGTCTTCGCGGCCGGGCTGCGCTCGCCGAGCTCTTCGAGCGCCATCTGCACGCCGCCCATCGCGGGATAGGGCTTGCGCAAAAGTATTTTCGTGTAGTGCTCGTAGCCGGCTTCGATCTTCTCCATGTCGTTGCTGCGGGTGTATTTCGCGATCACGTCCATGGTGAATTTCTTGTTCTTGAGATAAAAGCTCAATCCCCGCGCCAGGCCTTTGATGTATCTGAGCGCAACGTCGCGCGATTCGCGCGCGTAGCGCCGCGTCGTGACGACATCGCTGGTCAGCCCCTCGATGCCGAGCGCGCTCACGTCGAGTAGAACCGACAAGCCCATTCTTTTCGCGACGATCACCTCTTCGTAGGAGAGCGCGGCGCCGTCGATCGCGCCGTTGGCGAGCGCCGCCATGCGCAGCGGCGAATTGCCCACCTGCACGATCGTCACGTCGGCCGACGTGAGCCCGAGTTTTTTGAGAATGTACTTGAGCAGAAAATCCGACGCCGAGCCCAGGCGGCTCACGCCGAGCTTTTTGCCTTTGAGCTGCGCGGCGCTGGTGATGTTTTTCGAGACCACCATGTAGGCCTGCGACGGATCCTTCTTCGCGCTCGCGAGCATCACCAGGTCCGTCCCGGAGAGCGTCGCGCTGATCGCCGCGCCGCCCGCCATGACGGCGATCGGCACGTCGCCCGCGAGCATCGCCTGCGTCACCATCGTCGAGCTGCCGATGAAGAGGAGCTGGACATCGAGGCCGTTTTCCATGAACGCGCCCGATTCTTTGGCGACCCAGACGAGCGAATGGCCGATGCCGATGGTCGAGTAAGCCGAGCGGAGACGGATCGGCTGAGTCTGCGGCCACGCCGGAGCGGCGGCAAGAATAAGAAAAACAATTAACCCGAGGCGCGTGCGCATGGCTGCTCCTATTTATAGAGCGCGTCGATGTAGCCGCTGTCGTCGAGCTCTTTGACGAACGAGTTGTCGACGAACTGCTCGGGGCGCGCGGTTCTCGCCGCCGGGTTGCGCTCGCCGATCTCTTCGAGCGCGAGCGCGACGCCGCCCATCGCGGGATAGGGCTTGCGCAAAAATATCTTCGCGTTGTACTCGTAGCCGGCGTCGATCTTCTCCATATCGTTGCTGCGCGTGTATTTCGCGATCACGTCCATGCTGAACTTTTTGTTTTTGATGTAGAAACTAACGCCCTTCACCATGCTCCGGACGAAGCGCATCGCGATGTCGCGCGACTCGCGCGTAGCGCCGCGTCGTGATGATGTCGCTGTTGAGCCCTTCGATGCCGTAGGTGCTGAGATCGAGGAGAATCGGGAAGCCGGTTTTCTTCGCCACCAGCATCTCCTCGAAGGAGAGCGCGGTGCCGTCGATCGCGCCGTTGGCGAGCGCCGACATGCGCACCGGCGAGGAGCCGACCTGCACGATCGTCACGTCGCGCGCGGGGTCGAGACCGAGCCTCTTGAGCAGATATTTGAGCAGGAAGTCCGACGACGAGCCGAGGCGGCTCACGCCGAGCTTTTTGCCCTTAAGCTGCGCGGGCGTCTTGATGTCCTTGGCGACGGCGAGAAACACCTGCGCCGGGTCTTTCTTCGTGCTACCGAGCAGCACGAGATCGGAGCCCGAGAGCGTCGCGTTGATCGCCGTCGCGCCGGACATGATGACGATCGGCACGTCTGCGGCAACCACCGCCTGCGTGACGGTCGTCGAGCCGCCGATGAAGAGCAGCTGGAGATCGATGCCGTTTTCCTTGAAGATGCCCGCCTCTTTGGCGACCCAGATGAGCGACTGGCCGATCGCGATCGTCGAATAGGCCGAGCGCAGCCGGAGCGGCTGGGTCTGGCCCCGGACCGGGGCCGCCGCGAGGAGGAAAAGAACGATAA
Organism: Binatia bacterium; assembly: GCA_036407055.1. Classification (GTDB taxonomy): domain Bacteria; phylum Desulfobacterota; class Binatia; order UBA9968; family UBA9968; genus JAJPJQ01. The sequence continues at coordinate 3,283 of DASWZY010000306.1, forward strand.
CGGCGAGCGGCGTTCTCATGGGTTATTTATAGAGCCCGTCGATGTAACCGCTCTCGTCGAGCTCCTTGATAAACGAGTTGTCCACGAACTGCTCCGGCCGGGCGGTTCTCGCCGCCGGGTTCTTCTCGCCGATCTCTTCGAGCGCGAGCTGCACGCCGGCCATCGCCGGGTAGGGCTTTCGCTGGTAGATCTTGGTACTGTAGTCGTAACCGTTCTCGATCTTCTCCAAGTCCTTGCTGCGGGTGTACTTGGCGATCACGTCCATGCTGAATTTTTTGTTCTTGGCATAAAAGCTCGCGCCTTTCACCATGCTCTTGACGAAGCGCATCGCGATGTCGTGCGACTCGCGCGCGTAGCGCCGCGTCGTGATGATGTCGCTGTTCAAGCCCTCGATGCCGAGCGTGGTGATGTCAAGGAGAACGTTGAAGCCGAGCTTTTTCGCCACCAGCATCTCCTCGAACGTGAGCGCGGTGCCGTCGATCGCGCCGTTGGCGAGCGCCGCCATGCGCACGGGCGAGCTGCCGACCTGGACGATCGTAACGTCGCGGTCGGGCGCGAGGCCCATTTTTTTTAGCAGGTAGCGCAGGAGAAAGTCGGAAGACGCGCCGAGCCGGCTCACCGCGAGCTTTTTGCCCTTGAGCTGCGCCGCGCTTTTGGTGTCCTTGGACACGACCAGGAACGGCTGCGCAGGCTCTTTTTTCGTGCTGGCGAGCAGCACCAAGTCCGAGCCCGAGAGCGTGGAATTGATCGCGCCGGAGCCTGCCATGAGGACAATCGGCACGTCCCCGGCGAGCACCGCCTGCGTCACCGTCGTCGAGCCGCCGATGAACAACAATTGGACGTCGAGACCGTTCTCTTTGAAAATATCGGCCTCTTTAGTGACCCAGATTAAAGATTGTCCGACCGCGATCGAAGAATAAGCCGATTGCAGCTTGAGCGCCTGCCCCCGGGTGGGCGCGGCGAAAAGAAAGAGAAAGAGCAACAGGGCGATGGCCGTCACGTTTTCACTAGAAGGACGATTTTTTGTACTCCGTCCGCATCTCCGATTGCAACCGGCCGAGCCGATAGTCTTTCCAGTCGATGAATTTGGCCGCGCGCGCGAGCGCCGGATGCACGGCACCGATCTTGCGCCACATCTCCTGGACGATGAAGCGGTAGTCGGGATGGCCCTGCGGCATCGTGCGCAGCTCGCCGATGTGCACCGCCTCGCGCAGGTTCATCGTCATCGTCCAGCGGATCTTGTACGCGAACGGCACCGCGTACTGGCTTTCGAGCGCCATGTCCGCGCGCATCGCTTCCGTGAGCGCCGCGGCTTTCTCCATCGCGCGGTCGAACTCGGCCTGGAAGCCGGCTTCGACGACCTCCGCCGGCGTATCGTAGCCGTGCGCGGTCGTGAAGTCCTGGCGCTCCTGCGTGAGAATCCGGTGGCGGTGCAGGTCGCGGTAAAGTCCGAGATTGCCGACGATGTCGAAGGTGTAGTAGACGCGCTCGAGCGCGCGCCCGGGCTTGTCGCGCCGGTGGCGGCGCCGGCCGAAGTATTCCGCGAAGACGCGCTCGCGCTCTTCCCGCGATAATTTCGTCGCGAGCTTCTCCAGCTCGGCGAGCGGCCGGCGCGTGTGAGGATACAGGATCGCCGCGAGCGCCTTCTCCTCGCCGCGCTCGTCGTAGGAAACGAGCGCCACCGGCCCGGCGGCGGCCGACGGTTTCGTTCCCGCGATGCGCTCCGCGGCGGCGCGTGTCGCGCTGTGGGTCTCGGACAAGTATTCGCTCCGCTTTGCGCGCTTGACGAACGACGGAATCAGCTGATTCAGCTCGCGGTGCATCGAGCGCGCGAGCTCCTGCATCTCGGCGAGCTCGCCGGAGTAAAGTTTCGTGAGAAGATACTCGAACGCCTGGCCGACGCCGAAGAAGCCGACGTTAGTGAGCGTCGCCGCGGGCAGATAGCCGCGCAGAATGTCGCACGCCTGCGTGCGGATCGTCGAGCGGTACGCGCCCTCGGCCCATTTCTTCAGCTTCTCGTCTTTTTGCGCGTCGCGGTAACTCACGGCCGCGCCCGTCTCGGGATGGCGCAGCTCGATGTCGTCGATCGGCAGCGAGCGCTTGACGAACTCGATCACCGGATCGATCTGGCGGGAATAGGTCTCGAAGAGGAGATTCATGACGGCGAGATATTCCTCGCGATGGCGCGAGGCCATGATCTTGGGCTCGCGATAGAAGAAATGATTTCCCGCAGCGTCTTTCTGGTCGAAGCGCACGTAGCGCGTAGACTTCTCCAGCGGCGCGATGCCGATGCGCGCGTCTTCCAGGATGTTGGCGGCGACGTTGGAGATGTTCTCGCACGCGAGGTGCGCGGCGCCCAATTGAGCGACCGAATCGTCGCCATAGCCGACCAGAACGCGGTCGTAAAACGCGCGCGCCTTGGCGAGCGCGGCGCTGCTGTCGCCGGACGGCAGCGCGCCGCTGAGCAGGTCTTTCAGCGCGAGCTCCGGATCGCCGAGAAATTCGTCGTAAAACGTCCGGCGCAGGCTCTTGGCCGAGCGGCTGTAGCGCGAGAAGAGCGCGCCGGCGACCTCCTGCGGGAGCTTCAGGCCGAAGACATCGGCGTCGAGGTTGGTGAAAAACGGCGCCAGCGCCTTCATTTCTTCCGGCGTGAACTTATCGGCCATCGCGCATGCGTCTCCGCGAAAACTTCGACAATTCTATTCGCTTTGACGCTATTGAAACAAGGGGCAAGTCGTTCAGAATCTTACCATGCGGGTAAGCGCCGCGATCCTCGCGCTGTCTTTGACTTTCCTAATTCTATCCGTGCCGCTCGAAGCCGCGGAGCCGCCCGCGCCGGGCCGCTACCGGATTGATCCCGCGGAAAGTCATATCGTCGTGCGCGCCTTCGCCGCCGGTTTTTTCTCCGCCTTCGCGCACGACCATACGATCGCCGCGCGCGACTTTGACGGCGCAGCCGTCGTCGAGGCAGGCGGCGGCGCAACGCTGCGCCTGACGGCGCGCGCCGCTTCGCTCGGCGTCGTGGACAAGATCAGCGACGGCGACCGCCGCGATATAGAGACGACGATGCGCGGCCCGGTGCTGGAGGCGGAGAGATTTCCCGAGATCGTCTTCCGGAGCACGCGCGTCGAGGCGCGCGCGAATCCCGACGGGAGCTACCGGGCGAGGATCGCCGGCGATTTGACGCTCCACGGCGTCACGCGGGCATTATCCATCAGCACGGATGTAACCATCGACAACGGCAGACTGCGGGCGCGCGGCCGGTTTCCCCTGCTGCAAACCGATTACAAGATAACGCCGGTCTCGCTTTTCGGCGGGACCGTGCGCGTGAAAGACGAGATCGAAGTTACTTTCGACGTCGCCGCGGTGAAAGAATAGCGCGCCTAAGGCTCGGCGCGGCAGACTTCGTCCACCAGCCGGTTGATGGGAAAATTGTTCCTGGTTCTGAGCCGCATCAGCGGCGCCATGAGATACGGCCGCAGGATGAGCGCGCGGATCAGCCGATTGACGGCCTGCCGGCGCGCAAGCGCGTCGCGGCAGGCCGCGTCGTAGCCCGCGAGCTGCCGCGCCGAGACGTCGCCGCGACGCAGCGCCGCATCGGCCGCCGCAGCGGCGAGCTCGCCGCTTCTGAGCGCGAAATAGACGCCTTCGCCGGTGACTGGCTCGGTCACGCGCGCGGCGTCGCCGGCGAGCAAAAAACCGTCGCCGTAGCGGCGCCGCGGCGCGAAGTCGAGCGGATAGATCGACCGAACCGCGGCGATCGTGCACGGCGTGACGACCGAATGGAGATGAGGATTCTTCGAAAAATGATTCGCGACGATCGCTTCAATCGGATGTTCACGCGCGATCGTCTTGTCGATGGCGAACGATAGATTCGCCGCGCCGCCGCCGAGCGCCATGACGCCGGCGTAGCCGCCCGGAAACGCGTGAATCTGAATCTCGCCGGCCGGTACACGGCAGCGGGCAAGACTCAGCTGAAAGCCGACGAAGCGCCCCGGCGTGGCTTGTGCCGTAATCGCGCCGAGACGGTGCGCGGTCCATGAATTCCGGCCGTCGGCGCCGATGATAAGGCGCGAAAAAAATTCCCGCTCTCCCGAGCCGTTTTCACCGCGCAGTTTCCAGCCGCCGCCCTCGCGCTCGAGGGCGGTGAGCTTCACCCCTTCATAGAGCAGCGCGCCTTCCCGGACCGCTTGTTTCACCAGCAAATCGTCGAATGCGCGCCGGCGCAGGCCGACGCCGAAGACCCGCGTGAACGGGATCAGCGCTTCGGCCGACGCGGTCGAGACGCGGAACGCGGTTACTTTTTGATGATCCGACGCGAGCAGCGGGTCGCGGATGCCGAGCCGGCCGAAAAGGTTCCAGCCGGCGGGATTTAAAAAATCGCCGCAGAGCTTGTCACGCGGGAAGACCGCCTTGTCGATCAACGCGACAGCGTAGCCGCGGCGCGCGAGGAAGATTGCCGCCGCCGAGCCGGCCGGGCCGGCGCCGACGACGGCGGCGTCAAAGCGATTCACGGCCGAGCCGCAGGCGCGCGAAGACGCGGAAAGGGAAAAGCGGCAGGACATCCGCCGGGCCGACACCGGCGCGGCGAAAGAGATTGCGCCATTCGTCCACGGTAAAGGCGCGGCGCACCGAGAGCGGCGCGTCGACGCGGGTCATCTCATTCCTGGTGAAAAGAATGGTGATCAGCCTGATGCCAACATAGGCGAGCGGATGGCGCACGAGATCGCTCACCAGCAGCGCGCGCCGCGCGGTCTCCGCCCAAGCGCGGAGCAGCGCCGTGATCTCGTCCTCGGAGAAATGGTGCAGCACCTGGGAAGCGAGGACAAAGTCGAAAGCGCCGGGCTTGAACGGCGGCTTAAAGCCGTCGGCGCGGACGATCGCAATCTCCGGATAATCCGCAACGCGGCGCCGCGCGACGACGGCGGTAATCGGATGCGCCTCGAGCGCGACGATGCGCGCCGCGAGCCCGCGTTTTCTCGCCCATTCGACGATCGCGATCGGAATATCCGCGCTGCCGGTGCCGACGTCGAGCAGGGAGAATTCCCGCATCCGGTTCTGCTCGACGGTCGCGCTGAGAAACTTGAAGATGCCGCGCTTCGCGCCGAGGACGCGGTTGAGCGCGCGCAGGTTGCCGAGGTCGCCTTCGAGCAGACGGGGCGAAGCGCCCGGCGAGTCCATCAGCTCTTTCTCTTCGCTGTGGCGCATGGCTAGTCGCGGCGGCGCACGACGAGCGCCGAGTTTTTCGATCCGAAGGCGATGCAGTTGCACAGCGCGATCTCGGCGTCGGCGGCGACGCCGCGGTTGGGGATGTAGTTCAAGTCGCACTCGGGGTCGGGGTCGTCGTAGTTGATCGTCGGCGGTAGAAAGCGGTCGCGGAGCGCGAAAATCGCCGCCGCGAGACCGGCGGCACCCGACGCCCCCTGCGGATGGCCGATCATCGATTTGATCGAGCTCATCGGGATGTCGTACGCGCGCTGGCCGAAGCAGCGCTTGACCGCGAGCGTCTCGGTCTTGTCGTTCAAGACCGTGGAGGTGCCGTGCAGCGCGATATAGCCGACCTCGTCCTTGGCGACGCCGCCGTTTTCGAGCGCGAGCGCCATCGCGCGCGCCGGCTCCTCGCCGCTCGGGTCGAGGCGCACCATGTGGTAGGCGTCGCACGTCGAGGCGTAGCCCAGAAGCTCGGCGTAAATCGCCGCGCCGCGCGAGCGCGCGCGCTCCTCCTCTTCCAGGACGAGCATCCAGGCGCCTTCCCCGAGGACAAAGCCGTCGCGCCCGCGGTCGAACGGCCGCGAGGCGCGCGCCGGAGCCTCGTTGCGCGCGGTCGAGATCACCCGCATGATCGAAAAGCCGTGCATGATCCCCGGCGTAATCGTCGAGTCGACGCCGCCGGTGACGAGCCGGTCGGCCTGGCCGAAGCGGATCAGGTTGAAGGCGTAGCCGATCGCATCGGTCGAGCTCGTGCAGCCGGTCGAGACGATGTGGCTCGGCCCGCGAAAATCGAAATGGAGCGAGATCTCGCTGGAGAGCGTGCCGATGGTCGAGCTGGATACATTGTAGGCGCTCGCCCTCCTGAGCTGATCGCTGAAATAAAGCCGGTATTGCTCCTCGGTGAAGTCCGGCGTGCCGCCGCCGCTGCCGAGGATCACGCCCCAGGAGCGCTTCTCTTCGAGCGTCATCGGAGCCTCGAGGCCCGCCGACTGCAGCGCCTCCTGCGCCGCCGCGATCGCCAGCGGCACCGCGCGCCCGGTCCGCTTCAAATCCTTAGACGAAAGATAGTGCTCGGGTTGAAAGTTTTTGACTTCGCCGGCTACGCGGCAGGCGAGCGCGGAGGGATCGAACGAAGCGATGGGGGCGATGCCGCTCTCGCCGTTTCGGGTCGCGCGCCAGAACGCTTCGGCGCCGATGCCGTTCGGACTCACCGCCCCGATGCCGGTGACGACGACTTTTCGGGGGTAAGGTCTTCCGTTGCTACGGCTCATATCGGCGGTGTATGGGGTAAGAGTCGCGCGTTATCTTGCTATCCTATCACGATTAGACGACTGTTAAAGACGCACGTTTACCGCATAGATAAATGAAAATCGTCGTTGCAGGCGGCACGGGCTTCATCGGGGCCGCGCTCATCAGAAGTCTCCAGACCCGGGGCCATGCCGTCGTGCTGCTGACACGGACGTCGGCGAAAGCGTTAGAGCGATCGGAGACTGTCGTATGGCAGCCGGATGCGTCGCCGCGTCCCCGTCCCGCGCTGGTAGCGGCGGTTAACGGCGCGGATGCGGTGGTCAACCTGGCGGGCGAGCCTATCGCCGGACAACGCTGGACGCGGGCGCAAAAAGCGCGCCTGCGCTCGAGCCGGATCGAGACAACACGGACAATCGTGCAGGCGATCGCCGACGCGCAACACAAGCCGAGGTTTTTGCTCAACGCCTCGGCAGTCGGCTATTACGGGCCGCGCGGCGACGAAGAAGTCACCGAGGCGGAGCCGCCGGGCAAAGATTTCCTCGCCGGCCTATGCCGCGAGTGGGAGGCGGAGGCGCTCCGGGCCGAGGCGCACGGCGTCGCCGTCGCGCGGCTTCGCACAGGCGTCGTCCTCGGCAAAGCAGGCGGCGCGCTGGCGAAGATGATCCCGCCGTTCAAGTTCTTCATCGGCGGGCCGCTCGGCTCGGGCCGGCAATGGATGCCGTGGATTCACCTCGAGGACGAAGTCGGTCTGATCGAGCATTTGCTCGCGGCCAGCGCGGGCGGCGCGGTGAACGCGACCGCGCCGGAACCGGTGCGCATGAAGGAATTGTGCGCGGCGCTCGGCAAGGCGCTAGGCCGTCCGAGCTGGGCGCCGGTGCCGGGGTTCGTGCTGCGGCTCGCCTTCGGCGAAATGGCCGACGTCCTGCTCACGGGCCAGCGCGCCGTCCCGGCTGAGGCGGAGCGCCGCGGCTATCGCTTTCGTTATCCGACGCTGCCCGAAGCGCTGCAGGATATTGTTTCGTGACGCAGACTTGAGGAAATCGAAGAATGCTTCGACAAGCTCAGCACGAACGGAATTTATTCTGTTACCGTAATCCCATTTTTCTCCGTTCGCCCTGAGCCTGTCGAAGGGCTCCGAATCCAGGGCACGGCACGCCGTGCCCCTACAAAAACGTCACGCATGGCTTATTTCCGATCGATGGCGAATTCCGCCGGCACTGTCTATCATAGTTAGATGGCTCCGATCGACTTTAAAAATGCCATCGCACTCGTTACCGGCGCTTCGAGCGGCATCGGACGGCAGATCGCCCTCGATCTGGCCGCGCAGGGCGCGACGGTCGTCGCTTCGAGCCGCTCGCTGGCGCGCCTGGACGAGACCGCCGCGGGGCTCAGGCGCTACGGCGGCGCCTCGGAAGTGGTCGAATGCGACGTGAGCGATCCCGCGGCCGTCAAGCGCATGGTCCAGGATGCGCTCGCAAAATTCGGCCGCGTCGACATCCTCGTCAACAACGCGGGTTTCGGCGACTACCGGCCGCTCGCCGAGACCCCGATCGACGGGATCGAAGCGATGCTCTGCACGAATTATCTCGGCACCGTCTATTGCACCAAGGAAGTGCTGCCGTCGATGATTGCGCGGCGCTCGGGCGTCATCGTCAACATCTCGTCGATCTCGGGCATCATGGGAACGCCGGAAATAGCGCCCTATTGTGCGACCAAATTCGCCCAGATCGGCTTCTCCGAGAGCCTCTATCATGAGCTCAAGCCGTACGGCGTCCACGTGGCCGTGGTCTGCCCGGGGCCGGTCCGGACGAATTTTCGCCGCAGCTTCGACGAGCGCGCGCCGGAACCGCCGGAATTCATGGTGCTGGACGCCGCCGACGTCTCGCGCGCGGCAATCCACGCGATTGCGAAAAAAAAGTTTCGCATCGTGCTGCCGCGCTCGCTCGCATTGATCTGCTATCTGAAAGGGGTCTTTCCCGGCCTGATGCGCTTTCTCATCTACCATGCGATGCGGGCTGCGAGCCGGCGCTCTTGAGCGCGCCGAACGCATGACATCTCTTGACAATTTAACGCTATTTTATTAAACATCGCGCCAATCTGCTCCGGCTCGGCCGGCTATCCCCGGTCGGCAGATTACGAGAGCCTGGGCAAATCTACGGGACGGCGGGGTGTGGAAAGGAGGGATAATATGAAAAGCCGTGTATTTCTATGGCTGGTGGCGGCCATGATCGGGTCCGCCTTGGCTCTTTCTCCTGTGATCTCTGCTCCGGCGTTCGCGCAAGAGAAGAAGGAAGAGAAGGAGAAAAAGGGCGACGAGAAGAAAAAGAGCGAGAGCAAGAAAGGCGACGAGAAGAAGTCCGACAGCAAAGACAGCAAGAAGGGCGACAGCAAGGACAAGAAGGGCGACGAGAAGAAGATGTAGCTTTCTCGCTCTCTCGATACTTGCCAATACAGCCGGGCGGGGTCTCCCCCGCCCGGCTTTTTTGTGCCCCGCCCTTCTCTCGCTTTTAGCATCCGGCTGGCATATAGACGACGGAATCGCGGCGGCGGGCGCGCTCGTCACGCGCGAAAATTGCTGCTAAAATCTGGTTAAACCATGAGATCGAAGCGACACCGCCTGCTCATACGAGGCGCGATTCTCGCGGTCCTGATCGCCCTCATTTTTCTGTTCAGCCGCTACGGCCCGCAGCCATTTAACGTCTTCGGCCCGTCTTGGGAAGAGCTCGAAGATCTGCAGGCGGTGCAGGCGCGGACGGAGCGCGTTGCTGAATTTCTCACGGCCTGGTTTGGCCCGTACACTGCCGCCGGTTTTGTCCTGCTGCAAGCGGTTCAAGTCGTCGTCTCGCCGATCCCCGGCGAGGTCACCGGCATCGTCGGCGGCTATCTCTACGGAAAGATTTATGGCTTTATCCTGTCGACCATTGGTCTGAGCCTCGGGTCATGGATCGCCTTCGAGGTCGCCAGCATCCTCGGCCGCCCGTTTGTCGAGCGCCTGCTGAAAAAGGACGTGGTCAATAAATTCGACTTCCTCACCGACAGCAACGCCGGCGT
>DASWZY010000307.1:0-1907 GCA_036407055.1 Binatia bacterium
TTTTGTTGCACTCCGAGGCGAAGCTCGCGCCGGGAGATAAAGAAATCATCCTCAATTGGGCGAAGCAGGCGCTGCAATCATGAAAAAATTGTACACGGCTCAGAGCCCGCTGGTTATCAGCCATTTGAAAAACCTGCTCGAAAGCGGCGGCGTCCGCTGCACGGTGAAGAACCTTTATCTAGCCGGCGCCGTGGGCGAGCTGCCGCCGATCGAATGCTGGCCGGAGCTCTGGGTGCTCGACGATCAGCGCTACGCGGAGGCGCGGAGAGTCTTGAAGCGCGTGCTCGCGCCGCTGAGAGCGGCGGCGAAGCCGTGGCACTGTAAGAAGTGCCGCATCGAAATCGACGGCCAGTTCAGCGAGTGCTGGAACTGCGGTAGCGGCCGGCCGCTGTTCCAAGACGCCCCCCGGCAGAAGGTCGGTTAGGCGAACGGAAGTTTTTATGGCTTCTGAGAAACTGCGCGTCCTGGCGTTCGCCGGGAGTTTGCGGCGCAATTCGTTCAACCGCGGGCTCATCCGCGCCGCCGTTCAAGCCGCGCCCGAGGGCATAGCGATCGAGACCTTCGATCTCGCGCCGATTCCGCTTTACAACGCCGATGTCGAGGAGCAGGGGCTGCCGCCGCCCGTCGCCGAGTTCAAGGAAAAAATCCGCACCGCCGATGCGCTGTTGATCGCGACGCCGGAATACAATTATTCCGTGCCCGGCCTATTGAAGAACGCGATCGACTGGGCCTCGCGGCCGTCGAACCAATCGCCGCTGCAAAAAAAGCCGGCGGCGATCATAGGCGCGTCCGGCGGGCAGATGGGAACGGCGCGCGCGCAGCTCGCGCTGCGGCAGTCGTTCGTTTTCACCGAGACGCTCGTGCTGCCGAAGCCCGACATCTATGTCTCGCACGCGGCGAAGAGTTTCGACACGGAAGGAAATCTCACGGACGAGAAGCTCCGCGAGCGCATCAAGATGCTGCTCGACGCGCTCGCGCGCTGGGTCGCTCTCCTGCGCCAGGGCGCGCTTTGAAAGCTCCGCCGCAGCGTCGCCGCTGTTTCTGGGCGAAGTCCGACATTCTCATCGCGTACCATGACAAGGAATGGGGCGTCCCGCTCCACGACGATCGCGGCTTGTTCGAGTTTCTGCTCCTCGAAGGCGCGCAGGCGGGTCTCAGCTGGGAGACGGTGCTCAAAAAACGCGATAATTATCGGCGCGCATTCGACGGCTTCGACGCGGCGAAGGTCGCGCGCTACGACGCGGCGAAAATCAAGAAGCTGCTCGCCGATCCCGGCATCATCCGCAACCGCCTCAAGATCGCGGCGGCGGTCACGAACGCGCGAGCTTTTCTGGCCGTGCAAAAAGAATTCGGCACGTTCGACCGCTTCATCTGGCAGTTCACCGGCGGAAACACGAAGCGTAACCGCTTCCGCGCGCCGAAGGATATTCCTGCGCGCACGCCGGAGTCCGACGCGATGAGCCGCGAGCTCAAGCGCCGCGGCTTTACGTTCGTCGGATCGACGATCTGCTACGCGCACATGCAGGCGACCGGCATGGTCAACGATCATCTCGCCGGCTGCTTCCGTCGCGGCGAAATATAGACCTTGCTTCTTGGCGGAATCGAACTTAGCATTATTTCCGAACAGCGGAGGTGTCTATGGCGCGGCCGATCGGGGATATTCAAGGATATCACGCGCACATCTACTATACGCCCGAGACGAAGGCCGTCGCGGCGCGCGTGCGCGAGGGACTCGCGGAGTTCAACGTCAAACTCGGCAGCTGGCACGACGAGCTCGTCGGGCCGCATCTGAAGCCGATGTACCAGGCGCTGTTCGCGCCCGAGGAATTCGAGAAAGTCGTGCCCTGGCTCATGCTCAACCGCGAAGGGCTCGACGTCCTCGTGCATCCCTCGACCGGCGACGGGAA
>DASWZY010000308.1:0-2033 GCA_036407055.1 Binatia bacterium
GTCGGAATATATCCCCAAGCTGCTCGGCTGGGATACGCAGCGCTGCCACCCCGACCTCATATCGCGGCTCCAGGCCATGGCGAGCGAGAACAGTCCCGCGGGGGTCGCCGCGATGCTGCGCGCGATCGCCGACCGGCCGGATTTTTCGTCGATCCTGCCGGAGATTCGCTGTCCCGTGCTCTGCATCGCCGGCGCGGAAGACGTGCTGACGCCGCCGGAAAAGGTCCGCGACATGGCCGAGCGCATCCCCGTCGCGCGCGCTGTCAATGTCCCCGGCGCCGGCCATATGGTCAACCTCGAAGCGCCGGACGCCTTCAATTGCGAGCTCGGCAAGTTCATCGACGAGACGACGACGATCTCGACGGTCCCCGGCGTCGACTACAACGCCAATGCGCGCGACGAGAGCGGTGCGAACGTGCGCCGCCGCTGATTTTTCCCTTAATTCTTAAGGTTTTTTCCCGCAGGCGGCCGCTGATCACGGCCGCTTTTTTTTGCCGAAGCCTCTTAACCCGGTTAGGGGATTCCCTCAAAGGTTTAGTAACTCGCCTCAGGTATTTACCTTGTATTTCTGAGCGCCATTCATTACCCTCACGGGAACATCAGAGAACGCCGCAGGTCATTTCCGGTTTCTTCCTGCTCCTTCACCCCATTCAGCTTCGCAGCGTTTGGATTTTCATCATGAGGTGTAAGCGCATGTTTCAAAAAGCAATCCATCTATTTTTCTGCTTCGGCAGCAAGGCCGACCGGCGCCACGTGCGGCGCTGTCTGTCTTACTTTCGCGACGACACGAAGGCGATCGTATTCCTCGTCGCCCTGATGACGATTTCGGTCTTGATCAGCATCCTCCAGGCCTGGCCGCTTGCCGTGCTGATCGACACGCTCGTCGGTTCGCCCGCGCGCCACGACTACATTCACCGGCTGTTCCTCGCCCGGCTGCCGCATGAGCCGCTCATGCAGATCGTCGGCCTCGCTTCGATCGCCCTCGGGCTGCGGCTCGTGCAGGAGCTCATCGGCGTCGTCAAAAAGCTCCTCGGCGCGCGCATCAACTACAACGGCGTGCTGCGCCTGCGGCACGATTTCTTCCGCAAGCTCCAGCACATGCATCTCGCGTATCACAGCGCGCGGCCGATGGGCGATTCGGTTTTTCGCCTGACGACCGACACGCTCGGATGCCAGATGGTGCTGGGCGTTCTCATCAGCGTGAGCTTCGCCCTCGTGACGATGGCGATCATTCTCTCGATCCTATTTGCGCGCAGCGCGCCGCTGACGCTCGCGGCGCTGCTCGTCGTGCCGCCTCTCATGCTGGTCAACATCGTCTTCGGCCGCCGCTTCAACCGGAAGTCGACCGAGGCGAAGGAGGCCGAGAGCGATTTCCTGAGCGCGGCGCACCGCTCGATGTCGGCGATCGGCTTGACGCAGGCGTTCTGCCGCGAGGACGACGAGCTGTCGCGCTTCGGCTCCGCGGCCGAGCGCTGCGTCAACTCGTGGCTCGGCATGACCCGGCAGGAGGTCGGCTACGCGCTCAGCATCGGCGCGATCCTAGGCTCCGGCGGCGCGCTGATTCTCGGCTACGGCGGCTGGCTCGTCTATACGCACGTGCTCACGCCCGGCGAGCTGATGGTCTTCATGAGCTACCTCGGCATGATGTATGACCCGCTCTGCCAGTTGACGGGCGCCGGCATGAATCTTCAAGGCGGCCTTGTGGCGACGCGGCGCATTTTCGAGGAGCTGGACAAAAACACGCTCGTCGCCGACGCGCCCGACGCGCTCCGCCTGCCGCGCAAGCCGCGCGCGCTCGGCTTCGAGCGCGTGCACTTCCAGTACGTCGCGGGAAAGCCCGTGCTGAGCGACATCAACGTGACAATTCCGCCGGGCACGAGCGTCGGCTTCGTGGGCTCGAGCGGCGCGGGCAAGAGCACGCTGCTTAATTTGCTGCCGCGTTTCTACGATCCGTCGGCCGGCCGCGTCACCCTCGACGGCCGCGACCTCAAGAAAGTACGCCTGAAAGATCTCCGGCGGCACATCGCGCTCGC
>DASWZY010000309.1:0-4460 GCA_036407055.1 Binatia bacterium
TTAATCGTGGTGACGAACAAACCGATTTCCTTGACCGTGCCGGTCACGCCTCCGGCGGTGACAAAATCGCCGGCCTTGAAGGGTCTCAGCACAATGAGAAATCCGCCGGCGGCGAAATTCGCCAACAGGCCGCTCCACGCAAGCCCGATAGCGACGCCGGCCGCGGCGAGAAGGGCCGCGAACGTCGTCGTCTCGACGCCGAAGTACCCGAGGATCGCGACGATCAACGCGACGTTCAGAATCACGGCGACGATATTGCCCGTGTAGCGCAGCAGCGTCGGGTCGACGTGCTGTTTCTCGAGCGCTGCGGTGATTCTGCCCACCGCGAAACCGATGAGCCACCGGCCGACGATCAACAGGACGAAGGCGCCGACGATCAGGAGGCCTGCGTGAGTCAGCGTTGCAAGCGTCGTGTTCAAGATGGCATTTGTATCCATAGTTAATCCTCCTCTTAACTGTCGAGTAAAGGCAGCATCCGGCGATTATCCGCTCATACCCATAAATTTACGAGAGTGCCTATTGGACCAAAGTCCAATAGGGAATTCCAGGTCGGCTGGCGCTGCGCTTGCAGTGCTCATAAAACTCGCTATTTTACTGGTTGCAGCCCGTTGTCGCTCGCCGCGGCGAAGCTTTACCGGTGCAGCACTATCGAGGCCGCCTGGAGCTTCGCTTGCAAAATTTACTGCAAGGGCGCCGCGCCTTCGGCGCCCCCGGCATGCCGCCGGCCTGGACGCATAGCCGGAAGGAGGGCGTCGGCACCGCCTATCACACGGCGAGCCGCGTCTGGTTTACGGCGTCGCACGGCATCCTGAACGAGATTTACTATCCCCGCGTCGACATGCCGCAGACGCGCGACCTGCAATACCTCGTCACCGACGGCGAATCCTTCTTTCACGAACAGAAGCGCGATCTCGTCTATGAGGGCGACTACATCGACCATCACGCGCCGGGCTTTCGGCTGATCTCGCGCGATCCCCTCGGACGCTACGCCATCGTCCAAGAGATTATCTCCGATCCGCATCTTTCCTGCGTGCTTGTGCACACGCGTCTCGAAGGCGACGAGGAGTTGCTCAAGAAGCTCCACCTATATGTCCTCCTCGCGCCGCACCTCGAAGGGCGCGGGTGGGGCAACAACGCGGCGCGCGCGGAAGTGGCCGGCCGGACAGTCGTCGTCGCGTTTCGGAATTGGGTCTATCTTGCGCTCGGCGCGACCGCGCCGTTCAAGCGCACGTCGTGCGGCTACGTGGGCGCGAGCGACGGCTGGACCGATCTGCACGACAACTTCCAGATGGACTGGGAATTCGACTACGCGAACGACGGCAACATCGCGCTCACAGCCGAGATCGATCTTTCCGCGTCGCGCGAATTCACTCTCGGCGTGGGATTCGGGCCCGGTTTTCAGGCGGCGACCACGACGCTTATGCAGGGCCTCGGCGTCCACTTCGACGAGCAGCGGCGCCGTTTCGAGGACCAGTGGAAGCGCGTGCGCTGCCATACGCATCCGCTCGAGCGGATTGCCGGCGACGGCGGGCGTCTCTACTGCATCAGCCATACGCTCCTGCACGCGCACGAGGACAAGAGTTTTCCCGGCGCGCTGATCGCGTCGCTCAGCATTCCCTGGGGCGAGGAGCGTAGCGACGACGACGGCCTCGGCGGCTACCACCTCGTCTGGACGCGCGATCTCTGCCAGAGCGCTTCGGCGCTGCTCTCGACCGGCGACACCGAAACTCCACTGCGCGCGCTGATCTATCTCGCCGCGGCGCAACGCGACGACGGCGGCTTCAACCAGAACTTCTGGCTCGACGGAAGGCCGCACTGGACCGGCATCCAGCTCGACGAGGTCGCGTTTCCGATCATTCTCGCGTGGCGCCTGAAAGAATTAGACGCGCTGCAAGAGTTCGATCCGACGCCGATGGTGCTGAAAGCGGCACGCTTTCTAATCGACCATCCGCCGGCGACGCAGCAGGAGCGCTGGGAGGAAAACAACGGCTACTCGCCGTCGACGCTCGCCGCGCATATCGCCGGCCTCGTGTGCGCGGCCGACTTCGCGCGTAGGAAGGGCGACGAGGAGAGCGCGCGCTTCATCGAAGCTTATGCCGATTTCCTCGAGGCGCGGGTCGAGCGCTGGACAGTGACGAGCGAAGGCGAGCTCGTGCCGGGAATCCGCCGGCATTACATCCGCATCAATCCCGTCGATCCGAAAAATCCGCGGCCCGTAGAAGATCCGAATGTGGGGATCGTCACGATCCGCAACCGCCCGCCGGGGGCGCCGGCCGACTTCCCGGCGCGCGACGTCATCGATGCGGGATTCCTGGAGCTCGTGCGCTACGGCATCCGCCGTCCGCGCGATCCGCTGATCGAGGATTCGCTCCGCGTGGTCGACGCCGTGCTGAAGGTCGATACGCCGTCCGGTCCGTGCTGGCGGCGGTACAATCACGACGGCTTCGGCCAGCGTGACGACGGCCGCGGCTTCAACGGCTGGGGCGTCGGCCGCGCGTGGCCGCTGCTCACCGGCGAGCGAGCGCACTACGAGTTGGCCGCGGGCAGGCCGGCGGCGCACCTGATCCGCGCGATCGAGGGCTTCGCCACCAAAGGCGGCATGCTGCCCGAGCAGATCTGGGACCGCCCCGATCTGCCGGAGCGCGAGATGTATTTCGGCAAGGCGACTGGGGCGGCGATGCCGCTCATGTGGGCGCATTCGGAGTACATGAAGTTGCTGCGCTCGGCGTGGGACGAGGAGGTTTTCGACCGCATCCCGCTGGTCGAGCAGCGCTACGCGAATGGCGCGCGCCGCGATCTGGAGATATGGAAGGCCAACCGCCAGCCGGCGCGGTTATCGGCGGGAGCCACGCTCCGCGTTCAGGCGTCCGCGCCTTTTCGTCTGCGCTGGACGCGCGACGAGTGGCGCACGGTCGCCGAGGACGACGCGCGTGGCGTCGGCATCGGGATTCACTACACCGATATCGCAGTGCCGTCCGGTCAGCGCGCGCCGCTGCGCTTTACGTTCTACTGGACTGCTGAAAGCAAATGGGCCGGCGAGGACTATCTCGTGGAAGTCGAAAAGTAGGCGGGAGGAGCGTTTTATGAAAAGGACCGGTTTACTTTATGCTGTCGTGTGGCTCCTCGCAGTTCCTTTGGCGGCGCCGGCGGCGGATGCGCCGAGCTCGAGCGATCTCATCGGCAGGTGGAGCGGCGAGCCGCCGATGGGTGGAAAGCTCGAGATCGACGTGACGAGCGTCGAAGGCGGCAAGATCGCCGGGTCCGCGAAGATTCCGGGCAGGGGCGGCAAGGGAGAAATCCCGATGCTGAGCGGCGACGTGAAGGGCAAACGGGTGAGGCTGCAAACCCGCTTTTCGGGCGCGGGCGGGGGAAACACGGTGGTTTATCGCTGCGAGTTCACCAAGAAAGATGAACTGCCGTGCACGACCGCGGCCGGCAAGAAGACGACGTTCGCGAAGGTGCATTCGTAGCGATAACGATCGCTGCTGGGATCCTCGGTAGCGGTGGCTCGCCGCACGGGGTGAGGTTATATCAGTCTTCGGTGTCCCCGAAGTAGTCCCTTAAGATTCTCTCCTTTACGTATTCGAGCGAGCCGAGGTCCTGGATGATATCGCCGCCGCTGTCGTAGAAGATGATATCGCCGTCGCGCGTGCGGCCGACGGCTACGAGCCAATCGAGTTCGTGCCGGTCCTCCAAAAGGTAGTTGATCGCTTGGTCGGCGCCCTTGCTGCCGATGATGGTGACTTTGGGAGCAGGGTTTTTCTTCGCCTGTGACATCGAGTCCTCCTGTGCGCTGTGAACTATATCAGAGGCGCCTCGAAGATTACAATGTAGTAATTTCTGTGCACATTTAGCGCTGCATAATCAGCAACTTACTTTGGGTTTCTTCATTCCAGAGCGAGTTCCGCCAGGGCTTCGATGTGAAACGTGTGAGGGAAGAGATCGACGGGGCGGACGCGCTTCAAAACATACCCCTTTTTTGCCAACGCCGCGAGGTCGCGGGCAAGCGTCGCGGGATTGCACGAGACATACAAAATGGTCTTGGCGCCGAGCGCCGCCAGATCGTCCTCCAGACCTTTCGCGCCGGAGCGCGGCGGGTCCAGGATAATTTTCGTAAACCTCTCGCCCGCCGCGCGCAGCCGCCGCGCGGCTTGCGGCGCGTGCGCCTGAATCCACCGGATATTTTTCAAACTGTATTTGTCGCCGTTCTTTTTCCCGTTGACGACCGCTCGCGCGTCGCTTTCGACGGCGACGACATCTCCGGCGTGCCGGGCAATCGGTAGGGTAAAATTGCCGGCGCCGGAGTAGAGCTCGAGCACGCGATCGGATGGAGACAATGCTCCCCAGTCTATCAGCTCCCGGACGAGCAGCCGGTTGCCGGCGCGGTTCACCTGCGTGAAGACCTCGGCGTCGACTTCCATCGCGAGGCCGTCTTCCGGCTCGACGACGATTTTATCGCG
>DASWZY010000310.1:0-20790 GCA_036407055.1 Binatia bacterium
ATCAGGAGCTGTTTGGAAAAGCCTCGCGCTGACGGCGGCTCGAACGGCTCGAAGTAGCCCTTGGCGTCGAGTGCGGCCATCAGCGAGTCCCCGCCGACGGCAACGTCGAAATTCGCACGGCCCCTTTTGTCGTCGGCAGCGGCGCGTTTGAGCAGATCTTCGGAATCGCCGTGCCAGTTAGAAATGCGTATGTCGTACCGCTTCTCGAATAGCTCGCGGAGCGGTCGCAGTGCCGGACCGGGAATGCCGCCGTAGAGAACGACCTCGCGCTCCTTCTTCGCGGCCTCCACGATGGCATCCGGCAACTCATCGCTTCGCGCGACGGGCAGCAGGACGGTGGCGATCGAGACGAGCGCCCCGGCAAGACACAGGCAGCGGAAAATCCGCATGCAAAAGAGTCTAACCGTCCGCGGGGTGGGTCCGCAAGGGAGGCCGATGGTATGCGAAAAAAAGGTGACGAAGGGATGCGATTCGACTGCTGGCGGGCTTACTCGTTAGACTTCTCCTAAACGGTTTCCGATGATACCAGGCCAGCGGATGGCCCAGCAATTGCCGGGTGTCTTCCGCCATCGGCGGCTTTTCGGCGGTGCGAAAGGGGACGTGTCGGCGGCTGCAAACGGCTGAAGCTATTGACTTGCCTTCAGCGCGGCTTATATGTTCCGAGAGCGTCTAAAGCGCGACGCATAGACGCAACACATAGAAAGGAGCTCAGCATGGCAAAGGCGAAGGTGTTCGTTTTCGCGCCCGCCGACCCGACCGGGGAGAGCGACAAAATACTCGAGGCCGCGGGCTGCGAGCTGAAGCAGGGCAAGGCGAACTGGGATACGCCGCAGGGCGACAGCGAGATGGAGATGGCGCGCCTGTCGGAAGGAGCGGACGCGCTCGTCGGCACCTCGATCCGCAGCACGCCGATCACGCAGAAGATCATGCAGAGCTCGAAAAATCTCCGCATCGTCGCCAAGTACACGATCGGCGTCGACGACGTCGACGTCGACGCGGCGACGGAGCTGGGCATTCTCGTCACACACTCGCCGACGGAATCCAACTGGGGCGGCGTCGCCGAGGGCGCGATCACCAACATGCTGGCGCTGGCGAAGAAGCTGCGCGAGCGCGACCGCTACTTGAAGGAGAATCCCACCAAGTGGCGCAACCTCGATTACCAGGGCATGTACTTCGGCTCGCGCGCGAGCGACGGCTATCCCGGCATCACGCTCGGCATCATCGGACTCGGCCGCATCGGCGGACGCATCGCGAAGCTCATGCGGCCGTGGGAGATGAAGATCATCGCGTGCGATCCCTATGTGCCGGATTCGAAATTTGCCGAGCTCGGCGTCGAGCGCGTCGACCTGCCGACGCTGCTCAAGCGCGCGGACATCGTGACGCTCCACGTCGTGCTGACGAAAGAGACGCATCACATGATCAGCACGCGCGAGCTCGCGCTGATGAAGCCGAGCGCGCTTTTGATCAATACCTCGCGCGGCTACTGCGTCGACGAGAAGGCGCTCACCGTCGCGCTCCAGCAGAACAAGATCGCCGGCGCCGCGCTCGACGTCTTCGAGATCGAGCCGCTCGCGCCCGACAGCCCGCTCCGTAAGATGGGTGACAAGGTGCTCATCTCGCCGCACATGGTGTCGTCCAACATCGGCAGCGGACTCAAGCCCGGCGTCGCATGGGCGACGCGGTCGGTGATCACGGCGCTCAAGGGCGAGGTGCCGGACAACGTCTACAATAAAGAGGTCATCCCGCAGTGGCAGAGCCGCTTCGGCGGGAAGAGCCTGCTGTAAGACGGCGACGAGAAATGTTTCCGCGTCCGATCTCGCTGGTTCTGGCGGCGGCGCTCGCCGCGATCTTCGCCGCGGGTGCGTCGTTCGCGGCGACGGTTTCGATCAGCGCGGCCTACCCGCAGCTCAACGGCGGGCAGACGCCGCTCTGGCTCATCGCCGACACCGGCATCGACCGGCGTTACGGCGTCGAAGTGAAGCCGGTGCTCATCCCTGGCGGCGCGCGCCTCACGCAGACGGTCGTCTCCGGCGACGTCGACGTGGCGCTCACCGGCGGCGCGGCGGTGAACGCGATGCTCTCCGGCGCCGACATCATTTACATCGGCATGCCGGTGCCGACGTTCGCTTTTTCCCTCTACGCGCGTCCCGAGATTAAATCGGTGGAAGATTTGCGCGGCAAGGTGCTCGGCGTCATCACCAAAGGCGCGTCGTCCGACCATGCCTCGATCGCGCTGCTCCGCCGCCACAACATGAGCCAGGGCAAGGACGTCAAGGTCCTTTACTTCTCGCGGCAAGAGGACGCGCTCGCCGCGCTGAATCAAGGCATCGTCTCGGCGGCGGTCCATTCGGCGCCGACGACGCTCATGGCCCGGCGGCTGGGCTTCAAGGAGCTGGTCAATATCGGCTCGCTGAAAATTCCTTATCCGTTCACCGGCCTCGCTGTCCGCCGCGCACTGCTGAAGCAGAATCCCGCGTTAATCAGCTCGTTCCTCAAGTGCTACGTCGCCGGCATCAAGGTTGCCGTCGAGCAGCCCGAGACGGCGCGGCGCGTGCTCGCGCGTTACCTGGTCACCAAGGATCCGGAGATCATCGATGAAGCGTACAAAGCCTTCGCGCCGCTCTTCCCGCGCGTGCCGTACGTGACCGAAGAGGCGATCCGCGCCGCCATCTCATTCACCGATCACCCCAAGGCGGCTAGCGCCGATCCCAAAGATTTCTTCGACAACCGCTTTCTGAAAGATCTGGAAAGCTCCGGCTTCGTCAAAGAACTTTACCGAAAAAATTAAAAGCCGGGCGCTGCGAATCTTCAATACCGCGGCGGGCGGTAGGCGGTAGCGGGCGGCGGATATTGCGCGCGGATCTGCGCATGGTCCAGATGCGGCTCGCGCGGCCATTGGATGACCACGCGATCTCGGTCGCTCACCACGTTCTTGAAGCGATCCGGAATCTTGCGATTGTGGTGCCAGCGATTGTCGTTATACCAGTACCATTCCCCGGCGGCCGGGTAGTAGTAGAGCTCGTAGGCGGGATAGTAAAAATATGTCTCGCCGCCGGCGTAAGGAACATACTGCGCTTGGGACTGGGGCTCGGCGACGTAGCAGCCTGAAACGAGCAGGCACGTCGCGATTCCAAGAAATAGTATTGCTATCCTCTTCATGCGCACTTCCACAACAAAGTTTTCGCTCAAGATCTGAACGGCAGCACCTGGGAACCGCGCCGCTATTCGGCGAAGATCCCCGCCACGTCGCGATGCGCTCTCAACGCCATACGAGTTTGCATCGGATTCTCGTCGCTCACTACGCCCTCGAAGTCATCCCAGAGCTTGAAATCGTCACGCAAGCGTCCATCGCCTGTGCCCGGATCGCTGTATACGTCAAACTTGAGATAATAATAGTAAAACCCGCCATCGGCGTGCGGATTGTCCTGTGCCAGCGGCTGCGCCACATAGCAGCCGGTGATGAACAGGCATCCTGCGACGGCGGCAACAAGCGTTTTCATCCTGTTCATCGCTTCGACTCTCGCGGACGGACGCTGTGAGCTGAGTAGTGCGCCGCTTAACTTTTCAGCGCCTCGGGCACCGGCATGTTGAGGGCGGCCAACACTTCGGCCGTCTTTCGTTTTGCTGCCGTTCCTTTCGCCACCGCGTCCGCCAGATTGCCGTTGGTCGACGCTGCGGTGGCCTCCGTCCACTGACTATTAATTTCCGCAAGACCCGATTTCGCCTGGGCCAGCTGCTCTGACGTTATCCCGGCGGGAAGCTTTTTACTCTGTGAGAGAATATCCACCCGGCGTTGAATCGCTTCCATGACCCTGGGCATGCCGGCGTTCATGTCCTGCCAGTTCTTCGCTAGCTCGCTCTTCTTTGTGGCCACCGCGCTGGTAGCATCTTTTGCCTTCGTGGCAAGCGCTTGCGCTTCGGATAACGCCGCCTTGTAATCACCCTTGTTGAATTTTTCCTTTGCGGCCGCGAGCCCGTCAGTCAATGCCCTGGCCTGCTCAGGCATATATTTACTCACGTCACTGCTGGCTGCGTCGATGGCTTGCTCTGCGGCTTTAAGCGCGGCTTCGGCGGGCCCTTTCTCGGCGCTGCCGCAGGCTCCCATCAAAACGGCTGTTAAAATCATCGCCATGAAAGTCGTCATGTATCGAGGCATGGCTTCTCCTTCATCTCACGCCATCGGATGAGTCACGCTCACGGAATTCGGAGCCGCTGGCCGATATTGATCCGGTTAGGATCTTTCAGGGTGTCGCGGTTGGCTTCGAAGATTTTCTGATAGAGACTGCCGTCGCCGTAGTATTGCTCGGCGATCTTCCAGAGCGTCTCGCCCTTCTTGACCTCGTGATATTGGGCGGCGTCGAACGCGCCGCCGGTTTTTCTCTCTTCGTCTGCGTCCGGGCCCGTGCCGGGCATCGCCCACGGGTCTGCGCTTTTCTTCTCCATAAAAAGCAATTCCTCCTTTTTCGTTACTTCTCGTCGCGGCAGCGGTTGCGCTCGCCGATTCATCGCTCCGCGACGACGAGCTCGATGCGGCGGTTCTCCGCGCGGCCCTCCTCGGTCCGGCTCGCAGCGACCGGCTTCTCATCCGCGTAGGCTTCGGCGTCGATACGCGTCTCATCGATTCCTCTGCGAATCATTAATTCTCTCAAGGTGATCGCGCGGTCGAACGAGAGTTGTTTGCCGGCGAGCGCGTCGCTGCCGTTCTCGGAATGGACTTCCAGGCGGACGGCGACGGCGGGATAGGCTTGGAGAATTGTCACTAGCGAATTGATGGTCGCGACGGAATCCGGCGTGAGCTTCGCGCTGTCGGCTTCGAAATCCAGATCATCGAAAGCGAATCGCTTCGGGACTGTCGCATCGGTCGTGTCGGCCAGCCATTGCTGAAGGCTATAGTTCAGCGAGCCCTCGGGAACGGAGACATTCACCCCGCCGGGTAACTCCAGATCCGCCATTCTCGCGGCTCGCGCCGGCACCATCGTCTCAAGGATCGGCGCGGATTGGGCGTACAGCCACGCCAGACCCACTAAAGCGATCCCGCTAAGGACGATCACCGGCACCGGCCAGTTTTGGGTCTCTCGCCGCGGCTCGGTACGTCTGCGTTCATTACGCGCCATAACCAATCTCCTTCATGGGCATCACCGTCAACAACTCACCGTTTCGCAACAACCAGTTCGGTGCGGCGGTTCTGAGCCCGTCCGGTATCGGTGTCGTTCGAAGCGATAGGATTATCCTGGCCAAATCCCTCGGCCCCGACACGCGCGGGAGCGATTCCCGCGTTAACCATCATTTGCTTTACTGCGTTAGCCCGATTGAGCGAGAGCTCCTTGTTGGCGGCCGGATCTCCGGTATTGTCCGTGTGGCCTTCAATGCGGATCGCCGTCGAGGGGTAGGCTTTCAGAATCGCCACGAGCGAATTTACGGTTGCTACCGAATTGCCGGTGAGATTAGCGGTTCCGGTCTCGAAATTCAGGTTATCGAAGACGAATCGCTTCGGTGTCGTGTCGGTGCCGCTCGCCAGCCACTGCTGAACGTTGTAGGTAGCGGAGCCTTCCGGAAGAGAGAGGTTCACGCCTCCCGGCAGCTGGACGTCAGCCATTCTCATCGACGGTTGGGCCGGCGCCATCACTTCGCGGACCGGCGCGGGCCGAGTGAATAACCAGGCCAAGCCCGCCAGTGCGAGACCGCCTAGGACGATCGCCGGAACGAGCCATCCCGCCGTCCTTCGCTGCGGCTCGGCGTAGGCAGCATCCCGATCGTAAGTGCGGTACGTCGCCGTGTCGCGGTGAGCGTTGTAAGTCGCCGTGTCGCGTTTCGGTTCGATGGTGCTCGCCGTTTCTCGAGCACGGGCGCTCTCGTAACTGCCGACACCGAGAAGTGATGCTGTGCCCGCCGGCAGCAAGTCGCTGACAAAACTCTTTTGTCCGCCCAGCAGTGACGCCAAAGCCGAGGGGCTTTGTCCGATAGTCGCCCGTTGGCGTCCGAGACAGGTCATGATCAGCGGAGCGGCTAGAGCCATAAGCGAAGAGGTCGACCCGCTTCGAATTCCGGCGAAGCGCGCGATCTGATCGACCACGCCTTCGGTCTTGTTCCCCAGCACCGAGCCGAGGATCTCCTTGCCGTCCGTCATCGCCTTTCGCGTCGTGTCGCCGCCGGAGAACACGCTGCCGAGATTGTTGAGCATGCCGGCATCGTATTTGCCCGAATCGAGCATCCGCGTGAGTTTCTCCGCGCCGCCGCTCGTCGAGGCCTGATTGGCGAAAGCCGCGATCTGGGCGGGAACGATCCCCTGCATGGCCTTTTCCGTTCCCGTCTCGGATTCCCCAAGGAACGAGCCGGCGCTCCGAATAATATCTGGAGTAAGATAACCTTCGACCATTTCGACTAAATTAACTGCCATAACGATCTCCTTTCCGGCGCGCCGTTGTGGCGCGGAGTGTGATTACATCAAACGGACAATTCCTCGTAGCGCCGAGCGGCTCTAAGCCTTCACTCCAAGTGCTGCGGAGAGCTCTTTGATCGTCTGAGTTTCTCGTTGGCTTACTTGCGTGCCTCCGAAGCCCAGGAAACCGCCCTCCTTGGCGGCGGCGGCGACTTTCTGTGCGATCGAGACCAGCCATTGGTTGAATCCCGGCGCCTCGGTTTTGGCTTTCTGCTCGACGAGCGTGGTGACCTGCCGCAAGCTCTGGATCGCGAAGTCCTTGACCTGATCCGGCGTCTTGCCTTGCAGCTCGGGCGGCGCGGTCTGTTCTCGCGCGCCGGTCTCGAGATCAGCAACCAATGCCTTGACCAGGTCGTTGGACGAGCCCTGCGTCTTGACCTCGGCGAGCATTTTCCCGACAGCGAACATTTCCTTGATCGCGCCCAACGGTCCGCTCGGACTGGCCGCGATAACAGCCAGGCCGGCCATAGCAGGCGCGCGTTGGATTTGCTTCCACTCCTCGGCGGTGAAATCTGCTTTTGTCGCCATAACGACCTCCATTACCTTCGACTCACTCTGGGTGCGGCGTTCTGTAGAGACGCTGATACAATACAAATCGCGGCAATGGACGAGCTTGTCTATCGGGGTTTTACAGATTTTCAGGTTGAGAAACCTGAGAGGACTAAGGGAACGTACGCGGGTAGATTATGCAGCGAAGTAACTGTGGCGTCAGACGATCGAAACGACGGCGAGTCTCTAAAGAGGCGGGGAAGAAGTGCTGCGGCGGAGAGCGGGACCTCGTTATTTACGAGGTCCCGCCCGTCGTCTGTCTAGGATCTAGTAGGGCGACCGCTCGCGGTCACGGTTGCGGTCTCTATCTCTATCGTTGTCGCGATAGTCGCGATGCGGGGGATATTGGCTGCGGACACGGTCGTGGTCCAAGTGAGGCTCACGCGACCAGTTGAGCCGCACGCGGTCGCGGTCATTCAGTCTGAAACGATCCGGAACCCGGCGGTCGTGGTGCCAACTTCCGCCATCGTACCAGTAGTACAGACCGACGTTCGGATAGAAGTACACTTCGGCGTCCGGGTAGTAATAATACGTCGCGCCGCCGGCGTACGGTGCAGGTCCAGACTGCGCCGCGACATAACAACCCGCGAGGAACAGCAGCGAGCACGCGACGAGCGCAAGAAACAGCGTTTCTATTCTCTTCATCTTTCATCCACCTCCGTCCTTCATCATAGCGCAAATGAGAGGGCGCGACGAGAGATGCGCGGCGCTACTCGGCCGATCTTGAGTAAGGTCCGACGTTGTAGCGCGCGAGCATGCGGTAAAGCGAGCGACGATCAATGTCAAGTAGCTTTGCCGCACGCGAGATGTTCCCGCCGGCGGTGTCGAGAACGTGCAGCACATAGCGCTTTTTCATCTCCTCGAGCGGCGGCGTGTCGGGAAAATTGAACGACTGCCGCTCCACGCTCTGCGACGATTTTGCCGCTTGCGGATCACGAATCGCGGCGGGTAGGTCTTCCACCGTAAGCGCGGGCCGATTCGACAGCACGAGCGCCTGCTCAATCGTGTTCTCCAGCTCGCGCACGTTGCCGGGCCAATCGTGCGACTCGAGCAGCGCCATCGCTTCTTCGGATATGGAAGCCGCCGCTTTGCCGTTGGATTGGCCGTAGCAGTCGAGAAAGTAACGCGCGAGCGCGGGAATATCCTGGCGCCGTTCACGGAGCGGCGGCACATGGATGGAAACGACGTTCAGGCGATAGAAGAGATCCTCCCGGTAGCGGCGTTGACGCATGAGATCTTCGAGATTTTTGTTTGTGGCGGCAATTACCCGTGCGTCGATCTTCGTCCACTTCTGCCCGCCGACCCGGCGCACCTGATGCTCCTGTAAGACGCGCAGCAGCTTGGACTGCATTGCCGGACCGATGTCGCCGATCTCGTCGAGAAAGCACGTGCCGCCGCTCGCCTCCTCGAAGACGCCCTTTTTGTCGCTCACCGCGCCGGTGAACGCGCCGCGGACATGCCCGAACAACTCGCTCGCCAGCAGTGTCTCCGTGAGCGCGCCGCAGTCGACGGCGACAAAAGGTCCGCCGGCCTTGGAGCTATGCTGGTGGATCGCCCGCGCGATCAGCTCTTTACCGGTGCCGCTCTCGCCGGTGATCAGCACCGTGCTGGCGGTCGGCGCCGCGTGCGCGATGGTTTTATACACGTCGACGATCGCGGGGCTCGTGCCGATCAAAGTCCCGGGGTGCGGCAACATCTTGCCGCCGTCGCCGTTACCGCCGTCACGCGCAATCTTCGGCTGCCGCAGCGCGCGGGCCACGGTGCTCTTGAGCTCATCGAGATTCATCGGCTTCGAGATGAAATCGAAGGCGCCGTCGTGGATCGCCTGAACCGCCGTGTCGATGTCGCCGAAAGCAGTCATGATGATGATCGGCAACCGGGCGTCGCGCTCGTGGGCGACGCGGGCGGCTTCGAGACCCGTCATGCCCGGCATGCGGACGTCGAGAACGATCGCCTGGTATTCGGATTGCGCGATGCGCTCGAGCGCTTCTTCGCAGGTGTGCGTGGAATCCACGAGATAGCCTTCGTTCTCGAGGACCTCGGCGAAAAGCCGACACGTCACATCGTCATCGTCAGCTATGAGAATCCTGGTACTCACTGCTTTTCCATGTCGCCGCCGCGACGTCGCGTTCGGCGGGCAAAACGACCGTTACCGTCGTCCCGTTTCCCGGCCGGCTCGCGATACTCATGCTGCCGCCGTGGCTTCTGATGAGCTCCTGCGAGATCGCCAGACCGAGGCCGGTTCCCTTCCCGGGCGGTTTCGTGCTGGCGAAGAGCTCGAACACCTTCGACAGCATCTCGGGAGCAATGCCGATGCCGTCGTCGGCGATTTCGATGCGAGCGGCGTCGCCGCCGTCCATCCGCGTCGTCACCGTGACGGTGCCCCCGTCGGGCAGGGCGTCGAGCGCATTGTCGAGGAGATTGATAAGCACGCGTTGGAGCGAAGCGTCGTCGCCGCGTACCGATGGCAGATCGCGCGCGAGGCTGGCGGCGACGGCGACGCCATGCTGCTCGAAGATCGGCTTGAATAATTCCAGTGTCTCTCGGACTGTCCGGTTGAGATCGATTCTGTAGTGTTTGGGCAGCGAGGTTCGCGCGCGTGACAGGTGCCGGTCGATGATGCCGACGATCCGCTGTACTTGAGCGGCGATGACATCGAGCCGCCGGCGGGCGATGTCGGAGAGCGGCTCCTGCGCCAGCAACTCGGTATAGCCGAGAACCGAGTTGAGGGGTGTTCCGAGCTCGTGAGCTATCGTTCCGGTAACGCGGCCCATCGCGGCGAGCCGCTCGACGCGCCCGCGCTCGCGCTGAAGGCGCCACAGCTCGGCGTTTCGCTCGATCAATTGCTGCGTCACCTTCGCGAGGCGCGCTTCGGCTTCGCGGCGCTCGGAGACCTCGGCCTGGAGTTTCTCGTTGGCTCGGGTCAGCTCGGCGGTGCGTTGGCGCACCCGCGCCTCGAGACCGTCGCGCGCGCGTCGTAACACCTCGGCGGCGCGGTTGCGCTCGCCGATCAGCGAATTCGTCAGTAACGCGACCAGGAAATAAGCGGACAGGCGGAAAAAACCGCTCGATTGATCGTAACCGGGCGCGGTTACGAGATCGAGGCAAACTGTCGACAGCACCGTCGCGAGAAGACCCGGACCAACTCCGCCAAACCAAGTGCTGACGACGACAGCGGCGAAAAACAGGGAATAAAGCGTTTGCCCCGGCAAACGTGACAGGAGTGCCGAGCCAATCGCCGCCACCCCGACGATCGCCGCGGCAGCACCGTAGTACGCTACGCGCGGCAGGTGATTGGCTGCGTTTAAGTGCTGATTCTGAAAATAGCTTTTGATCGAATGACGGCTGTTGCTTTGCACAAGATGAAACATGGAGGCCTATACATAAGTATAAACCCCAAACCGGGTGATACAATCTCCGGCCCCGGACAGCCGTGTCGCATGGCACGGCCGCCGGACCGGTCTTAGCCGATGCTCCTCAGGCCGATCAACGCTGATGCAGCGGTTGTGCTGCCGACGTGACGGAGCCCCGCCAGATCGCCAGGATGCCCACTACTATTCCCACGATCACGTTGTTCACCATCGCGTTTCGCGCCTGAGCATAGCCGAGGACGAACGGCGAGATCAGCGTCCACAGCCCAAGCAGCGCCAAGACCCAGCTGATCACGGTCATTCCCTCCGTCTCTTCCGCCAGCGCGCGCCAGATCGCGAGAATCGCGATGATGATGCCGACGATGACGTTGTCCCACAGAGCCTGCGATAGTCCGCGGTAGAGCAGGACGAACGGAGAGATGATGAGCCATATGCCAAGAATGAAGTTTAGCCAGCTTACGCCTTTCAACTCTCTCATTTATATCACCTCCTTTTTTTAAACTTCCCAACTAACTGAACGAGCAAGCGCCGTACCAGCGATAAACGCCGATTTCGTGTGCCCGGCTTGGAATTCTCCATGCAAAAGCGCTACAGCCGCCCACGCATTCCCGTCTCAATTTTATGCGAAAGCGAAAATTCTTATACAGCGCCGGGCGTCATTACGCAGTCGCCAATGGCACGGATGTTGCCGAGCATAATAGGTAGCAAAAGGAGGATGAATATGGATCCTGGTTTAGAACGTGAACGACGCTCGGCTTATGCGGCGGAGCCGCAACCGGAAATGCGTCACGAAACCTACAAGGTAGTCACGACCGGCTCGATTCTCGAGGCCGTCGGGGGCATCGCCGCCGGCGTTTTGGGTATTCTTGGGCTCGTCGGATTCGCACCAATGCATATGGCCGCAATTGCGGCGATGGCATTCGGCGTCGGCTTGACGGCGGAAGGAGCCGCGGTCGCTTCCAAATACTCCGAGCTCACACACTACGGCAATGGCGCGATTGTGAAGTCGGAGGTCGGCGGTGGCTCAGGTGCCGAGCTGCTCGGCGGACTCGCCGGAGGCGTATTAGGATTGCTCGCATTGCTCGGAATCGCGCCGCTCGTGCTTGTATCGGTCGCGGTCATTGTCTTCGGCGCCTCGCTATTATTGGGCAGTGCGAGCACCGCACGACTTGGCTCGGCTGTCAGTCATTTCGGCGAGCACGATCTGTCGCATGCTTCGATGGAAGCCGCCGCGGGAGCGGAGGTTTTGGTCGGCTTGGCGACGATTGCACTGGGGATTCTCTCGTTGGTGGGTATCGAGGCAATGACGCTCGTTTTGGCCGCGCTGCTCAGCTTGGGAGTGGCGGCGATCATCGCAGGAACCGCGATCGGCGGCTCGCTAGTCTCGGTTTTCAGTCATTAGGCAAATACGGCCGGAGATAACTTCCCCGGCCGTCTTCGGCGCCGAGAAAGAACCGACTATTGTTAAGGGAGAATAAATCATGACCAGAAATCTTGTCTCCGCTTTTACATTCGTGGCCGCCGCGATTTTCGCGGTCCCTTGCTTTGGCCAAAGCGCGGCGCTCGTCAACGCGGCGAAAAAAGAGGGCGGTAAAGTAGTCGTTTACGGCTCGCTCGAAGGCGATACCTTCGAAGCGGTGGCGAAGGAATTCCGCCAGCAAACGGGACTCTCCGTCGAATACTGGCGCGCGTCGTCGACGAAAGTCATGGACCGCGCCCTAACGGAATATCGCTCCGGCAAGCCGTTGTTCGACGTCGTCTTGACCAACGATACGCCGATGCGAATCATCGAGAAAAACGGAATCTTCGCCAAATACGATTCTCCGTCGGCAAAAGAATTCCCTCATAGCGCAATCGATCCGCAGCTCGGCCCGCGCTACCGCAACGTGATCATTGGCGTCATTTACAACAAGGATCTGATGCCGGCCGCGCGGGCGCCGAAATCACTCGAAGATCTGTTGAAGCCGCAGTTTCAGGGAAAGATCGTGATGCCCGATCCGACCGAGCATACCACAACCGCGCAGTGGCTCGCGAGTCTCTACAAAATCATGGGAAAAGAGCAGGCGTCCGACTTCACGAAGAAGCTCGCCGCGGCGCGTCCCATTTTAGTCCAGTCGCTGTTGCCCGCGGCCGAGCGCGTCACGACCGGCGAAACGCCGATCGCCGTGACGTACATCAAGTACGTCACTATCTTCGGTCAGAAGGGCGCGCCGCTGGATTACGTGCGCATGGATAAATATCTCGGCGAAGGCCATTACGTCGACCTAAGCAACAAAGCGCCGCATCCGTCCGCCGGCAAGGCGTTCATCGATTTCTTCCTCGGCGAGAAGAGCATGAAGACGATGGCAAACCTCGGCGAATTCGTGAACCGCAAGGGTATTTACCCGCCGCTTCCCGGCGCGGACAAAATCCAGTTCGTTGCGCTCGACAGCTTCGACAGAAGTCAATTTCAGGCGCTGAACAAAGAATATGCGCAACTCTTTCACCGGTAAGGATCGATGTCTCTAATTGCCAAAGTCGCGGAAGAAGCCGAGCGGGAGAAGGGTATCGTCGCCTATGGGTTAGACGCCGCGGGTTTCGATATAAAGGAAGGCGAGATGCCGTATCCCGGACCGGCGGTGGAATTCCGCCGCTTCGGCGATGGCCGCTCGCTCGAAAATGCCGACGGCGTGATCATCCCCCAGGGTATTTTCGAAAAGATCGAGACGCGGAAATCGATGCTCGGCCCCAAGACAGAGGTACGCATAGATCCAATGCTGCTCGAGCGCGAGCGGCAAATCTTCAACCTAGTGCGCGCCGGCAAATGGGTTTGCTTCCTCGTCGGCGATATTGTCGACGATGTGCCGCAGGGGATGCATCGCGAATCGATCAACGATACCGACCTGTGCAAACGCATCCTCAACGCGTTCTCGGTGGCGCGCCATCACCGCTACCGGATCGACCTCGGCAGCCCTCCCGAAATAAAAATTCGCGACGCGGAATTTCGGCTCTATGCGCTGCGGTACGGCGAGCCGACGACGGTTTTCGACCTGCCCCATTTCCATCCGATCGAGCGTCACGTAATCGTCGAGCTCGGGGAATATCCGGTGGGCTTCGAGTTCGACACGCAGCTTTTCTTTCTGCCTTTTCTGACGAAGGACAAAAGCTGGGCGACCGCGCGCAACGCGGTCCGGGCGGCGGCACAAGCGATCGGGCGCTACCGGCAAAGCCGCATCGTGGAGATCCCCTCCTGGGTCGAAGAAATCCGATTCAAGAGCGAGAACGACCTATACCGGCAGATCAACGGCCTGCTGGAGAAAGTCAATCGCCTCGAGAGCCAGCTCCTCTCGTGGCGCAATTACAAGAGCATTCTGACCGTCGCAGGCGCGCCGCTCAGCCACAAGCTCGCCGCGCTCCTGGAAAGCGTGTTCGACTTGCGGATCGAATTCCAGGCCGATTTTAGGGGCGGCGTGCTGGAAGACGGCCGCCATCATCCGGCAGCGGCGGTCAGCGTGCAAAACTCGGCCGAAGGCGTCGACACCGACTGCGTCCGCGAGGCGTGCCGCCGCCGAGGCGAACTGGGATTTTCCGACGGATTTCCCGTTGTGCTGTTCGTCAACTCGGACATGCGGCTCGAAGGCGTTGTTGAAAGGTCGCTCGCGCCGGTTCCGCGCGAGGCGATCGACTACGCTAGTCGGCACAATGTCGTCATCGCGCGGACGATAGATCTGCTGTTATTGACGCGGCAGCTAGAGAGCGATCCGCACCGGCAGCGCGAGCTGATGCGCCGGCTGATTTCCGGCGGCGGACCGATCGACGTTCACGTCGATGACGGCGGGACGTTGTTCCGGCGCAGCAACGCCGACGAGGAGCCGGCGCCCGCAATACATTTCAGGGGATAATTTGCTTGTCTTGCCGGGAATGACCCGCGATCGGGTGAAAGAGAGTCGGCATACAATAATGCTGTAGGCTCCCGGCGATTCGCCGACTTAAGGAGAGGCATATGGCTCAGACTGCGGCCGATATATTAATCGATACGATCCACGACTGGGGAGTAGAGGTCGTCTTCGGGCTCCCCGGCGACGGAATCAACGGCATCATGGAGGCGCTGCGCAAGCGGAGGGAAGAAATCCGCTTCATTCAAGTCCGGCACGAAGAGGCCGCGGCGTTCATGGCGTGCGCCTATGCGAAGTACACCGGTAAGCTCGGCGCCTGCGTGGCGACTTCGGGTCCCGGCGGAATTCATCTATTGAACGGTCTTTACGACGCGAAGCTCGACGGTCAGCCGGTGCTCGCGATTACCGGCCATCATTTTCACGACCTCATCGACACGCACGCACAGCAGGACGTCGACCTCGACCGCGTCTTCGAGGACGTGAGTGTTTACAACACGCGCGTCATGGGCCCGGCGCACGTCGAGAACGTCGCCGACCTCGCCTGCCGAACCGCGCTCAGCTACAGCGGTGTGGCGCACATCAATTTTCCCACCGATCTTCAGGAGCAGGAGAGGGGGCCGCGATCGAAGCGAAACGTGGTCGACCATACTTCCGATGTCCGCGCCCACAGCGCGCGGCTTCCGGCCGAAGATGCTATGGCGCGGGCGGCAGTCGTTCTCAATGCCGGAAAGAAAGTGGCGATCCTGTGCGGCCGGGGCGCGCTCGACGCGACCGATGAGCTGGAGGCGGTCGCCGACCGGCTGGGCGCGCCGATCGTCAAAGCGCTCCTTGGGAAGGCGGCCGTCCCGGACATGAGTCCATATACGACCGGCGGCATCGGCCTGCTCGGCACGAAGCCTTCGCAGGAGGCGTTGGAAGAATGCGACACGATTTTCATGGTGGGCACGTCGTTTCCTTACATCGAATTTCTACCCAAACCCGGCCAGGCGCGCGGCGTGCAGATCGACCTCGATCCGGCGCGCATCGGTTTGCGCTGTCCCGTGGAGGTCGGACTCGTTGGCGATTGCCAGCGCACGCTGCGACAGCTGTTGCCGAAGCTGGAAAAAAAGTCCGACCGCAGTTTTCTCCAACGCGCACAGACGGGCGCAAAAGAGTGGTGGAAGTTGATGGAGGAGCGCGGCACGCGCAGAGAGCGGCCGATGAAGCCGCAGGTCGTCGCCTGGGAGCTCGGCAAGCGGCTCACCGATACGGCCATCGTCTCTTCGGACTCCGGGACGATCGCCACCTGGTTTGCGCGCCAGATGCCCGCGCGCCGCGGACAGATGTATTCGCTCTCCGGCACGCTCGCGACGATGGCGAACGGGTTGCCGTATACGATCGCGGCGCAGATCGCTTATCCCGAGCGGCAGTGCGTCGGCTTCGTCGGCGACGGCGGTTTTACCATGCTCATGGGCGAGTTTCTCACGGCGGTAAAATACCGGCTGCCGATCAAGATTATCGTCGTCAAGAACAACACACTCGGCATGATCAAATGGGAGCAGATGGTTTTTCTCGGCAACCCCGAATACGGCGTGGAGCTGCAGCCGATGGATTTCGTCGCGTTCGCGCGCGCGTGCGGCGCGGCGGGCTTCGCCGTCGACGATCCGGAAAGGTGCGGCGCGATTCTCGACCAGGCGCTGGAGACGCCGGGCCCCGTCCTCGTCGAGGCGACGGTGGATCCGTTCGTGCCGCCGCTGCCGGCCAAGATCAATTTCGATCAGGCGAGACATTTCGCCGAGGCGCTGGCGCGCGGCGAGCCGAATCGTAGCAAGATCGCGTGGACAATCCTCGCGGATCGCGTGCGCGAGATGATTTAAGGAGACAAGATGACCGCCATCGGATCCAAACGCTGGGCAATCGCCGAAGGCTACATTCCGGGTTGGGGAAACGGCCCGGCACCCCAGCTAACGAGCCATGAGACCGTTTGTCTATTGAACTCCGGCGACCGCGAAGCGCACGTCGTGATCACGATATTTTTCACCGACCGCGAGCCCGCCGGGCCGTATCGCGTCGCACTGTCGCCGCGGCGGACGAAACACGTGCGCTTCAACAATCTCAGCGATCCCGAGCCGATTCCGAAAGACACCGACTTCTCGAGCGTGATCGAGTCGGACGTTCCGATCGTCGTCCAGCACACGCGCCTCGACAGCCGTCAGGCGGAAAACGCGCTGCTCAGCACGATCGCTTTCGCAGCCGGAAACTGATGCCGCGAACTCCGAACATCGACCGCATCGACGTTGCCGCGTGCACGATCCCGACCGATTTTCCCGAATCCGATGGGACGCTTGAGTGGAGCAAGACGACGATCGTCGTCGTCGAGGCGCGCGGCGGCGGAGAGTGCGGCATCGGCTATACCTTCGCCGATACCGCGACCGCGCGCCTGATCGCGGACAAGCTTGCGCCTTTGGTCACTGGGCGCGAAGCGATGGACGTGCAGGCCTCGTGGCTCGCCATGGTGCGCGCGATCCGAAATCTCGGGCGGCCCGGCATCGTCTCGATGGCGATCGCGGCGGTCGACGTCGCGCTCTGGGACCTGAAGGCGCGTCTGTTGGATTTGCCCCTTGTCGAGCTTTTCGGCAGAATCCGCGACGCGATTCCCGTCTATGGCAGCGGAGGCTTCACTTCGTATTCCATTCCGCAGCTTCAGGGGCAGCTTGGCGGCTGGGCGCGCGAAGGCATCGGCATGGTGAAGATGAAGATCGGGAGGGATGCGGCGCAGGATGCCGAGCGCGTCGCCGCCGCGCGCGCGTCGGTCGGCCCGGGCGTCGAGCTCTTCGTCGACGCCAACGGGGCGTACACGCGCAAGCAAGCGCTCGCGCAGGCCGAGAGCTTCACCGCGAGCCGGGTGACCTGGTTCGAGGAGCCGGTCTCATCCGATGATCTCGAAGGATTGCGCTTGCTGCGCGACCGCGCGCCCGCGGGGATGAACATCGCCGCGGGGGAATACGGCTACGATCTGCCTTATTTCCGACGCATGCTCGACGCCGGCGCCGTCGACGTGCTCCAGGCGGACGCGACCCGCTGCGCCGGCTTCACCGGCTTCATCGCGACCTCGGCGCTCTGCGACGCGCGCTCCATGCCGCTCTCGGCGCACACCGCGCCGTCGCTTCACGCGCACGTCTGCTGCGCGCTCGCGCCGGTCCGGCACGTCGAATACTTTCACGATCACGCGCGCATCGAGCGCATACTCTTCGACGGCGCGCTCGCGCCCGAGGGCGGCGCGCTGCGGCCCGATCGCTCGCGGCCGGGCATGGGAATCGCATTCAAGCGCGCCGACGCGGCCCGTTACGCCGCATGACGAGAGAGTATCATGGAACAACCGCAACATTTCGGTAATCAACAACCATACCGCCCGAATCACCAGGCCGACGTGGTGCCGTCGCTGCCCGTCGATGTTCGGCGCCGGGCGAATCTCCGCCGCGTCGAAACCGCGCGGACGGCTAAATACGACTTCTCGACCGTTGACGGCACCGCGCTCGCCGCGGAGCTGCGCGCACGGGTTCGCGGCGAGGTCCGCTTCGACGGCGCGAGCCGCGCGCTGTATGCGACCGACGGATCGAATTATCGTCAGACGCCGATCGGCGTCGTGCTGCCGCGGGATATCGACGACGTCGTCGCAACCGTCGCCGCCGCCCGGCGCCATCGCGCGCCGGTGCTGGCACGCGGCGGCGGCACGAGCCTCGCGGGGCAGTGCTGCAATATCGCCGTCGTGATGGACTTCTCGAAGTATATGCACGGCATCGTCGAGCTGGATGCGGAGAAGCGTCGCGCTCGCGTGCAGCCGGGTCTCGTGCTCGACGATCTTCGCGACGGGGCGGAAAAATTCCATTTGACCTTCGGCCCCGACCCTTCCACGCACAACCATTGCACGCTCGGCGGCATGATCGGCAACAACTCGTGCGGCGTCCATTCGGTGATGGCGGGTAAGACCGACGACAACATCGAAGAGCTGGAGATTCTCACCTACGGTGGGTTGCGCCTCCGCGTGGGCAAGACCGACGAGGCCGAGCTTTCGGCCATCATCCGCGCGGGCGGCCGCCGCGGCGAGATTTACGCGCGCCTCCAGGCGCTGCGCGATACATACGCCGATCTGATCCGCAAAACATTCCCCGACATTCCGCGCCGGGTCTCCGGCTACAATCTGCCGTGGCTCTTGCCCGAGAACAGCTTTCACGTCGCGCGCGCTCTCGTCGGCAGCGAATGCACGTGCGTGACGGTCCTCGAAGCGACGGTACGGCTCGTGCCGAGCCCGCCGGTGCGCTCGCTGGTGGTGCTCGGCTATCCGGACGTTTACAGCGCGGGCGATCACATCATGGAGGTCCTTGCGGCGAAACCGATTGCCCTGGAAGGCCTCGACGACAATCTCGTCCACGACATGAGAAAAAAGAAGCTCCACCCGGAGGATGTCGATCTCCTGCCGGAAGGAAAGGGATGGCTGCTGGTGGAGTTCGGCGGTGAGGATAAAGAAGAAGCGGACGACCGAGCGCGCGCCCTCATCCAAAAGCTCAAGAACAAACCGGATGCGCCGAGTGTGAAGCTTTTCGACGACCCCGCCGAGGAGCGCACGATCTGGCTCGTGCGCCGCTCGGGTCTGGGCGCGACCGCGCGCGTGCCCGGCGAGAAGGATACATGGGAGGGCTGGGAAGACTCGGCGGCGCCGCCGGAGAAACTGGGAAATTATCTTCGCGATCTACGGAAGCTGCTCACGAAGCACGGCTACGCCTGCGCACTGTACGGCCACTTCGGTCAGGGTTGCGTGCATACGCGCATCGATTTCGATCTCGTCAGCAAGGCCGGCATCGAGAAATACCGTACCTTCATTCACGAAGCGGCCGATCTCGTGCTCGGCTACGGCGGCTCGCTCTCCGGCGAGCACGGCGACGGCCAGTCGCGCGGCGAGCTGCTGCCGAAAATGTTCGGGCCCGAGCTGATGCAGGCGTTCCGCGAGTTCAAGTCGATCTGGGACCCGGACTGGAAGATGAATCCCGGCAAGGTGGTCGATGCTTATCGCATGGACGAGAACCTGCGCCTCGGCTCCGACTACCGCCCGCCGGAGGTCGCCACGCATTTCAGATTTCCCGGCGACGACGAAGGCAGCTTCGCGCGCGCGATGCTGCGCTGCGTCGGGGTCGGCGAATGCCGGCGCGAGAGCGTCGGCACGATGTGTCCGAGCTATCGCGCCACGCGCGAGGAGATGCACTCGACGCGCGGGCGCGCGCATCTGCTCTTCGAGATGCTGCGCGGCGATCCGCTGCGAGACGGCTGGCGCGATGCCGGCGTGCGCGAGGCGCTCGACCTCTGCCTCGCGTGCAAGGGGTGCAAGGGCGAATGTCCGGTTCAAGTCGACATGGCGACGTACAAGGCCGAGTTTCTCTCGCATTATTACGAGAAGCGGCTGCGCCCGCGCCACGCTTATTCGATGGGCTTAATTTATTGGTGGGCGCGCCTCGCTTCGCTCGCGCCACGAGCGGTTAATTTCTTTACGCACGCCCCCCTCGCCGGCGCTGTGCTCAAATTCCTCGGCGGCATCGCGCCGCAGCGCGATGTGCCCGTGTTCGCGCCGGAGACCTTCACACGCTGGTTCCGCCGCCGTACGCCGGGAAATATGGCCAATGCCAAAGTGATGCTCTGGCCCGACACCTTCAACAACCATTTTTATCCGGAGGTCTGCCGCGCGGCGGTGGAGGTCCTGGAAGCCGCCGGCTTTCGCGTCGTCATCCCGCAAGTCTCGCTCTGCTGCGGACGGCCGCTCTACGATTTCGGCATGCTCGACACCGCCAAGCGGCTGCTTCGGCGCATTCTCGATACGCTCGCTCCGGAAATCGAGGCAGGCGTGCCGGTTGTGGGCCTCGAGCCGAGCTGCGTTGCGGTTTTTCGTGACGAGATGATGAATCTCTTTCCGCACGACGAGGACGCCAAGCGCCTCGCCGCGAACTGCTTTCTGCTGCCGGAATTTCTCGAGACGATGATCGACGGCTACAAGCCGCCGCAGCTCGGGCGCAAGGCGCTTGTCCACGGCCACTGCCATCAAAAGGCGATCATGGGCATGGCGCACGAAAAAAATCTCTTCGCGAAGCTCGGCCTGGACTGCGAGGTACTCGACTCCGGCTGCTGCGGCATGGCGGGATCGTTCGGCTTCGAAGCCGGCCACTACGATGTATCGATGAAGATCGGCGAGCAGTCGCTGCTGCCGGCCGTAAGGCAAGCGCCGAAGGACACGCTCGTCGTCGCCGACGGCTTCAGCTGCCGCGAGCAGGTGCGGCACGCCATCGGCCGCAAGCCGCTGCATTCGGCTCAGGTGTTGCAGATGGCGCTGCGTCAAACCGCCGGCCGGACAACGGAGCGCGTCATTGCTAATAACGGGCGCAACGGAGGGCACGTGGGCGCGGCCCTGGTGATCGGCGCGACGGCCGTCGCGTCCGCCTGGATGCTGGCGCGGAAAGGACGAAACCATGAAATACAAAGCGCTCGGCGGGGCGAATGAGAAAACGTACGCGCTGATTTTCGACAAAGGCGA
>DASWZY010000311.1:0-2882 GCA_036407055.1 Binatia bacterium
CCGGAGAAGCCTTCTGCTTTCGGCGCGAGTTTGCCTTCAAATCTTGCGAAGACAACTTCATTGCCAAGATTTTTTCTCTGTTTAGCAAAGACCGCTTCGTACTTACGGAAAAAATCGCTGTTCGTGTCAAGCCAGTATCCCTTGCCGTACCCCGGCTTTACTTGCATCCCACATGGCACGAAAGAGGAAACTTCGAATGCCCAGAGATAATGACCCTGAAAGGTTGCGGCATCTTCTGAAACCGCGGAATGGGCCGAACGATAAACCCACGGGCTGATCCACAGAAAAACCGCGGCAATGAAAGCGACAAATCTAGGTGTTGGCGTTTTCATTTTGAATTTCTACTGAGAACCCATTGGACACAGCGTTACTCGAAACGTTCTTCACGGTCAAGATTCCTCGTTGAACCTCCGATCGAATAATGTTACGCCAATCCCACGATGGCGAAATTTCGCGTCACCGTCGACACCGGCGGAACGTTTTCCGACTTCGTATTTTTCAACGAAGACACGGGCGAGATCACGATCACCAAAGTTCCGTCGACGCCGAAGGAGCCGTTCCAGGCGGTGCTGAACGGCGTGAAAGAGCTCCTCGCGCAAGGCGTGGCGTCGAAGGATATCTCTTTTTTCTCGCACGGCACGACGGTCGGCACCAACGCGCTGCTCGAAGAAAAAGGCGCGCGCACCGGACTGCTCGTGACCGAGGGTTTTCGCGGCATCTACGAGGTGATGGAGCAGTCGCGCGGCTACGGCCCCGCGACGTACGATCTATTTTTCGAGAAGCCGCGCCTGCTCGCGCCGCCTTATTACACCGAAGAGATTCCCGAGCGCGTCGATTTTCGCGGCGCGGTTCTGAAGCCGATCGACGTCGAGAAATCGCGCGCGGCGCTCCGCAAATTGAAGGAGAAAAAAGTCGAGTCGATCGCCGCCTGTTTTCTGTTTTCTTTTTTGAATCCCGGCCACGAGCTCAAAATCAAGGAGATTGTCGAGCGTGAGTTTCCCGAGGCGACGCTCTCGCTTTCCTGCGAGGTGCTGCCGCAGATCCGCGAGTTCTACCGTCTCAGCACGACGGTGATCAACGCCTACATCGCGCCGGTGATGAGCAAGTATCTCGGGCTTCTGGAGAAAAATCTCCGCGATATGGGCGTGACGACGCCGCGGCTCTACATCATGCAGTCGAACGGCGGCGTCGCTACCTTCCAGAGCGCGGCGAAAAAACCGGTCGCGACGGTATTGTCCGGCCCGGCCGGCGGGGTGATCGCGTCCATCGGCATCAGCAAGCGCGCCGGCATCGAAAATATCATCACCTTCGACATGGGCGGGACGAGCTGCGATGTGGCGCTGATTCATCAGGGCAATCCCACGCTGACGACGCAGGGGCGCATAAACCAGCGGCCGATCAGCCTGTCGATGCTCGACATTCACACCGTCAGCGCGGGCGGCGGCACGATCGCACGCATCGACGCGGTCGGCGGCGTGCAGGTCGGCCCAGACAGCGCCGGCGCCGATCCGGGACCGATCTGTTACGGCAAAGGTGGCGAGGAGGTCACCGTCACCGACGCGAATCTCGTCGCGGGCGTGCTGCATCCCGACACTTTTCTCGGCGGGCGGATGAAGCTCGACCGCGTGAAGGCGGAAAAAGTACTGGAGGAGAAAATCGCGCGCCCGCTTCGCTTGAATGTGCTCGAAGCCGCGGACGGGATTTTGAAAATCATCAACGTCAAGATGGAAGAAGCGATCAAGGCGGTCTCGTCGCAGCGCGGCTACGACATCCGCGATTTCACGCTGATCGCCTTCGGCGGCGGGGGGCCGATGCACGGAGGCAAGATTGTGCTCGACCTCGGCATCCCGACGCTACTCGTGCCGATCACGCCCGGCGTAACGTCGGCGCTCGGGCTTTTACTCGCCGACGTCAAACATGACTATGTGCGCTCGAAGCTCGCGCCGCTGCACGAGTTGAAGCTAGACGAATTTAACGGTCTCTTTTCGCAACTTATCGAGCAGGCCAAGAGCGATCTCAAAGACGAAGGCTTCGCCGATAAGGAGATCGCGCTCAACGCGTTCTTGGACCTTCGCTACGCCGGCCAGGGCTACGAGCTCACCGTGCCGGCGCCGCTGCCGCCGTTCAAGCGTGAAGATATGGATCAAATGCGCCAGCGCTTCGACACGCAGCACGAGCAGGCGCACGGCCACAAGGCCGAGGGCGAGCCCGTGGAACTCGTGAGCCTGCGCCTGGTATCTTTAGGCTTAGTGCCGGAGGCGAAGCTCTCCGCGGCGAAGCCGAGCGGCAGAAAAGTCGAGGAAGCGCGAACCGGATCGAGAAAAGTTTTCTTCGGTAATGAGCACGGCTTGCTCGACTGCGCGATTTACCGGCGCGACCGTCTCGAGTCCGGACACAAAATTTCCGGGCCGGCGATCGTCGACCAGCTCGACACGACGACCGTCATTCATCCAGAGCAACAGGCGACGGTGGACGACTATCGAAATCTGCTCGTGAGACTCAAATGACAGTCGATCCGATCACGCTGCAAGTCATCCAGGCGCGCCTCGCCGGCATCGTGCAGGAGATGCAGAATTCCCTCTTCCGCACCGGCTTCTCAACGATCATCCGCGAATCCCAGGACGCGAGCTGCGCGATTCTCAACGTCAAAGGCGAAGTCGTCGCGCAGCACGTCGTGCTGCCGCTTCACATGGGCGCGTTTCCCGCCTGCGCCGAGGGCGTGCTGAAGCATTATCAGCCGTCGGAGATTCACGAGGGCGACGCGTTCATCACTAATCATCCGTACTTAGGCGGGAGCCCGCACGCGCCGGACATGGCGGTGCTGACGCCGATTTTCTACCGGGGCGAATGGGTCGGCTTCGCCGCCGACATGGCGCACAAGA
>DASWZY010000312.1:0-19197 GCA_036407055.1 Binatia bacterium
TCGGGCTCGTACTTGATCATCGCTTTATCGGTCCGCTGCAAGTCCTTCAACTTGATCTTCGAGCCGTCCTTCTCGATGTCGGTGTGGTCGTCGACGCCGACGACTTCCTCGCGTATTTTGCCTTTGCGCTCGAGCTGAAACGTGATCGTGCGCTGGCCGACGGCGGTGATCACCGCCTCCACCTCGACGTCCTTGGCTTTTGCCTTCTTTTCTTTTTCTTCCTGCGCGAATAGCGAGCCCGCGAATCCCGCGAATACGAGCGAAAAAACCACGAGCCATTTAGCGGTGTGCATCGGTCCTCCCTTAGCCGTTTCCCGTGTGAAGCGTCAATGGAAAGTAACGAAAGATGAGTACAGAGTCAAGGCGCGGCGGCGTCCTTGGCTAGGCGTGGTAGCGCGCGGGAAACTTCATCCGGAACGTCGTGCCCTGGCCGAGCTCGCTCGCAACTTCGATCGTGCCGTTGAGCAGCTCGATCAGCCGCTTCGCAATCGCAAGGCCTAGCCCCACGCCGCCCAGGCTCCGCGTCGCCGAGCCCTCGACCTGGCGGAACGGGTCGAAGATGTAGGGCAGCGAATCCTTCGGGATGCCGACGCCGGTGTCGCGCACCTCGACTGAGATTCCCGCGCCGCCGTTATACGGGGCCGCGGTCACGCGCACCTCGCCGCGGTCGGTGTACTTGACCGCGTTGAAAATGACGTTGCTCAAGATCTCCTTCAATTTCATGCGGTCGCTGCTGAGCGTCGGCAGCTCGCCTTCGATGCTCCAGAAAAGCTCGACCGGCTTGCCGGAGAGGCCGACGCGGATGAATGTCTCGAGGTCGTTCCAAATCTCCTCGAGGCGGAACTCCTCCGGGTGGACGACGTACTGCCCGGCCTCGAAACGCGACAGATCGAGGAGGCTGCTCACGAGGTTCAGCGCCTCGCCCGAATTGCGCAGCGCGGTCTCGAGGCACTTGCGCTGGCGCTCCGATAATTCTCCGAGAAAGCCGCGCAACACGAGATCGAGGTTGCCGATCACAATGTTGATCGGCGTGCGCATCTCGTGGGTCATGGTGGCCAGCACTTCGGCCTTCAGCCGGGCCGCCTCGGACAATTCGTCGTGCAGCCGCTTTACCTCGCGAATGAGGCGCGCGTTCTCCAGCATTATGGCGACCGGGCCGGCGATCGCGCCGAGCATGTCGAGTTCCTGGTCGCCGAACGAGCCGGGCTTTTTACTCACGATCTCGATGACGCCGGTAAACTCGCCACGAACCTTGAGCGGCACGCAGGCGATCGAGCGGGTCTTGAAGCCGGTGATCTGGTCGACGCGGCCGGAAAAGCGCGGCTCGCGGTTAACGTCGGAGACGACCATCGGGAGCCCCGTCTCGGCGACGAAGCCGGCGATCCCCTCGCCGCGCTCGAGCGCGATGTTTTTGAGCTGCTCGGACTTCTCGCCGAGCGCGATGAAGAAGCTGAGATTGCCGCTGGGGCGCTCGATCAGCAGAATCGACGACCCGTCGGCGCCCATCAGACCGGCCGTGAAGCGCAGCGCCGTGGTGAGGACGTCTTCGAAGGCCATGGACGTCCCCATAAAATCCGCGATGTGGGCCAGAATGCGCACTTCGCTGTCGACGTCCACCGTAGTCTCCCTCTAACCCTGTCCTTTGCCCAATTCCTGCGAGCGGCGCGTCGCCTGCAGCACCGCCTCCATCACGGTGCCGCGGAGACGGCCCTTTTCAAGCGCATAGAGTCCGGCGATGGTCGTGCCGCCGGGCGACGTCACCTCGTCGCGCAGTTCGCCCAGGTGCTTGCCGCTCTCGAGCGCCATGCGCGCGGCGCCGAAGACCGTCTGCAGCGCGAGCTTCAGCGCCACGTCGCGGCTGAGGCCGACCTGGACGCCGCCGTCGGCGAGCGATTCGATGAAGAGGAAAACGTACGCCGGGCCGCTGCCGGACAGGCCGGTCACGGCGTCGAGATATTTTTCTTCGAGCGGAAGGCCGACGCCGAAGCTGTTGAGGATCGCGCCGACCTTTTCGAGATCGGCAGGCCCGGCGCTCGCCCCGCCGGCGAAGCCCGACGCGCCGGCGCCGACGACACACGGGATGTTCGGCATGACGCGCACCACGCGCGCGCCCTTGGCGAGGTTTTTTTCCAGGCGCGCAAGCGGCACGCCCGCAGCCACGGAGACGACGAGCTTGGTCCGGCCGACTTTCTTCGCGATCTCCTTCACGACCGAATCGATCACCTGCGGCTTGACCGCTAGAATCACGATATCGGCGAAGTCGCAGAGCTTGAGGTTGCTGGGCGTCGCCTCGACGCCGAGCTCGGCGGCGAGCGCCTGGCGCAGCGGCTTGCTCACGTCGCTCGCCATGATCTGCTCCGGCCGGGCTAGGCCGGCGCGCACGATGCCGCGCGCGATCGCGGCGCCGATCTTGCCGGCGCCGATAATGCCGATTTTCTCGTTGAGCTTATCCGCCATCGGTCAGCCTAAAATATTAAGACTCGGCGGAATTCTCAATACCTTTTTCCGAGCTTCTGGAGCTCGCGCCAGGACTCCGAGTCGTCGGGACTCGACGCCAGCACCTCGCGGAACTTCTGCTCGGCTTCGTTCACTCTGCCGACCTTCGCGAGCGCGATGCCGAGCTTGCGGCGGAGCTCGATGTTGGTCCGCTTGAGCCTCAGCGCGCGCGTATACGCGTCGACCGCCTCCGGCCACGCATCCATCTGCCGGCACGCCTCGGCGAGCGCGTTGTACAGGGAGTCGGACTTTTCGCCCTTGTCCCTGGCGCGCTCGAGCAGCGTCCGCGCCCGCGGCGCGTCGTTTTTCTCCAACGCCAGGCGGCCTTGCGCGAGCAGGATCTTCTGGTGCTCAGGCGCGAGCTTGTTCGCCTCGGCGAGCCATTTCTCCGCCTCGGCAGCGTCATGCCGGTAGAGGGCGATATTGGCGAGGCCCAGGTAGGGCTGATAATCCTTGAGCCCCAGCTGAATCGCCCTCAAGTACACCTGCTGCGCCTCGCTCAGATAGAAATCGCCGGAGAGCGCGAGGATTGCGCCAACGGTTTGCGGCGATTTCTCCATCGCC
This sequence comes from Binatia bacterium, assembly GCA_036407055.1. GTDB lineage: Bacteria > Desulfobacterota > Binatia > UBA9968 > UBA9968 > JAJPJQ01. The sequence goes on from DASWZY010000312.1 coordinate 3,061, forward strand.
TGCATCGCCGCCTTGAGCGCCTCGGGGTTCTTCTCCGCCTCGAGCAGTATATGCGTCCTCAGCACGTAGAAATCCGCCCGGCCGGGCTCGAGCTCGATCGCTTTCTGTATCTCGTCGAGCGCCTTGCTGTGCCAGCTGTTCGCCTCGTGCGCCTGCGCGAGGTAAAAGTGTCGCAGCGCCTCGGGAATGGGCGCGTCGAGCCACGGCGGCGCGCTCAAGTACGGCGTCATCAGCCTCCTATTGAGTTCCGAAGTCGCCCGGCCGAGGCTCTTCGGCGCGGAGAACTCCAGCTGAGCGCCATCGTCGGTGTTGAACGACGCGCCCTCTGCGAACGCGACCGCGCCCTGCCGTCCCATGCGGTAGAAGCCGAGCACGGCGTACGGGTCGCTGAGACCCAGGTCTTCGAAGTCGGATTTGAGAGTCTCGTTTTTGGCATAGACTTCCTTCAGCTCGGGATAGCGGAACACCTGCTCCTGCATCGTACCGACCATCAGGAAATCGCTCTCCTTCATGCCCCAGACGGTGACGTACGGAAAGGCGTCGGTGAAGGTGTGGAAGACCATTTTAAAATCGTCCGGCGACATCGAATAGTTGTGGAACCACTGGGCGAAGACGCCGTCCGGCTTGAGCTTCGACTTGATCGTCGCGTAAAACTCGCGCGTGTATAGGTTGGCGATGCCGGCGATCCACGGGTTCGACGGCTCGGCCGCGATGACGTCGTACTTTTTCGGCGTCGCGAGAATGTAGTTGCGGCCGTCGGTCGGAATCAAATGGACCTTGGAATTCTCGAGGATCTTGCCGTTCTTGTCGTTGAAGAAGGTCGTCGCCTGACGCATTGCGGGCTCGATCTCCAGGACCTCGACCTCTTTGATTGGAAACGACGAGACCGCGCGCGTCGTCATACCGGTGCCGAGGCCGATGACCGCGGCGCGCTCGCCGCCCTGCGGCCTAAGCAGCATCGGGATGTAGCCGGTCATGAGCTGGCTGAGCGCGTCGCCGTACGACCCGTCGATCTTTCCGTTGGTGCGAAAGTACCTGTACTCGCTGCCCGCGCTCTGGTGGACGCTGACGGTGGCCGTCAGCCCTTCTTTATAAAAGAGAATGTCGTCGCGGCGCATCTCCTCGGCACGGAGCGAATCGGTGTGCAGGTTCTCGTAGCGGTCGCTGTAGACCGTGACGCCGCTCGTCATGACGCTCCGGTCCCAGGCCGGCGTGCCGATGTAGATGAGCACGATTCCGGCGAGCACGGTGGCGCCGATGGCGACGCGCGGCGCCTTCGACAGGCGCGGGTCCGCGACCATGAGCATCCAGCCGATCAACAGGTTCAGCACGACGGCCAGAATGATCGAATTCTGCACGCCGATGAACGGAATGAAGATAAATCCGCCGGCGAAGGCGCCGATGATCGCGCCGAGGGTATTCGCCGCGTACGAAGTCCCGACGCTGCTGCCGACGCGGTAGACGCTCTGCGTGAAGAGCCGCGCGACCAGCGGGAACGTCATGCCGAGCAGCAGCGTCGGCAGGAACATCACCAGCGCCGAGGTAAACACCTGGATCGCTAGAAAGAGCTTGAACGAATCGCCGAAGCCCAGCATCAGGCGGAGGAAGATGAGCGGCAGCTTGCCGAAGAGCGGGATCGTTGCCAGCGCGGTGAGCCCGACGAGGATCTCGATCACGCCAAAAGTCGTCAGCCGCACCTCCCGGTCGCCGATCAGGCGCCCATAGAGGAAGCCGCCGAGGGCGAGGCCTACGAGAAAGGTGACGAGCATCGTCGTGAACGAATAGATCGAGCTCCCGATGACGAGCGTGAGCGCGCGCGTCCACGCGTTTTCGTAAACGAGCGCCGCCATGCCCGATAGGCCGAACCCGACGAGTAGGATCCAGTCGAGGCTCGAACGCTCGGCGGCGAGCTCGGCCGACGGCACCGCCGCTTCCGCCGCGGCCGCTGGAGCGGCGACGGCGCCTTTCTCGCGCAGCCGGTCGACGATAAAGATGACCAGCGCGATCGTGAGGTTCAGCCCGGCCGCGATGAAAACGGTACGGCGCATGCCGTAGCTGGGAATCAGATAATAGCCCGAGACCGCGCAGCCGAGGACGGCGCCGAGCGTGTTCGTACCGTAGAGGTCGCCCACGCGCCGCCCCACCTGCGCATAGCTGCGGACGAAGAAACGGCTCAACACCGGCAGCGTCGCGCCCATCAGCATCGTCGGCAGCACGAGCAGAAAAAACGAGAGGAAGAATAGCATCAGGTTGAACACGAAAGGCACGGACGCGTTCAAATGGTAAAGCGGGATGTAAACGTGCCGGCCGACCAGGAACAGCCAGGGCACGGTGATGCCGTAAAGGCCGACACCCGCTTCGAGAATGCCGTAAAGCAAAAAACTGTTCTTGCCGCGGTCGGCGATGCGGCCGAAGAGATAGCTGCCGAGCGCAAGACCGGCCATGAACGCCGCGAGCACGGTGGCAATCGCGTACGTCGTGTTGCCGAAGATCTGCGTCAGCATGCGCGTCCAGACGACCTCGTAGATGAGTCCGGCGGCGCCGGAAAGAAAAAAGCAGAGAAACGCGATAACTAACAGCGCGCTCTCGCGCGTGCGGCTAAACCCGCTCGGCATATCCATCCTTATAAAGGTCCTCCGGTGAAAGTATCCCGCACTGATATCAGCCCTATACCAAGGTGTAAAGAGACCGCGGCGGGGCTCCGACGCTTGCGAATGGTTGAAGGTAGAGGGCTTGTGTCATACAACGATTAGACGTTTCGAACGGCGTTTCATAGGAGGAAAGATCATGCCCAAGGACATGCGCACGTGGATCGATGAGCTCGACCGCGCCGGCGAGCTTATCCGCATCGCCAAGCCCGTCCACCCGCACACCCAGATGGGCGCGCTGCTCTATCAGTCGCGCGAAAAGGCGCTGCTGTTCGAGAACGTCGCGGGCTTCCCCAAATGGCGGAGCCTCGGCATGGCGCCGGCAAACCTCCGGCACGCGGCGCTCGCCTACGGCACGACGGTCGAGAAGCTTCTCCCCACCGCCGCCGAGCGCGCGCTGCTACGCCATCCGACCGAGCTCGTCCGCACCGGACCGGTGAAAGAAGTCATTCTGAAAGGCGACCAGGTCGATCTAACGAAATTGCCCGCGCACGTCGCCGGCAGCGAGGAGACGCCCTACATCGCCGCCGGGCTCATGGTCGCGCGCGACCCCGACACCGGCGTGCGCAACGTCGCGTTTCACCGCCTCCAGATCAAAGGGCCGCGCAAAATGGGCGCGCTCATCGTGCCGCGCCACACGCGCGCGATCCTCAACAAGCACGAAGCCAAGAACGAGCCGACGCCGATCGCGATCTTCATCGGCCATCATCCTTTATATTACATGGCCGCCGCGACGACCGGCGCCTTCGAGATGGACGAATTGGAATTGGCCGGCGGCCTCATCGGCGAGCCCGCGCGCGTCGTCAAGTGCGAGACCAACGACCTCGAAGTGCCCTACGACGCCGAGATCGTGCTCGAAGGGCGCATTCTCCCCAACGTGCGCGAGGAGGAAGGTCCGTTCTCGGAGTTCCACGACTACTACGTCGCGGGCATGGGAAAAAATCCCGTGATCGAGGTCGACTGCATCACGATGCGGCGCGACGCGATCTTCAAGGCGATCCAGAACGGCTCCGAGGTCGAGGGCTGCATCTTTCACAAAGTCCCGTTCGGCGTCGCGGTCTACAACCACATCAAGAACATCGGCGGCTACGTCAACCTGCACAACCTGCTCGTGCTGCCAGGCCTGTTCGGCATCGTCGTGCAGATGACGCCCCGCTTCTACGGCGAGGCGAAGCAGGTCTTGATGGGCGTGCTGTCGAGCCCGATCCTGCATCCCAAGATCGCGATCGCCGTCGACGAGGACGTGAATATTTTCAATTACTGGGAAGTGCTCTGGGCGATCAACACGCGCTGCAACCCATCGGAGGACATCACCGTCATTCCCGGCGTGCGCATGCATCCGATGGACCCGACGGGCGACGAGCCGATCCCGCCCGGCGGCCCATACTGGCACCGCGTCGGCGGCAAGGTCATCATCGACGCCACCAAGCCGCCGCTCTGCGCCGGCGACGCCGCGCGGCTGCCGTTTCAAAGACTCAAGCCGATGGGATGGGAGACGGTGCGGCTGGAGGATTTTTTGCCGAAGTGAGAATTAAAGTTTATCTGGATCAAGATTCTCCGTCCGACCTTCACGATGTTCTTTCAATGCTTCGTCGGAGAGTTTGGCGAGCATATCCTCGTCGATTTTCTCCTCTACTTCCTCGAATTGTTCCTGACGCGACAAATAGCGATTCAGCAGCCAGCCGATTAGTAGCGCAAGGGGTAGAGCAATAAGCAGGCCCACCCCGGCAGAATAGAAGCCGGTGCCATTGCGGATCGCGTCGATAGCGCGTAAAATAATTCCGCCGATTCCAATACCCACGACAATGAAAAGCGGAATATAGGCAAATCGGAAATTTTTGGTAAGTATCACTGCCCCTTCTCGTTGCTTAAATGCTTCAGTTCCGCCGCGTTCCCCTCCCAATTTCGCCCATCGAACTTCTCGACGAGCAATTCCTTCGGCTGCGGCTCCAGACAGCGCACATTCACGTCGATGCCGTCTGGATTCGAGCGCGGGATGTAAAAGGATTTCACGCCGCAGGTCTTGCAGAACTTGTGCTGCGCGACGCCGGTGTTGAAGGTGTACGTCGTTAGATTTTGGTCGCCGCCTAATAATTTAAATTTCGACTTCGGCACGATGAGGTGGAGGAAGCCGAATTTTGCGCAGATCGAGCAGTTGCAGTCCTGCGAGATAACTTTCTCCGGCGCTTCGACCTCGAAGCGCACCGCGCCGCAATGGCAGGAGCCGCGATAGGTCATGGCTCAAACGAGAACTGAGAGACAAAATTTCAAATAGCAACATTCAGTGCGCTCGCGGCGCGCTGAAGAGGTCTGTGTAGAGTCCAAAGCGTGGTGTCCGCGAGCAGGGCCGAAACGAGGAGATGGGCATCCACCCAGCCGAGCCCGCGGCCGAATAGACGCCGCTCCTCCAGCATATTCAAAACGTCATCGTGGTCGACGAGCGCCAGCATCGGCAGAGCTCTGAGCAAAGCCAGAATCTCGCGCCGATCCCGCAGCGTGCCGCATGCCAACTCCCCAAGAACGAACGGATGACACACGACCTGCTCCTCGTATAGGAGTGAACCGAGCCTATCGTTTCCCGATCGCAAGTGTTCGATCCAAACTGACGTGTCTACGAGGATCATGCCGCGTTGCGGGTGCGTCGTCTCCGCACGGGACGAAGTTGTTTCTGTGTTCCACCGAGGTCGGCCAAACGACGGGCGCTCTCCCGCGAAATCAAGGCTTCGAGCCCCAACCGCACTAGAGAAGTCTTTTGTTTAATGCCCGTCAACCGCGCGGCATGTTTTACGAGAGAGTCGTCGATATTGAGGGTTGTTCTCATATGCATCAAAATGCCTTATTTATGCATATAAGTCAAATCTCCCATTGAGTCCGGCCGCCTCTCCAAAAATCGAACCGCACCGCAGTGGCAGGAGCCGTGGTAGATCATGGCGTTTGATTACATCCTATTTGACGGCGGCATCAAGCCGGCGCTCTTTGCGCTTTTTTCGCGGCGCCGTTTTTTTCCTCGCCTCATCGTCCAGACTCATGTCCGGGTTTTCGAGCTTCAGGAGATACACTTTCCTTTCCAGTCCTCCGCCGAAACCGCAGAGATCGCCGTTTTTCCCCATGATGCGGTGGCAGGGCACGACGATGGCCGCGGGATTTCTGCCGGTGCTCGTCCCGGCGGCGCGGACGGCCCGCGGCGCGCCCGCGCGTTCGGCTAAGGCGCTGTAGCTGACGGTTTGTCCGTAGGGGATGCGCGCGATCTCCCGCCAAACGCGCTGCTGGAAATCGGTGCCGGCCAGGCGCAGCGGAAGCGCGAAGCTTTTTCTTTTTCCCGCGAAATATTCCCGCAACTGTTTCGCCGCTTCGCGGAGAACGGGGTGCCGCGCGTCGCGCGTCCAGCCCTTGGCTGCGTTGATGGGATCGCGACCGGCAAAATAAACGCCGGTCAGCGCGCCGTCGTAGGCGACGAGCGTGAGATCGCCGACCGGGCTTTGAACGATCAAATAGTACTTCATGTCTTTTTCTTTTCTCGCCTCTATAGGTTTCATCTCGGCCCCTTTCATCTTGTCAATATAGCCGGGATCGGTGGAATTGCTCGCCATTTTCGGACATGTATATTAAAATAATTTCGATGTCCGAAAGCGGCGAGCGCTTCCGGCCTGCGCGATGTATGTTGAAAGCATGAGACAGGAATCGAAATCGCTTTACAAGGCGCTCGTCTCCCGCGACCGCCGCTTCGACGGCCTCTTTTTCGTCGGCGTGGCCTCGACCGGCATCTATTGCCGCCCGATTTGCCCGACGAAGCCGCCCAAACAGGTCAACTGCCGCTTTTACAACACGGCGCAAGAGGCGGAGCAGGCCGGATTCCGTCCGTGCCTGCGCTGCCGGCCGGAATTGGCTCCCGGCAGCGCACCGGTGGACAGCTCGCAGCGCATCGCCCACCTCGTCGTCCAGAAGATCGAAGAAAGCACGGCGGACGAGCAAAGCGCGCTGGAAACGATCGCCGGAGAGTTCGAGTTGAGCTCGCGCCAGATCCGCCGCGTTATTCGAAAAGAGCTCGGCGTGGCGCCGATCCAGTTGATTCTCACGCGCCGCCTGCTGCTTGCGAAGCAGCTCCTCACGGAAACAAAGTTGCCGGTCACGGAGATTGCATTCGCCAGCGGCTTTTCGAGTCTCCGCCGCTTCAACGACGCCTTTACCACCCGTTATGGCATGCCGCCGACGCGTCTGCGCAGAAAGGCGGTCGAAGACATGAGCGGCGTCGACGGTGCGGGCACGTCGACTCTGCAGCTCTCCTATCGTCCGCCTTACGATTGGCCCGGCGTCCTGGCCTTCCTCAAGGCTCGCGAGATGAAAAGCGTCGAATGGGTGACGGAGCATTTTTACGCTCGCACCGTTCGCCTGGGCGACGCCAAGGGTTGGATCAGAATCACCCGGGCGGAAAAGAAAACCGCGCTGTTGCTCGAATTCAGCCACAGCCTTGCGCCCGTATTACCGGCTCTCTTGAATCGCGTGCGCAATCTATTCGATCTGAACGCCCGGCCCGAAATCATCTCCAGGCATCTCGCCGCCGACGAGGTCTTGAGCCCGCTGGTAAAAGCCAATCCGGGCATGAGGGTACCCGGCGCGTTCAGCGGCTTCGAGATGGGCCTGCGCGCGATTCTCGGTCAACAGGTCACCGTTAAATCCGCGACGACCGTTGCCGGCCGTCTCGCCGCTGCGTTCGGGGATCCCATCGCCACGCCGTTCCCCGCACTCAACCGCCTGACGCCCGCGCCGGAGCGGATCGCCGCGGCGCGCTTTGATCAATTCGCCAGGCTCGGCATTACCGGCGCACGCAGCAAATGCATCGTGGGCCTAGCGCAAGCGCAGGCGTCAGGCAGGCTCTCGCTCGACAGCGGCAATCATCACAGCCCCGAAGCCACGATCGAGCGCCTGGTCGAGTTGCCGGGCATCGGCCGGTGGACGGCGCATTACATCGCCATGCGCGCTCTGCGCTGGCCGGACGCCTTTCCCAAGGAAGATATCGCCGTGCGCAACAATCTCGGCGGGGTTACATCCAAACAGGCGGAAGCGATGTCGCAGGCGTGGCGGCCATGGCGTAGCTACGCCGTCCTCCATATATGGAGACGGGCGAAGGAAGTAAAACCGGAATGAATCGCGGCGCTCATCTCCCCTCCAGCTCCTTCAGCGCCTGGCGCGCGAAAGAAAAATCTCTGACTTCGTCCAGCGGTCGCTTCTTGTCGCTCAGTCTTTCCATCTGAAATTCGATCTCGGCGTCGGTCATCTGGCCGTCTCTGGCGAGCGCTTTGAGCTCGATGTCGTAAGAGCGGGCGGCCGCCTCCTGCGTCTGCGCGACCGCGCCCATCATGATGCGGATGGTCTCGTCGCGGTGCTCCTCGATGAAGCGGTTCGCCTTGAGCATCGCCCGGATCGTGCGGCGGAGCACCTGCGGGTTTTCCTTGATGAACTTGTCCGCCGCGAACAAGCCGGACGCGGGATTGCCGATTTCCGGCGGCCCTGAGATCGCCTTGAGACCCATCTTTTGCAGGATGACATCGTGCGGCGGCGAGACGGCGACCGCCTGCACAGCGTTGGTCAACACCGCCTGCGCGCGCAGCGTCGGCTCGCCCACGGCGATCGCCTGCACCAGGTTCGGATCCAACCCTTTCATGCGCATAAGCTCGCTCGCGATAATGTGATCGCCGGCGTTCACCCCGCTGACGCCGAGCTTCTTGCCCTTGAGGTCCTGGATATCCTTGATGACGTCGGGACGCACCATGAGAAAATAGATGCCCTTCTTCAGCACGACGAAGACTGTTTTCATCGGCAATCCCTGGACTATGCCGCGAAACGTGCTGAAGAACGAGGTCGTGAACGTCACGTCGCCGCCGAGCACGGCGACCGCGCCGAGCCGCGGGTTGATCTGGATCAACTCGACGTCGAGGCCTTCTTCTTTGAGAAAGCCTTTCCGTTCAGCGACGTAGAAGGTCGTGGCGGTGTTGCTGCGGCTCGAAATCGCGATGCGGATCTTCTGGCTTTGCGCGTGTGCGGCAATCGCCCACAACGCTACGAATAGTACTGTCAAAGGCAGAATGACTCGGGTGTTCAGCGCATTCATTTATTTTCCCTGTCCCATTTCGCGATACACGCCGTCGATGAATCCCGTCTTGTCGAGCTCAGCGACGAGACTCGCGTCGACGACATCATCGACGGTGACCTGCGCCACCTTGGGATTGAATTTCGCGAGAAAGGCGATCAGCGAGACTACGCCTTCCTTCGTCGGATACGGCTTGCGGATATTCGCCGCGTAGCCGCGGAGCGCTTTGTAAGCGTCGTCGGTCTTGGCGGGATCGTCGAATTTCAAATACTTGCCGAGAACGCGCTTTACTTCCGGGCCGTTGCGCTCCTGCGCGATAAAGGCGATGCCCTCGACGATGCCCTTCACCGCCTTTAGCGCCGTATCCCGGTGCTTCGCCAGGTACGCCTTGCTGCTGTCGAGCGATTCGTGCTGGTAGGGAATGCCTAATTTTCCGAGATAGCCCAAGTCCTTGTATCCTTCCTTGAGCATGAACGGAACGAAACCGGGATCTACCAGCGTGGCGTCGATCGAGCCCGCGCGCAGTCCGGCCACGCGCGTCGTCATCGTGCCGCTCTGCACGAACGTGATGCCGTCGCGCTTGGGGTCGATCTTGAAATGCTCCAGCGCGATTTCGACCGCGGCGTGCGACGAGCTGCCGATGCGGCTGACGCCGATTTTCTTGCCCTTGAGGTCGGCGATGTCTTTCACCTGCTTGGTCGAGACCAGGTTGTATTCGAGCGAGTTCACCAGCCCCATGATGATCGTCTCGCCCGAGCCCGATGCGTTGGAGATGATCGCCGGCGCGCCCGCGTTGTCGGCGATGCCGATCTCGCCCGACGCCAGCGCCTGCGAGGTCAGCGTGCCGCTCTCGATCAGGATGATCTCCGCGTCGAGGCCGTGCTTTTTGAAAAAGCCCTTCTCGCGCGGAATCCACAGAAACGCCGTGCTCGGGCTGAGCGCGGAGTAGCTCAAGCGGATTTTTTCTTGCGCTGAGGCGGGGCGGATGGAGCCGATCGACAATACGATCGCGAGACCGGTCAGGGCGGTTAATCGCAAGAGCGTCCTCATGATTCCTCCGTTTCGAAAAGATATTTGAAAAATCTCTCAGGCGCGTTGAGAAAATCACGCGTGACGCGGTAATGGTCGGTCTCCTTGTAAGCGATCTCCTGAACGCTGTGGCCATCGAGGCTGAGCAGGACCGCGCCGGGATAGCTCAAGATAATCGGCGAGTGTGTCGAGATGAGGAACTGCGCGTGGCCGGGCTTCTCCAGATCGTGGACGATCTTAAGAAACGAGAGCTGGCGCTGCGGCGAGAGCGCCGCCTCCGGCTCGTCCAGAATGTAAAGTCCCTGCTCAAAGCGATTTTTGAAAAGCGCGAGGAATGATTCGCCGTGCGACTGCTCGTGCAGCGACTTGCCGCCGTAAGCGCGCATCGCTGGCGAAACTTGCTCGATGTAGGTCGCGAAGTTATGAAAACTCTCGGCTCGCATGAAGAAGCCGTCGAAGGTCTTCGGCTGCCAGCTGAGACACAGCGCCTTGGCGAGATCGGACCGGTCGGCGAAGCTCGCATAATGATGATCGCGGTTGCCGCCTTCGGGATTGAAGCCACAGCATTCGGCGATTGCTTCGAGCAGCGTTGATTTGCCGCTACCGTTCTCGCCGACGAAAAACGTCACGCGGCTGCGGAACTCGATATTGATGCCCTGAGAGAACGGCCTGAGATTGAACGGAAAGCGCGACGCATCCCATTTCTCGGGATCATGGACGATCTTGCGGAGAAACGGACCGGACGAAAAAACGGCGGCGGGTTGTCGCTTTCGCTTCATGCTTATCTACGGCACATACATCGCGTCGATCAGCCCGGCCGCTTCCTTAGGAAACATGCCCAATTCCACGCCTTCGCGGAGCCAGGTCTTCTCGCCTTTGAGTGTCGCGGCGTCGGGCCAGGTGAAATCGGCGGGCAATAAAAATATTTTCGTGCGCGGCCAGGCGGCGGCGATCTCCTCGGGCTTCTCCAGGCCGAAGAACTGCTTCGCGTACTTTTTGAAATGCGCTTCGTCGTTCTGGAGTCCTTTGTAAGCCTCCGTCCATGCGGCGCGGACATGCGGAATCATCGCCCCGTTCTCTTTCACCCACGGCTCCAGCGCGGAGAGCCAGATGACCGGCAATACTTTGACGTTCAAAAGCCGCGACAGCTCGTCGCGGAAGCCGAGGATCGTTTTGTACTTGCCGCCGGTCACAAGGCGCGAGACATGCGCTTCCCAGAGAAGCCCGGCCTCGACGTCGCCCCTCTCCAGCACGGCGACGATCGCCGGCGCGCCCATTTTCTTCAGCTGAAAATCCTTCTCGATATTCATGCCGCGCTTGCGCATGATGAAATCGAAAAGATTGTAGAGCGTCGTGACTTCCGCGGTGAGCGCGATGGGCTTGCCCTTGAGGTCTTCGACTTTGTTGTACGGCGAATCGGCTCTGACGACGACGTACATGTGGCTCGACTGGTACGGCTGCACGAGGCGGATCGGCACGCCGGCCTGATTCGCGCGCAGCCCCGCCTCGGGCGTCATCAAGCCGACGGAGATCGCCTTGATGCCGAGCAGCCGCTGGATCTCCGGCACGCCCGCCCAGCGCGGCTTCATGACGAAGCCGTTCTTCTTATCCAGCCCTTTGTCGAGGATGTACTGCCCGCCGAGGCCGAACAGCCCGTCGTCCGGCAGGCCGATCTCGATTGTCGGCAATTCCGCCGCGTGAAGATTCACAGCAAGAATACACGCCGCAAACGTTCCAAAAAGAATTTGTATTCCTCTCGTCTCGCGTCTCACGCCTCGCGCCAGCTTCTTCATGCATCCTCCCGCCCCATCAGTTTGAGCACGATGTTAAGCAACCTTTTCTTGAGCTGGATAAACTCCGCTCCATCCGGATCGCGCGCGGCGGTCGGGAGCGGATTGTCCAGCACTTCGACGATGCGCGCGGGGCGCGCGGAAAAAATCACGATGCGCTCGCCCATGTAGGCGGCTTCTTCCACGTCGTGCGTGACCAGCAGCGCGGTCTGATTGAGACGCGCGCAGATATCGAGCGTGTCGCGCCTGAGCTTGCGCGCGGTCAATTGGTCGAGCTTGCTGAACGGCTCGTCCATCAACAAAACCTCGGGCTCGATCGCGAGCGCGCGCGCGAGGCCGACGCGCTGGCGCATGCCGCCGGAGAGAAAGAGCGGATATTGCCGGCGGAATTCCGCGAGGCCGACGAGAGCGAGGTATTTGTCGAGGCGCGGCTTCCATTCGTCGCGCGGGACTTTCATGCCTCTGAACGCGAACGTCAGGTTGCCTTCGACGCGCTTCCAGCTCAACAAACGAGGATCCTGGAATACATAACCCAGTTTCGGGTTTCGAGTTTCCAGTTTCGAGTTGGGAGTAGCAGCGGTCTCCGTTCCTCGAAACCCGGAACCCGGAACTCTAAACTGTATTTCCCCGGCGTCGAGTTTCTCCAGTCCCGCGATCGCGTTCAGCAGCGTCGATTTGCCGCAGCCGGACGGTCCGAGCAGGCACGTGATGCCGCTGTCGCGCGCCTCGAAGGTGACGCCGTCGAGAACGCGCATCTCGGCGCCGTCCTCGCGGACGAACGACTTCACCGCGCGCTCTACGCGGACGGTCGCCATTATCTCCTCCACGCCTCCGCGCGCGGGCGCCAGCGCGTCACGCTGCGCTCGAGCCAGCCGATCAGGCCGAACTCGATCACGATCATCACGATGAGAAACGCGATGGTCCATGCGAGCACCGCCTTCATCGAGAAGGTGTTGAAGCCGCGCACGACCCGGTAGCCGACGCCGTTGCTGAAGCCGAACATCTCGACCACGACGACGACTTTCCACGCGAAGCCGAGGCCGTAGCGGATCGCCGATAAAATGTGCGAGATGAGCTGCGGCACGATGACATCAATAATCTTCGACCACGCGCTGGCGTGAAAGACGGCGCTCATGTCGAGCAGGTCCTTGTCGATCGCCTTCGTCCCCTGCCAGATGCTGATCGTGAGCATGGGCAGGATCGACACCGCGACCGCCGCGTAGGCGCTGTGCTCGTTGAGGCCGAAGAACATGATCGCGAGCACGGCCCAGATGAGGCCGGGCATCGTGAGCCCGAGCACGACCGGCGGCTCGAAGAAGCTCTCGAAAGCCTTCACCGTCCCCATGAATATGCCGATCGGAATGCTGAAGACGATCGCGATCGCGAAGGCGACGCCGACGCGGCGCAGCGTCGCGCCCATCTCCGTGAAAAGCTCGCCGGATTGGATGATCGCGCCGACCTCGGCGAAGGTCTCGCGCGGATTCGGCACGAGGGTCGGCGGGAAGAAGAGGCTCAGAACCCACCAGACGAGGATGAGAAAGAAAATCGACGCGGCGCGGAGCGCGATGTCCGCGAATGTCTCGCGCACTGGACGGCGCCGTCGCGCCGTCGCGGAGGCGGCCGTCTCGCCGCCGGCTTCAAGCGAATCGTCGCGCGCGGCGGGCCTGCTTTCGACGGAGTTCATAGGCATTTCTCCGCGGGCGCGCTCATCCTATGCCGCGTGCAAAAAGCTGTCAATGTAACGCGCGTGCGCGAAAAACAGGCCGTAACGGCGGCTCAAGCGGAGTCCCCGTTCATTGACTTTCGTGCCGAATATGATAAAGAAAATCCTTCGTTACGCGTCATTTTTGACCATGGTGAGCGGTCGCGGATCGGTTCGAAGCGGCTGCGCCGGCCTGGAACCCGACGCCAACACATAACACGTTTCTGGAGGAACAATGAGCAAGCCCATGGAGAAAGTCTCTGGGGCCCCGCGCGCCGAGGCCATCAAAGACCTGCGCAGCGCGCTCGAATGGCTGAGGGAACAGGGCGATCTGATCGTGACCGACAAAGAGGTGAACCCGGACCTCGAGATCACCGGCATCCAGAAACAGCTCGACGGCGGCTGCCCGATCCTCTTCAACAACATAAAAGGCAAGCCGCAGCACCGCTGCGTGACCAATCTCTTCGGCGACATGAACGTCATCAACAAGATGTTCGGTTGGAAGGACCACGCCGACCGCACGCGCAAGCTCGCGCACGCGCTCACGCATCCGCTGAAGCCCATCATCGTCGACCACAAAGACGCGCCGGTCCAGGAAGAGGTTTACGAGAAGCCCACCGACGCCAACGACTTCGTCGTGCCGATCCGCCACACCAACATCGAGCCGGAATTGACCGTCGGCTCGGGCAACCGGCTGATCTCGGGCGAATACTTCGACGGCGGCACGGACCTCGGCTACAACCGCATGAACTTCCGCTGGGGCAACGTCGGCACCTTCCAGATTTCCCCGGGCTCGCACATGTGGCAGGTCGTGAGCAAGTATTACAAATCGAACAAGCTCGTGCCGATCACGATGAACTTCGGCCTGCCGCCGTCGTGCACGTTGATGGCCGGCGCGGGATTCGACTACGTCATCCTGCCGCAAGGCTGCGACGAGGTCGGCAGCGCTGGCGCCGTGCAGGGCTCGCCGGTGCGATTGGTCAAGGCGCGCACGGTCGACGCGCTCTCCGTGGCAGACGCCGAGGTCGTGCTCGAAGGCTACGTCAATCCGCGCGACCGCCGCTTCGAGACCGCCGAGTCGGAGAAAGCGGGCATTCAGGGCCGCTTCCACTTCCATCCCGAATGGGCCGGCTACATGGGCAAGGCGTACAAGGCGCCGACCTTCCACGTGACCGCCGTCACCACGCGCAAGCGCGAGTCGAAGCCGATCATCTTCCCGCTCGGCGTGCACACACTGGACGACCACAACATCGACACGACGGTGCGCGAGGCGGCGATGTTCGAGCTTTGCGAGCGCATGCAGCCCGGCATCATCATGGACGTGAACATTCCTTATTGCATGACCGACTGGGGCGGCGCGATCATCCAGGTGAAAAAACGCAACCGCATCGAAGAAGGCTGGCAGCGGAATTTCATGGCGGCGATTCTCGCCACCTCGCAGGGCTCGCGGCTGGTGATCGCGGTGAGCGAGGACACCGATCCGTACGACATGGACGACGTCATGTGGTGTCTCACGACGCGCGTCAATCCGAAGACCGACATTATCAACCCGCTGCCGGGCGGCCGCGGCCAGACTTTCATGCCCGCCGAGCGCATGACCGCCGGCGAGCGCGAGTGGACCGCATCGAATACCATGTTCGAGGGCGGCATGGGCATCGACGCGACGGTGCCGTTCGGCTACGAGAGCGATTTCATGCGGCCGGTTTATCCGGTCGACAAAGTCGATCTCAAGAAATGGTTCAGCGACAAGGACATCCAGAACGCGAAGTCGCGCATGCAGGGCTGGGTGCACTCGCTCGCGCGCACGGGACGATAAAGACGGACGCGCTTACGATCGTCATCGGGAAGACAAAAAGGGCAGGGTCCATATCCCTGCCCTTTTTTTTAAAATGATCGTCCAGACGAGAGCAGCCATCCGGTCTCCGAGCCCGCGCAATAGAGCGGTGGTCATTCCCCCGGTTCGTTATCGGGTGTGCGGCCCCTTCGAACGGGCGGCCGCTTTCGCGCCGAGGAGCGCGGGGAAGAGGACCGCGGACGTCCGTTAACGGATTTATGGTGCATGGCATCAACCCATCGGCCGCGGTCCGACATCTCGCGCGCCGAGAGCGCGTTGACTCTATTCATGACCGCTGACAAAAAAGACGGCCTCCTCGCCCCCTACCGCGTGCTCGATCTCACCGACGAGCTGGGGTTTCTTTGCGGGAAAATCCTCGGCGACCTGGGCGCCGACGTGATCAAGATCGAGCGGCCGGGCGGCGATCCGGCGCGGCGGCTCGGCCCGTTCTATAAAGACCAGCGCGATCCGGAAAAAAGCCTTTACTGGTTCGGCTTCAACAACAACAAGCGCGGCGTCACCCTCGATCTCGAGAAGAAGGAAGGACAAAATCTTTTCGCGAAGCTGGCGGCGAAAGCCGATTTCGTTCTCGAGACCTTCACGCCGGGCCGGCTGGATAAATTGAAAATCGGCTACGGCGCCCTGTCGAAAAATAATCCCAAGCTCGTCTGGGTTTCGATAACGCCGTTCGGCCAGACGGGCCCGTACAGCAAGTTCAGCGCGTCCGACATCGAGATCATGGCACTCTCCGGCTGTATGTCGCTCACCGGCGATCCGGACCGGCCGCCGCTGCGCGTTACGTTTCCGCAGTCGTATTCATGGACCGGCTCCTACGCCGCCGTCGGCGCGCTCACGGCGCATTATCACCAGCAGTTCACCGGCGAAGGCCAGCAGGTCGACGTCTCCGCGCAGGCGACGCTGCTCTGGGCGTTCTCGCACGCGCACGTCTTCTGGGATTTGAACAAGCACATGGAGAAGCGCGCCGGCTCGTTCATGACCGGCCGCAGCATCACCGGCGCGAAGATGCGCGTCTTCTGGCCGTGCAA
>DASWZY010000313.1:0-13838 GCA_036407055.1 Binatia bacterium
CATCTTCATCGGCGTCGAGGGCAACGAGCTCACGATCGCCGAGGCGATCCGCGTCGTCGGCAACAAGCCGTTCGTCTATTCCTCCGATTATCCGCACGAAGTCGACGCCGAGACCTGCCGCCATGAGCTCGAAGAGCTCGACGAGAATACGAGCCTCAGCACCGAGGACAAAGAGGCGATCCTGTACAAGAACGCGATGCGCTTCTACCAGCTCGCGGGGGATTAGGAACAAACCCTCACCCCAGCCCTCTCCCTGTCAGGGAGAGGGAGAAAATACCTCACTTCCGAATTCGTACCCTCTCCCTGTGGGAGAGGGAAAGGGTGAGGGTTTCATTGACACCGCCAAGCCCTTCACGCTACATACAAGCCTGTGACCTCCATCGGCATCGTCGGCGTGGGCGCGATCGGCCGTGCCATTCTCAAGGCCGCGGACGCGGGTAAGTTGACCGCGCGTGTCGCGGCGGTGACGAGCCGCGACGAAAAAGCCGCGCGCGAATTTCTTGCCACGCTCAAACGTCCGCCGCACTATCTCGATCTCCGGAAAGTCATCGCCGCCTCCGACTTGGTCGTCGAGGCTGCCGGCGGAGCAATCGTCGCCATGCTCGCCGATAAAGTCTTCGCCGGCGGAAAAGATCTGATGGTCATCAGCGTGGGCGCGCTGCTCGATCATCCCGAGGTCATCGACGACGCGCGCCGGAGCGGGCGGCGCCTGCTCGTCCCGTCCGGCGCCATCGCCGGCCTGGACGGTATCAAGTCGGCGTCCGTCGGCGCGATCGATCACGTGACGATCACGACGCGAAAGCCGCCCGCAGGCCTCGAAGGCGCGCCGCATTTGACCGAGAACAAGATTTCCCTCACGGGCCTCGATACCGAGCGCGAGGTCTTCTCCGGCACGGCGCGCGAGGCGTGCCGCGGTTTTCCCGCCAACGTCAACGTGACCGCCGCGGTGAGCCTCGCGGGGATCGGGCCGGATCGCACGCGCGTGCGCATTCTCGCGGTGCCGGGACTCAAGCGCAACTGCCACGACATCGAAGTCGAAGGAGAGTTCGGCCGCCTGCACGTCCACGTCGAGAACGTTCCGAGCGAGAACCCGCGCACCGGAAAACTGACCGCGCTTTCAATCGTCCGCTCGATCCAGGACGCCGTCGATTCCGTCCGCATCGGGACCTGACAGAGAATGACGACCGCCGAGCTGCTCGCGCGCATGCTCGCCGACGCCGGCGTCCGCTGGGTATTCGGCATCCCGAGCGGGCCGGTGCTGCCGCTGATCGAGGCGCTGCGCAAAAGCCCCGTCGAATTCGTTCTCACCGCGAGCGAGACTTCCGCCGGCTTCATGGCGGCGACGGTCGGCCACCTGACCGGCATTCCCGGCGTGTGCGCCTCGACGCTCGGCCCCGGCGCGACCAATCTCGCGACCGGCGTCGGCGCGGCGTGGCTCGACCGCGCGCCGCTCCTCGCGATCACCTGCAACGTCGCGACCCCGTGGCTCCGCCGCCGCGTGCAGATGCGCATCGACCACGACGCGCTGTTCGCGCCGATTTCCAAGGCGAGCTACGGCATGCGCGCGGAAAACGCGGGCGCGACTCTGGCGAAAGCGCTGGCGCTCGCCGCCGCCGAGCCGCCCGGACCCGTGCATCTGGATTTGCCTGAGGACGTTGCGCAGGCGGAAGCCGGAGCGGCTTCCTCAAAGCAGGAAAAACATCAGCCGTACGCCGCCGTACCGGCGCCGTCGCTGCTCGCGTCTATTCTAGAACGGGCGTGCCGGCCGCTCGTCGTCACCGGCTTGAGCTTCTCTCGCGCGCGCGACCCGCGCGCGCTGCTCGGCTTCATCGAGCAGCAGAAGATTCCTTTCATCTCGACGCTCCACGCCAAGGGCTTCCTGCCCGAGAGCCATCCGATGTGGGCCGGGGTGCTCGGCCGCGCGCGGCGGAGCGACGTGCAGGCGCTCGTCCGCCGCGCCGATCTCATCGTCGCGGTCGGCTTCGACCCCATCGAGATCAATTACGAGGAATGGGCTGAGCGGATTCCCATCCTGCATTTGAGCACGGAGGCCGCTGAGGCGAGCCCATCGCTGTCGTTCGCACTGAACGCCGCGGGCGATCTCGACGGCATGATCGCCGCGCTCGGTCAAATTCCCGCCGCGCCGAACGAATGGTCCGCGGAGGAGCTGAAAAAGCATCGCGAAGAGCTCGAGCGCAAGCTCCGCCCCGGCGGCGGCTTCGCCGCGCACCAGGTCATCGACGCGCTCAGAAAAAAGCTTCCCGCCGACGGGATTCTCGCCTACGACGTCGGGGCGCACACGCACCAGATCGCGACGCAGTGGCGCACCGACGCGCCGAAGACGTGCCTCGCGACCAACGGCTGGTCGTCGATGGGCTACGGCATGCCCGCGGCGTACGCCGCGAAGCTCGTCCATCCGGAGCGCGCCGTCGCCGGCGTGGTCGGCGACGGCTGCTTTCAGATGACCGCGGGCGAGCTCGCGCTCGCGCGCCGCCTCGGGCTGAGAGTTCCGATCGTCGTGCTCAACGACGGCTGGCTCGGCCTCATGAAGATCAAGCAGGAGAAGAGGGGATACGGGCTCTCCGGCGTAGAGCTCGGCGCGCCGGTCGATTCTCCGCCGCATTATTTCGGCGTGCCATGCCGTCCCGCGCGCACTGTAAGCGAATTCGACGCCGCACTCGACTGGGCGCTTGCGCAGGGCGGCCCGAGCGTCGTCGAGGTATTCATCGACGTCGCGCCGTACTCCGAGACCGTCTTCGACTGAACGCCTGATGGCCCGCGCCGCCGATCCGGACCGCGATACGCTCCGCTGGAGGATGCTCTTGCTCGGCACCGTGTCGCACGTGATCGGCGCCGGCGGCCAGTATGCGATCAACACGCTCGCACCGTTCTATCAAACCGATCTCGGCCTCTCGCGCGCGCAGATCGGCATGTTCTTCACCGCGTTCTACCTCGGCATGGCGGCGCTCTCCTTCGCCGCCGGCTGGCTCGCCGACCGCTTGGGCGTGCGCTCGATCACGCTCGCGGGGCATCTTGCGCTCGGCCTGGCGGTCGCCGCCGCCGCGCTCGCGCCGTCGTTCGCCTGGGCGTTCGCGATCTTTTTCTTCGCCGGATTGGGCTACAGCTTTCTAAACCCCGCCTCGACGCGCGGCGTCATGGAGTGGTTCACGCGCGAGGAGCGCGCGACCGCCATGGGCATCAAGCAGACCGGCGTCCCGATCGGCGGCGTGCTGACGGCGGTCGTCGCGCCGTCGCTTGTCTTGATTGTGGGATGGCGCGGCGCGTTCGCCGGTCTCGGCGCGGTCAACCTCGTTTTCGGCTTTCTCTTCTGGTCGCTGTGGCGCGAGCCGGCCGACGCACCGCAAACGATCAATCCCCGCGCGCCGGCGCCGAGTCCGCGACCGCAGCAGGCACCGTTCCGCGCGCGCGACCTTTTGAGCTTGAGCTTCGGTACCGCGCTCATGCTGATCGGCCAGATGGCGCTGATCACGTACGTGCCGCTGTATCTCAAGGAGACGCGCGGCCTCTCGCCCTATTGGGCGAGCCAGGCGCTCGCGCTGACGCAGCTCGGCGGCATGATCGGGCGCATCGGCTGGGGCGTCGTGAGCGACCGCCTGTTTCACGGCGCGCGCAAGATCGTGCTCCTGCTGGTCGGCTTTCTCTCGACGGCGATCACCCTAGGACTCGGTTTCCTCGGCGGCGGCGGATCGCTCTGGACCGTGCTGCCGCTTATCTTCTTCGCCGGCGTCTGCCTTGTCGGCTACCAGGGCGTGTCGTACGCGCTCACGGCAGAGATCGCCGGGCAGGGGCGCACCGGCGCCGCGCTCGGGCTGCTCATCACCTTCAACTCCGTCGGCACGATCGTCGGCACGCCGCTGTTCGGCTACCTCGTCGATGTGACGGGGTCGTACGCCGACGCGTGGATCGCGCTCGCGGGAGTCATCCTCGCCGGCATCATCGCAATGCTGGTTTTTCTCGAAGAGCCGCGCACGCGCGCCGAGGCCGCGGTTTGACAATGAGCCGAGACGGCGTTTAATTTATGCCAAAGGAGATTCCTATGCGTATAATCGTCGCTGTTGCATTCGCGATTATTCTCGCGGCGCCCGTTTTCGCTGGCTCCGACCGGCCGGTCCAGCCCGTGTTTCACGAGCAAGTGGCCGCGAGCTGGGACCAGCTCGAACGCGAATTCGAAGATCTCGGCAATAAACTTCGTGAGCACTTCGGCGGCAACTTTCCTTTCGGCTCCCGCGGCGGCGAATCACGCGGCGAGCGGCCCATCATCAGCTACATGCTGAACCATCGTGAAGAGCTCAAGCTTACGCCCGAGCAGGTGAAGAAGCTGGAAGACTTGAGAAGCGATTTCGAGCGCACCGCGCGCAAAAACCAGGACGACCTCCGCGCCGCGGAAAAAAGCCTGGACGAGATGACGCGGGCGGATTCTGTGGATTTGAAGCAGGCGGAAGCGAAGGTTCGCGACGTCGAGCGCCTGCGCGCCGATCAGCGCATTGCGCGTATCCGCGCCGTCGAGCACGGGAAGAGCGTTCTCTCCCAGGAGCAGCGCGACCGGCTGCACGACATGATGGGCGGCGGCAACCGCTATACGCGGCGGCCCGATGATCGCGACCGCCGCGGCGACAGCGACCGCGGTCAGCGCAAGCAGCGCGGCGATCAGAGCCAGCAGAGCGAATCGTTCTAGTCTAGGGCCGCAACAATACCTTGCCGGTCGTTTTCCGTCCTTCGAGCAGGCGGTACGCCTCGGCGACCTCCGCCATCGGAAAAACTTTGTCGACGCGGATATTGAGCTCGCCGTCGGCGATCCAGCCGAAGAGGTCCCTTGAGCGCCACAGCATTTCCGCGCGGTCGAGCGTGTAATGCGCGAGCGTCGGGCGCGTGACGAAGAGCGATCCCTTCGCCGCCAGCGTTCCCAGGTTGAACGGCGGCACGGGCCCGCTGGATTGCCCGAATAAGGCCATGATGCCGCGCGGCCTCAGGCAATCGAGGCTTTTGTCGAACGTCGTCTGGCCGACCGAATCGTAGACTACCTCTAGGCCGCGGCCGTTCGTGAGCCGCTTCACCTCCAGGGCGAAATCCTTCTGGGTATACAGAATAACATCGTCGGCGCCCGCGTCGCGCGCGAGCCGCGCCTTTTCCTCGGTCGACACCGTGCCGTAAACCGTCGCGCCCAAGCGCTTCGCGATCTGCACGAGCAAAAGTCCGACGCCGCCGGCCGCGGCGTGGACCAGCGCGGTGTCACCGCGCTTGAGCTGGTAGGTGCTGTGCGTCAGATAATGCGCAGTCATGCCCTGAAGCATCGTCGCCGCGCCGGTCGCGCCGTCGATGTTCTGCGGCAGCGGCACGAGGCGCGCGGCCGGGACCACCGTATACTCCGCGAAGGCGCCGGGCACCATGCAGTACGCCACGCGCTCGCCCTTTTTCACTTCCGTGACGCCCGATCCGATCGCGTCGACGATGCCCGCGCCTTCCATGCCGAGCGTGAAAGGAGGCTTCAGCTGATAAAGTCCGGTGCGCTGGTAGACGTCGATAAAATTGACGCCGCCGGCCTCGATCTTGACGCGGGCCTCGCCCGCGCCGGGTTCGGGGACAGCGGTGTCTTCGTATTTCAGGGCGTCGATGCCGCCGTATTGGTGGACGCGAATCGCTTTCATGAGACCTCCAATTTTTAATTTTGCCTTAGCCGAACGGCGGGCAAATGACAATGCGATCGTTCAGCGGTGCGGGTCGGGAAAGATGTCGACGTCGAACGGCTGCGGCAGCTCCTGCTTGGAGATTTTAAGCACCGGACCGCCGAGCTTGCGCACGCGGAAGCCGCTGGCGTACTGCGCCACCTGGCCCTCCCAGTCGTAGTGCATCGGGATGGCGATGCGCGGGTTCACCTGCTTCGTGACCCCCTTCGCTTCGGTCGCGGTGACGGTGAAGAAGCCGCCGGCGATAGGCACGAGCAAAATGTCGATCTTGCCCATCATCTTCAGCTGCTGCGGCGTGAGCTCGTGGCCGAGGTCGCCGAGGTGCGCGATGCAGATATCGTCGACGCGGAAAATGAAGATTGCGTTCTTGCCGCGCTGCAGTCCCTGGCTCTTGTCGTGGTACGCGGGCACGTCGTAGACCGAGACGTCCTTGATGTTCGTGTACACTTTGTTCCAGTCGTCGCCGCTCGGCGTCAGCCCTTCCAGGACGACGGGATTGCCTTTAGCCATCCAGATGCTGCTGTGCGGGCCGTGCTGATGGCTCGTGGTGACGATGTCGGTGGGCGCAGTCGGCGCGGGGAGGTCGCCGCGGCCGTGCGGGTCGGTGAGAATGCGCGTGCCCTTCGACGAGGTGATCTGGAACATGGAGTGGCCCATCCACTCGATCGAGACGGGCGCGCTCGATGCTGCGGCCGCGCGCATGAAGCGCGCCTGGACGACTTCGGTCTCGTGGCAGAAAGAGAGCGCGCGGGAAGGAAGAAAAACGAGCGCGAGCAGCGATGCGATGTAAATTGCGAAGCTTTTCATGTGTGCGCGCTCGCCGTTTCAGGTTTCAGGTTTAAAGTTTCACGGTCGGAGTTTGCGTCTTTTCGTGAAACCTGAAACTTGAAACCTGAAACGCTTTTTAGATGAGTCCCCACTTCCGCCTAAACCACCACTCCAGACTCAGAAAAACGAGAATGACCGAAAACGTCGTGAGCGTTCCCCACAGCGGAATCTCGCGGCGCTCGACGATCTCCGCAGGCGCGAGGCGGTCGAGCTTCTCTCCAGCGCGCGCGAGGCTCGCCGCGTTGAGCTCGGCGAGCGGGATGAAATCGCCCTTGGTCTTCTCGGCGATGTCTTTCAGCAGCTCGGGGCGCGGCCGGCCGTCCTCGGCCTCGGCGTAGGGAAACGCCACGGTGAAGTTCTTGTTGTCGCGGCCGATCGCCTTGCCTCCGAGATCGGCCTGCGCCTCGATGCGGTAGGCGCCTTCCTTTGCCGGCGTGAATTCGGCGCGGTATTCGCCGGCCGCCTGCTCGACCGCTTCGAGCCGGATCCGCTCGCCTTCGTTGCCCAGGACCTCGACCTTGAGGTTCGCGTGCGCGGCGGGCGTGTAGTCGTCGTTCAGCACTTGAATGAGGAATTCGCTCTTCTCGCCCGGCGCGCGGACGCCGCTCACCGGCTGGATCTGCACCTGCTCGAACATGGGCTCCTGCGCCAGCCAGCGCACGGCGTGGCGGATGAGCTTCAGATGGCTCTGCGGGCTCTCCTTTGCGCCGACCGCGCCGAAGCTCCAGCGCCAGATGTCGTCACTCATGAGCGCGAGCGTGCGTCCCTTGCCGTAGCGCCCGACGGTGAGCAGCGGCTGCCCGCCGCTCGCGCCCTCGGGCGCGGCCTGCAGCAGCGTCTCGCCGCGCGCGCGCAGGATCTGGTTGAGGCTCTTCAGCGGCGGCAGCTTTTTCCACGCATCCTCGTTCGCCTGGGCGTCGGGGACGAGGCGCGTGATCGGATGCGCCTTGCCCGAAGGGGTGAGCACGCCGCGCGCGCGCGCATCCATTTGGTAGCGCCCCTTGCCGTCGAGCTCGACGGGCAGGACGTCGCGCAGCGCGCTGTCGGCGTAGCCGCCGCTGTCGAACGAGCGCGCGCCGCCGAGCATCGCCAGCCCGCCGCCATCGCGCACGAAATCGCGCACTCGGTCGAGATACATGACGTTGAAATACGAGCGATAGGAAAAATCGTCCAGGAAGACGACGTCGAAGTTCTTTATTTCTTCCAGGAAGATTTCGTCGATGGGAAAGGGGATCAGGCTCAACTGATTATCCGGCACGTCGACGACGTCGGTCGGCGTGCGCAGGAAGACGAACGAGACGAGATCGATGAACGGGTCCTGCTTGAGCGCCATTCGGAGAAAACGGTAATTCCACGCGGGCGAGCCCGAGAGCGTGAGCACACGGAGCTTGTCGCGCCGCACCTCGACCTTGAATTCCTTGTGATTGTTGTCGGCGATCGCCTCGCCGGACTGCACCGGCACGTTGACGCTGAAGCTCTGCGCGCCGATTTCTTTCGGCGTGTAGGCGAGCGTGACGCGCTGCTCGAAGGCGTCGCGGTCGATTTTGACGTCCTTGGTGGCGATGAGACTTTTGCCGCGGTTGAAGTAGAGCGGCACGGTTTTTCCGGCGAGACCGTAGGCCTGGACCATGAGATCGACTTTGAACTCGCGGCCGCGAAAGCCAAACTCCGGCGCGGTCACGTCCGCGAGGCGGAGATCGACGTAGCCCTTGCTGTCGCCCGCGCCGACGGCGATCACCGGGATCTGCGGCGCGGCGCCGCCCATGCGCCCTTCGCCGTTGGCGATGCCGTCGCTCACGACCATGATCGCGGCATTGGCGCCGGCGTCGCGCCCGGCCTCGCTCAAAAGCTCCGCGAGGCGCGTGCCCTTGCCGTTCGCCTCGAGCTGCGGAATCGCCGACGGCGCGACCGGCGCGAGCGCGGTGCTGAATTGATAGACGCGGAGATCGTAGTCGCGCTCCAGCCGGCGAATCAGCGGATCGTCGCCCGCGGTGAGCTTTTCCTTGACGGTATCGAGACGGCTTTTTCCGCTCGGGCCGGGCAGGCTCATGCTCTTCGAGGTATCGATCAATAAATTCAGCGGGCGGCGGAGCTTCGTGACGCGCGTCTGCACGAGCCCCGGGCTCAGCAGAAAGAAAACCAGCAGCGCATAGACGATCGCGCGCAGCGCCGTCAGCGGAATCGCGCGCCGCATGCCGAGGCGTCGGCGGAGCCCGATGAATTGATAGCCGATCATGACGAGCGCGCCGAGCGCGATCAAACCGATCACCCACCAGGAAAGCCCGCCGACAAAATACAATCGATCCATGAAAAATCTTCTTTACCGCGCGAGCCGCCGCCGGATGAACGGCACGTGGATGAGATCGTCCTTATAATTTTCCGTCATCGCGTAGAGAATCAGGTTGATGCCGAGATGAAACGCGTCGCGGCGCTGCTCCTCGCCGCCCGGCGTGCACTGGTTCACCCAGTTGCCGAGCTGGTCTTTCTCCCACGCGCCACCGAGGTCGTTCTGGCAATACATGACCGGCGTGCTGGCCCCGACGTTGATGCCCTCGACGTACGGATGCACCATTCGCGCGCCGCCGATTTTTCTCAGCAGATAAAAACTCCGCATCGCCGGGTGGCTCGCGGGGATGCGCGTGAAGTCCTTGTCGGGAAAAATTCGCTTCATCTCGCGGCGGAAGCTCTGATCGAAACCATAGCCCGGCTGTCCGAGCGCGTCGTCGGCGAGGAGAAAACCGCCGTAGGAGAGAAAGCGCCGGAGCGTATCGATCTCGTCGCCGCTGAACGGCTCGAAATCGTATTTTCCGCTGATGTACAAAAACGGATAGGAGAACAGCTCGGGATCGGCGAGCGCGACCTCGCGGCGCGTCGTCGCCGCCTCGACGCTCGTGCGCTGCATCAATTCCTCGAGCAGCGGGCCGACGGCCAGCGCATGCGGGCTCCAGTCGCCGCCGCGGTATTTTAGCTGCGCGAAGGTGAATTGGATCGAGCGCTGGCGCTCCTGCGCCTGCGCGCCGAAGACGCTTCGCGGCGCGAGCCCCGCGGCGAGGCAGCCGTAGGACATGAGACGTAAGAACGCGCGCCTATCCATAGAACCTCTGCGCGAGCCAGCCTTCGGATATGAGCGTGACAAGAAGCACGAGCAGCAGCGGCAGCGCAAGGTCGCTCCGGCTGCCGCCTTTCGCGATCTCCTCCACCGGCACGATCGTCGCGCGCGCGGGGCGAAGGCGCGCGGCGAGCTCGGCGTCGCTGATCGCGTCGAGACGCGATTCCAAAAACGGCGGATTGACCGGATAGACCGGCGCGAGCGCCGCCGGCGCGTCGGGCGAGAGCGGCGCGGACACGCGGTAAATCCCGGCAAAGTCGTTCTCGGCGAACGCCGCGGCGGCTTTGTCGCCGTCGGCGGCGAGCGCGACCTCGCGCTCGCGCTGATCGGGGCGGACGATCTTCAAGTTCTTTCCGACGTAGGCGGCGGGGAGGGAGAATTTTTTCGCCTCGCCGACGGCGACACCGGTCTCGAGCGCGCCCTTTTTGCCGCCCTGGAGATAGCTCACGAGCGACTGGACGAGCGGCAGGTACGCCGTCTTCACCGGGAGATCGCTCCAGTCCCGGTCGGCGGCGGTGCCGACGAGCACCACGCGGCCGCTGCCGAATTTCTTCTCGACGGCGAGCGCATCGCCGTTGCCGAGCGCGACGATCGGCGCCGCGCCGGCGGCGTCGATGCGATAATAGCCGGCGACGCGCGTCGATTTCAGCGAGTCCGCGAGAATGGGGTCGGAGAACGCCGCGAGCGCGGGATGCTTCAAATCGATGCGCTCGATTTTTTCGAGCGCGCTGGCGGAGACGATGCGCTTGTCCCTCAGGCGCGCGGGCAGGATCGAGGGCGATGTATCGTAGAGCTTGCGGTTGTAATCTTCCGGCTGTACGCGGTCGCCGAGAAACACCAGCAGGCCGCCGCCGCGCCGGACGAATTCCTTGAGGCGCTGGAGCGCCGCGTCGGGAATCGCCGCGAGGTTGCAGAGAACGACCGCCTGATACGAGTCCAGCGGCGCGGTCGCGAAGCCCTCGGGGATGACGACCGTCGGGACGAAAGGCGACGCGCCGCCGCCCTCGGGGTTGAGCGCGCGTGTCAAAAAGAACGTCTCGCTCGATACCAGCGAGGTCTGCGGGTCGCCGTCGACGACGAGCACCTTGATCTTGTCCTCGGCTTCGAGCGTAAAGTATTCGGTCGTGCTGCCGGCGAGCCGGTCCTTTTTCAGCGTCACAGCCGCGGTGTGGCTGCCGGGGCGCGGCAGCACGAACTGGAAGTTCGCTTCGGTCTCGCCGCGCGGCGCGAGCGCGACGAGCTTCTGCTCTTTCGGCTGATCGTCGACTCTGAGCTGCACCAGCAGGTCTTTGATCTCGGTCGCGCCGAAGTTCGTGATTACCGTTTGAATCTCCGTCGGCAGTCCGACGTTCACGTCCTGGCCGCGCAGGCGAATTTCACGGATCGCCGCGTTCGGCGGCGTCTCTTTCGTCGCGACTTTGATCACTTTGACGGGAACCGCCGGATCGTATTGCTTGAGCGCCGCGAGGCTGAAGCGGTCCCAATCGGTGAGCGCCGCGTCGGTCACGACCCAGATCTCTTTTCCCGAAGCCGGCTCGCGCAGCACGTCGTAGGCGCGCGCCAGCGCCGCGGCGAAATCGGCGCTGCCGTCGGCGATCTTGACGCCTTCGAGGTCGCGCAGCAAGACGTCTTTCTCGCGCTTCAGACGGATCGGCTCCTTCGAGCCGGTATTCGTCGGAATCAGCGCCGCGCGGTCGCCCGCGCCGAGCGAGGCGAAGAGCCGCGCCGCGGCTTCCTTCGCCTGCTTGAAGCCTTCGCCGTCGCGGCTCCACGTCATGCTGAGCGAGTTGTCGAGCACGAGCGCCACGCTCGACGGTCCGCCGCTCGCGAAAAGTCCGGCGCCGGTCTGGAAGATCGGGCGCGCGAGCAAGAGGACGAGCACGACGATGGCCGCCGTCCTGAGCGCGAGCAGCAGCCAGTGGCGCAGCCGCTTGGTGCGCGAGATGCGCTTCTGCGACAGCAGGATGAACTTGACCGCGGGAAAGCGGATACGCCTGATGCGCCGGCGGTTGAGCAGGTGGATAATGACCGGAAGCGACGCCGCCAGCAGCCCGAAGAGGTAGAGCGGGTTCAGAAAAAAAAGCGACATCGGCTACGCTCTCCAGCCCAAATAGCTCACGAGCGCGCGGTCGAGCGGCGTCGCGGTCGAAACCAGCTGGTAATCGATCATGCGCGCGTGGCATTCCTTGCGCACGTGATCGATAAACTCGTTCACCACGCCGCGGTAAACCTCGCGGATCGTCTGCGGGTCGGCGGTGACCTTGAGGTCGGGCAGCTCGAGATCCTCGAACAGGATATTGCCGTCGAACGGCAGATCGATCTCGGCGCTGTCCATGACATGGAAGACGATCACGTCGTGGCCGCTGAAGCGAAAGAGCCGAAGGCCGTTGAGCACATCTTCCGTATCGTCGAGGAGATCGGAGACGAGAATCACGAGGCCGCGCCGGTTCATCTTGCCGGCTATCTCCTGGAGAATTTTCCCGGTGCTCGTCTCGCCGGCCGGCCGGTGCGCTTCGAGCGCGCGCAGGATCTCGAAGACGTAGCCTCGCTTCGCGCGCGGCGGCACGAACGAGTCGATCTTGTCCGAGAACGTCGCGACGCCGGCGGCGTCCTGCTGCTTGAGAATCAAATACGCGAGCGAGGCCGTAAGGATCGAGGCGTACTCGAACTTCGTCACGCCGTTCGAGCCGTAGTCCATCGAGGCGCTGCCGTCGAGGATCAGCGTCGCGCGGAGATTGGTCTCATCTTCGGTCTCCTTGATGAAATAGCGGTCGAATTTTCCGAGCGCCTTCCAGTCGATGCGGCGGATCTCGTCGCCCGGCGAATATTCACGGTGCTCCTCGAACTCGACGCTGAAGCCCTTCGAGCGGCTCCGGTGGATGCCGGACATCATTCCTTCGACGACCCAGCGCGCCTTGAGGTAGAGGTTCGACAAGCGCGCGAGGACCAGCGGGTCGAAGTAGCTTTTGTTGCCGTCGGCTGTGGCAGCCATTATTGCCGTCAAATCCCGGTCGCTTCACCAGCTGCGCCGGAGGTAATCCCGCCAGCTGCGCCAGCCTTTGTGGTGACCCTGGTAGGTTGGATTTTTTCGCAATTTCTCCAGATAAGCAACCGTGGCGTCGTCGGCGCCGAGCGCCTTCAGCGCTTCGATCTGATAGCCGAGGCATCGGCGCTCCGCATCCGGCCCGGTCCAGCAATCGGCCGGCGGCCTCGCGGTCTCGCTTCTCGCGTCGTGATAGAGCTTCGAGTGATACGCGTCGTGCGCGATCGCGCCGGCGTACCATAGCGCCGAATGGCTCCACGTGCGCCTGCCGACCACGAAGGTCGGACGCTTTTTCTGCGCCCACATGCCGCTTCGGCGGCCCTGCTTGATGACCGCGATGTGGCGCTGGATGTCCGCAAAAAGCGGCAGATTCCGCAGAAGCGCCAGCGCTTCCTCGCTGCGGCGCATGAACGCCGAGCGGCCGCGGACTTCGATGCCGGCGATGATCCTGGATTTTCTGAAAAGGAGATCTGCTAATGAGCGAAACAGCGGCAATCGACGATCTTTAGCTAGCGCTTCGCTTTTCCGTCTTCCTGCGGCTTCACTTCGGTGAGCAGGCGGCCGATGATGTCGAGCGACGACATACCATCGGCCTGCGCCTTGAAATTCGGGATGATGCGGTGGCGCAGCACCGATGGCGCCATCGCCTGGATGTCTTCGATGGAGACGGCGTAGCGCCCCTGGAGAATCGTGCGCGCCTTCGCGCCGAGGATGAGGTACTGCGACGCGCGCGGCCCCGCGCCCCATTCGATGTAGTCCTTGACGAACTGCGGCGCCGCGCCGTTTTTCGGGCGCGAGCTTTGTGTGAGCGCGACGGCATAGCCGACGACGAAAGGCGAGGCGGGGACCCGCCTGACGAGCTCCTGATAGCGCAGGATCGCCGCGCCGTCCATGACCTTGCTCGGCTTCGGCCGGCTGATCGACGTCGTCTGCATGACGATCTGCACCTCGTCGTCGAACGGCGGATACTGGATCTCGATCTCGAGCATGAAGCGGTCGAGTTGCGCCTCGGGGAGCGGGTACGTGCCTTCCTGCTCGATCGGGTTCTGCGTCGCGAGAACGAAAAACGGCAGCTCGAGCGGAAAGGTCTGGCCGCCGGCGGTGACCTTGTACTCCTGCATCGACTGTAGGAGCGCCGCCTGCGTTTTCGGCG
>DASWZY010000314.1:0-2672 GCA_036407055.1 Binatia bacterium
GCGGGAATGACTTTGGCGCAGACGATGATGTTCACTTATGACCTCGGGCGAAAATACGACAAAGGCGCCCGGGAGCGAGCGCCTTCGTTAACGCGGTTCGAGTCTCCGGCGCTATTTAAGCCACTCGGAAACGTTGCCCTCGATGACTTCGTCGAGAATTTCCTTGCAATCGGCGATCGCTTTCTCGGCCATCTGCGGGTCGTCTTTGACGTGCGGCATCGCCCGGCTGACGGCGCCGTGAAGCGCCTGGATGACGACGCGCAAGTGCTCGTCGAGTGCTTCGGTGTTCGGTGCTGACTGCATGGCTTTCCTTAAAAGTACAAGCGACCTTTGTCCGCGTTCGGAATCTGGAGACCCATTTGTTCGATCAGCGCGTTCACTTCCTGACGGTATTGCTCGCGCGCCTCGGCGTTGGTGCGGCGCTTGAGGCCCCACTGACGATAGCGCTCGGAGCGGTAGGAGTCCGCGCGGCCGAACATATCGAGGCCTTTCACGTACCAGAAATCGACGGCCCGCTGAACGCGCTCTTTCGCCTCGCCGCCCTTCGCGGCGTATTCAGCGGTCTTATTCGTGCCGAAATCGATGTGCCCTTCTTCCTCGCGGATCACCTGGCTGTCTTTCACGACGCGGTCGAGCGGGAGATAAGAGCAATCGAGGAATTCTTCCAGCTGGTAGCGGCCGACGCGGTCGATCAAAAAGCCGAAGACGGCGTAATCTTCCCAGGTCTTGATGCTGCCGCGAAACGCCTCGACGTAGCGCTTTTCGTTGGGCCAGTTGAGCACGTACGAGACGTCGACGCCGATATCGCCGGCCAATTTCGCGATTTTCCGGAAATGATCGATCTCCTCCGCGGCGGTGCGAGCGACGATGAGCTGATCGACTTTGCTGGGGGCATTGGGCAGAATGTTTTTCACGTAGAGGTTCGGTCCCCCGATCTCGCAGTCGGCCTGGATCGCGAGGACCCGGCGCAAAAGGTCCTGATATTCAGGATCCTGCTTGTTAAAGTCTTTCAACTAAATATTCTCGTTGAACATCGCGCCCATCCTGATTTTGCCGGACATTTACGCATAACAAATGGGTGCCGATAAATCAATACTAACGGCCGTTCGACAGGCCGTTGCGCGCGCCGATTGCGCGTACTTTACTTAGTGTTTTCCTGACAATAAACTGAAGCAGCGGATCGAGGCTGCTGTGGAAGACCCCGGGAAACTCGCCCTTCTGACCGACCTTTATGAGCTCACGATGGCGCAGGCGTACTTTCAGAGCGGCCGCGCCGGACCCGCGACGTTCGACCTGTTCGTCCGCGGCAACGTAAAAAACCGCGGCTACTACGTCGCCGCCGGGCTCGAAGACGCGCTCGATTTTCTCGCGGCTTTCGCCTTCGACGACGCGGGCATCGATTACCTGCGCTCGACGCGCATCTTCGCCGCCGATTTTCTGGATTATCTGAAAACGCTGCGCTTCACCGGCAGCGTCCGCGCGGTGCCCGAAGGCCGTCTTTTCTTCGCCGACGAGCCGATTCTCGAAGTGACCGCGCCGATCGTGGAGGCGCAAATCGTCGAGACGTTTCTCATCAATCAGATCAATCTGCAGTCGATGATCGCGACCAAGGCGGCGCGCTGCGTCGCCGCCGCCGGCGGCCGCGGGGTCGTCGATTTCGCGCTCCGGCGCACGCACGGCATCGACGCCGGTATGAAAGTCGCGCGCGCGAGCTACATCGCCGGCTGCGCCGGGACCAGCAACGTGCTCGCCGGAAAACGATACGGCATTCCGGTCGTGGGCACGATGGCGCATTCGTTCATCTCGAGCTTCGCGCGCGAGATCGACGCGTTCCGCGCCTACGCGGAGAGCTTTCCCGACGGCTGCGTGCTGCTGCTCGATACCTACGATCCGATCGCCGGTGCGAAGAATGCCGCCGCGATCGCGCGCGAGCTCGCGGCGCGCGGCAAAAAACTCCTCGGCGCGCGCATCGACAGCGGCGATCTCGCCGCCCTGGCGCGCGAGATTCGCCGCATCTTCGACGCGGCCGGCTTTCGCGACGTGCAGATCATCGCCAGCGGCGGCCTCGACGAGTACGATCTCGCGGAATTTACCGCTCAGAATATTCCTTTCAATGCTTACGGCGTCGGTACGCAGATGGGCGTCTCCGGCGACCAGCCGTGGCTCGACATGGCGTATAAGCTCGTCGAGGTCGACGGCCGGCCGGTTTTGAAATTGAGCCGCGGCAAAGCCTCGATGCCGGGACAGAAGCAGATCTTCCGCGGGCGCGATGGCGGCCGGCTCAAAAACGACGTCGTCGGTCTCGCGGGCGAGAAACTGGACGGCGAGCCGCTGCTGCAAACCGTCATGGAAAACGGCCGCGTCAAAGGCGCGCACCCGGCGCTCGCCGAAATCCGCGAGCGCTTTCGCGCCGAGTTCGCGCTGCTCGACGACGGCGTTAAAGCGGTGCGCGCGCCGAAGCGCTTTCCGGTCGAGATCAGCGCCGAGCTCCGCCGCCTGCGCGATCGCACGGTTCGGCGTGTCCGTGCGATCGAATCGACGGCTTGACTCTCGGCAACCCGCACGGTAGGTAAGTCGCACGTGAAGAAAGCGGTTTCCCTCGCCATCTCGGCTCTGCTGCTCGCTTTCGCGTCAAGCGCAGTCGCTCAAGGAAGGCCGGAAAAGGACCACGT
>DASWZY010000315.1:0-3892 GCA_036407055.1 Binatia bacterium
CACCACGCCGACAACGTCGCCGTCGCCCTGGCTCACTTTCTTCTGGATCAGATGATCGCGGATCAAGTCGCGAATCGCCTCCGAGCGATTGGCGTAGCCCATCTCCGCGATGCTCCGGTCGAACGAGCGGAGCAGGTCGTCTTCCAGCGAGACGCCGAAACGCGAGACCTTCGACATACTACATGATGGACGTAGCACGTTTTTTAAAAACGTGTCAAGCAGCCGTCATGGGTCGGTTTGATCGACCGGCTCCTTGACAAGCTTTAGGGCCGGCGCATAATTGATGCTCGTGACCCCGACCGTCAAAGCGCGAGCGAGCGAAACGCGGCATTGGACCGCTGCTGTCCTCCTCCTAGCTCTCTTAGCGCTCCCGTTCCATATCCACGCTTTCACCGCAAAGGCGCAGCTCGCGCAGGAGTGCAGCTGCTATCAGGGCGCACGGACTTGCGCGATCGAGGTGCCTCAGCCTGCGGACTTCGTTCCGTCGTTCCAGGCGACCGTCGTCGACGACGAACAACCGCGTCTCATCAGCCGCATTGCTTTCGATTTTCACTCGATCCGCGCTCCTCCGTCACTCGCTTCTCTCTAGCTTTTCCCAGACAGAAAAATCTTGACCGTCTTCAGCCTCCCGCCGTTTGAGGGAGGGAAGACCTTTTACCCTGGAGGGTGATATGAGCGCATTTCGCGATGCGGCGCGGACCGTTTCGTCGTGCGCGGTATTGCTGGTGGTTACCTTGCTGGCGGACCCGGCACGCGCCCAAGAAGATGTCATTCAGTCTCTCAAAAATTCCCTCGCCGATATCCAGAGGCAGCTCAAAGACGCGCTCGCGCGCATCGAGCAGCTGGAAAAAGAAAAAGCGGCGGCCGCCGACAAGATCGACGAGGTCGAGTCTTCCACGTCCTCGCGCTTGGGGCAGGTGGAAAAATCGGTCCAGGCCGTGCAAAGCGCGGCGTCGGCGTTGAATCCGGCGATCGGCGCGGTGCTCGACGCCAACATCCAGCACCGCAGCAAGAGCGGAGGGAATTTCGATTTCCGCAGCGCCGAGATCGGGCTCGCCGCGTCGGTCGACCCGTTCGCGCGCATGTACGCGTTTATCAACGGCACGAAAGACGGAGTCGAGGTCGACGAAGCGGCAGCGGTCACCACCTCGCTGCCGTGGAATCTGACGGCCAAAGGCGGCCGCTTCCTCGCCGACTTCGGCCGCTTTCCGAAGACGCACGAGCACGAGCTGCCGTTCGTCAACGAGCCGCTCTCGATCGAACGGTTCGTCGGCGGCGAGAGCCAGGCCGACGGCGTAGAGGTGAGCTATCTTTTTCCCACGCCGTTCTTCCTGCGCGCCACGATGGGCGGGATGAACAAAATCGGCGAGGACAACCATCAGGTGAGCAACGATAAGAACCGCGCGTGGAGCCGGTTCACTTATCTTTCACGCCTCAACAGCTATTTGGATATCAACGACAATAACAACGTAGAATTCGGAACCAGCTTCGCTTACACGCCGAGCGTGCGGCTGCGCCACGATACATCGGGCGGCCCGCGCTTCCTCGGCGGCGTCGATCTGACCTACCGCTATCAGCCGCTCGGCAGCGTCATTTACCAGGGGTTCACATTAGGCTCTGAGCTCTTCGTCAACAATGAGCGGCTGTTCGCCGACGATGTGGCGCAGCGGCGCACGGCATTGGGCGGCTATAGCTACGCCGAGCTCAAGCTTAACAAAAACTGGTCGACCGGATTTCTCTTCGACTACGCGCCGGGCCTCTCAAGCCCGGGAAAGAAGACGATCGGCTATTCGCCGTTCCTCACATGGAATATCAGCGAGTTCAACCGCCTGCGATTCCAATTTACCCATGCCGACGATCATGTCCGCGAGGACAAGGACGACGGCGGCAATCAGGTCTTTCTGCAGTGGACGACCGTCATCGGCGCGCATACGCACGGCTTTGTCGGGCGCTAAAAAAATGAACGAGGAGTTAACATGAAGCCGTTACTGAAAGACAAATTTTTTATCATCGTCTTGTTTGCAGCCGCGCTCGCGGTAGTTCCCGGGCACATTGCGCACGCGCAGTCGATTCGCGTAGTCGCCACCTGGCCCTCGCTTGCCGACATCACCAAGCAGATCGGCAAAGAGCAGGTGAGCGTCGAAAGCCTCGCGACGGGAGTCGAGGATCCGCACGGCGTTCCGGTGAAGCCGAGCTTCGTGCCGAAGCTCAACCGGGCCAACGTGCTTATCCTTACCGGGCTCGACGACGAGCATTCGTGGCTGCCCGCGCTGCTCGAAGTCGCGAGCAATCCGAAGCTCATGCCCGGCCAGCCGGGATACATCGATTGCTCGGTGGGTATTCCGGTCGTCGACGCGCCGGCGCGCCTCGACCGCGCCGAGGGCGATTTGCACCCCAAGGGCAATCCGCATTATCTGCTTGATCCCGTGCGCGCGAAGACCGTGGCCCAGAATATCGCCGCGGGGCTTTCGCGGAATTTCCCCCAACATCAGGCGCTGTTCGAGCGCAACCTCAAGGCGTATCTCGCCGAGCTCGACGACTGGATCGGACGTTGGCAGAAAATCGCCGCGCCGCTCAAGGGCGTCAAGTTCGTCGAATACCATCCCGAGTGGGCCTATTTCGCCAACCGCTTCGGCATGAAGCGCGTCGGCAGCGTGGAGATCAAACCCGGGATCGAGCCGACGCCGAATTATCTCGTGAGCCTGGTGCAGGAGATCAAGGAGCAAAAGGCGCAGGTCCTGATCTACGGCGCGCAAAACCCGCGCCTGCCGCAACAGATCGGCGGCGAGACGGGCATCAAGGTCCTGCGGCTTTACAGCAGCGGCGGCGGCCGGCCTGAGACGGACACCTATATCAAATGGATCGACTACACCGTGCGCACGCTGGTCGATGCGGTGGGGAATGGGTGAGGCATGATGAAATCTGCAACAGCGGAAGGCGAACAGTTATCCACTAGGGCGGCGCCGCTGGTCGCGCTCGACGGCGTCGCTCTCGGCTACGGCTCGGCGGCGGTCGTCGAAGAAGTCGATCTCGCGATTCGTCCCGGCGATCTCATCGGCTTCGCGGGCCCGAACGGGTCGGGAAAAACGACGATCCTGCGCGCTATCCTGGGCCTCTTGCCGCCGCTGCGCGGAAGCATCACGCGCTCCTGCGCGCTCTCGTCGTTCGGCTACGTGCCGCAGAGCGCCGCGCTCGATCCGCAGTTCCCGCTGAATGTTTCTGAAATCGTGGAAATGGGCGCGTACGGCCGCGTAACACGCTACGGCATTCTGCCGCACGGCGAGCGCCGGCGGATTGCCGAAGTCCTGGAGCAGGTCGGGCTCCCGCAGCTCGCCGGGAAATCGTTCTTCTCGCTCTCGGGCGGGCAAAAGCAGCGCATCCTGATCGCACGCGCGCTGATGGTCAACCCGAAGATCATGATCCTCGACGAGCCGCTTTCGGGCGTCGACCGCGCTTCGCAGCGCGCGATCACCGAATTGCTCATCAAGCTCAACCGCGAGCGGCGGCTCGCGATATTTTTTTCCAGCCACGATCTGGAAATGGTGCGCGAGGTCTCGGAAAAAATTCTCCGCATCGACAAGGGCAGAGTATGGTGGGAAGAGAAAGGAGCGGTGTTGGCCTGAATGGACACGTTGCTGCAGATTCTCAATCCATCCTATCTTCTCTTTCCGGCGCTCATCGGCAGCGCGATCCTTGGTTTCGTATGCCCCGCGGTCGGGGCCTATTTGATTCTTAGAAGAACGATCTTTCTCGGCCTCACGCTGCCGCAAGTCGCCGCCGCCGGAGTCGCGTTCGCGTTTTGGATGGCGCAGCTCGGTTTCGCGGCGGCCTTCCCGGCGAGCGAGCGCTTTTTGGGAATGGCGGGCTCGCTCTTGTTCACGTTCGTCGCGCT
>DASWZY010000316.1:0-20540 GCA_036407055.1 Binatia bacterium
CTCGATTTCGTCGAGGCGGAGAACTCGACCGGCTTCCACGCGCCGCAGGAGGCGGCGCGGATCCTCGGCGAGTCGATCGACTTTTCGCGCAAAGGACAGATAGCTGTGCGCGGAGGCGGCGAGGGGACGCGTTCGCAGGCAGCAAAGTGATGGCCCGCCTCCGCCATTGGACCAAGGTCCAATAGAACTGCGGGCAGCCGGATAGGCATAAAGCATAGTGAATTCATCCGCCTCATTGCGTTCGGAGGAAGAATGAAAGACGACGAAAAGCGCGGCGCCACAGCCGATGGCGCGCCGCTTCATCCCACCCGCCGCCAATTCCTCAAAGGCGTGACCACCGGCGCCGCCGCCATCGGCGCATTGTCGGAAACCGGCTGCGCGCCTGCGGCGCCGACGATCAAAACCAAAGGCGCGACCGAAACCACGACGGTCTGTCCCTTCTGCGGCGTCGGCTGCGGCCAGGTCGTCTCGACGCGCGAAGGGCGCGTCATCAACATCGAAGGCGATCCGAAACACCCGATCAGCGAAGGCACGCTGTGCAGCAAGGGCGCCTCGGCGATCCAGGTGGTGAATAATCCCCGGCGTCTCCAGAAAGTTCTCTACCGCGCGCCGGGAGGCAAGAAGTGGGAGGAGAAGAGCTGGGACTGGGCGCTGGAGCGCATCGCCGCGAAGGTCAAAGAGACGCGCGACAAAACATTTCAGAAGGCATCGAAGGACGGTCGGGTCGTCAACCGCACGGAGGCGCTCGCCTGCCTCGGCGGCTCGGCGCTCGACAACGAGGAGGCGTATCTCCTCGTCAAGCTGATGAGGGCCCTCGGCCTGGTGTACATCGAGCACCAGGCCCGGCTATGACACAGCTCCACGGTCGTCGGTCTGGCGACCTCATTCGGCAGGGGAGCGATGACCAATCACTGGTCGGACATGATAAACGCCGACGCCGTGCTGATCATGGGCGGCAACCCGGCGGAGGATCATCCGATCTCGATGAACTGGCTCGCGCGCGCGAAGGAGAGCGGCACTCACATCCTGCACGTCGACCCGCACTTCAACCGCACCAGCTCGATCGCCGACGTCTTTGCCAAGCTCCGCTCGGGGACCGATATCGCCTTCGTCGGCGGCATGATCAACTATGCGCTCGAGCATAACCGTATCCAGGAAGAATACGTCCGCGAGTACACCAACGCGTCATGGATCGTCGGCGACGGCTACGGCTTCGCCGACGGCCTCTTCGCCGGATTCGATCCGCAGACCCGCAAGTACGATCGCACCAAGTGGGCCTACGCGCTCGACGGCAAGGGCGAGCCGCGACGCGACCCGACGCTCAAGCACCCGCGCTCGGTCTTTCAATTATTGAAGCGGCATTTCTCCCGCTACGACGTCGACGCGGTGTGCCGCATCACCGGCACGCCGCGGGAGAATTATCTTCGCGTCTGCGATCTCTACACGGACACGTTTGCGCCCGATCGCGCCGGCACGTGGCTCTACGCCATGGGCACCGCGCAGCACAGTCACGGCACCCAGAACATCCGCTCCTACGCGATCCTCCAGCTGCTGCTCGGCAACATCGGCGTCGCCGGCGGCGGCGTCAACGCGATGCGCGGAGAATCCAACGTGCAGGGCTCGACCGATCAGGGGCTCAACTGGGACGGCCTTCCGGGCTACCTCAAGATGCCGGTCGAAGCGGACGGCGACTTGAAGGCTTATCTAAAGCGCGTCACGCCGGTCGCCGCGAATTCTGCGAGCGCCAACTGGCTGCAGAACACGCCGAAGTATGTCGTGAGCATGTTCAAGGCGTGGTGGGGCGAGCACGCGATGAGCGACAACGATTTCGCCTTTGCATACCTGCCGAAGATGGGCAGCGGATTCCAGGGGCAGGGCTATTCGTTCCTGCCGCTCATGCACGCGATGCTCGCGGGCGAGATCAAGGGGCTGTTTTGCTTCGGCCAGAATCCGGCGGTGGGCGGCGCGAATGCGCGGCTCATCCGCGCCGCGCTGGAAAAGCTCGATTGGATGGTCGTCGCCGATTTGTTCGAGCATGAGACCGCGGGCTTCTGGAAGCGGCCGGGCGCCGATCCGGCGAAAATTCCCACTGAAGTTTTCGTGCTGCCCGCCTGCTCGGGTGTGGAGAAAGAGGGCAGCATCGTCAACAGCGGGCGCTGGGCGCAGTGGCGCAACCGCGCGGTCAAGCCGATCGCCGACAGCCGTCCCGATCTCGACATCGTCGACGGCCTCGCGCACGCGCTGAAGCGCGCCTACGAGAAGGACGGCGTCTTCCCCGAGCCGATCCGCCATCTCGCGTGGGATTACGGACACGATCACGAGGCCGACCCGCACCGCGTCGCGCGCGAGATGAACGGGCGCTTCGTCGTCGACGTAACTGAAAAAGACGGCAAAGGCTTCGCCGCAGGCAAGCAGGTGCCGGCCTTCGCGCAGCTGCGCGACGACGGCAGCACGCTGTCGGGCAACTGGATCTACTGCGG
Organism: Binatia bacterium; assembly: GCA_036407055.1. Lineage (GTDB taxonomy): Bacteria > Desulfobacterota > Binatia > UBA9968 > UBA9968 > JAJPJQ01. Next base: position 2,481 of record DASWZY010000316.1, read on the forward strand.
CGGTTACACCGAGGAAGGCAACCTCGCGGCGCGGCGCGACTTGGCCGATGCGCCGAACAAGATCGGACTGCACCCGAAATGGGCGTGGACCTGGCCGATGAACCGGCGCATTCTCTACAACCGCGCCTCGGTCAACCGCAAAGGCGAGCCGTTCAACCCGCGCAAATGGGTGATCCGCTGGAACGCCGCGGAGAAAAAATGGGAGGGCGACGTGCCGGACGGCGGCATGCCGCCGGGCGAGACGAATCCTTTCATCATGCTCGGCTCCGGCGTCGGCCAGCTCTTCTCGCCGGACCTCGTCGACGGACCGTTTCCCGAGCATTACGAGCCGGTCGAGAGCCCGGTTAAAAATCCGTTCTCGAAGATACAATCGAATCCCTGCGCTCAGATCTGGACCAACACCGAATTCGACCGCTACGGCACGCCGGCCGAGTTTCCCATCATCGCGACGACCTACCGGGTTTCCGAGCACTGGCAGACCGGCGCGATGAGCCGCAACATGCCCTGGCTCGTCGGACTGACGCCCAGCGCTTTCGTAGAGATCGGCGCGGCGCTCGCCAAAGACCTGGGGATTAATAACCGCGATCGCGTCATCGTGAGCAGCGCGCGCGGCTCGATAGAGGTCTACGCGCTCGTCACCGAGCGCTTCCAGCCGTTTTTCGTCGAAGGCCAGATCGTTCACGAGATCGGCATTCCGTGGCATTGGGGCTACGCGGGGATCGTCTCAGGCGACATCGCCAACGATCTCACCGCCAGCGTCGGCGACGCGAACTCCGCGATTCCCGAAAGTAAGGTTTTCCTCTGCAACATCAAGAAAAAAGGTGTGGTATGAGCGCGACGAGCACTCCGACTAAAGTCAAGCCGAAGGCGATGATCCAGGACAACACGCGCTGCATCGGCTGCCGCGCGTGCATGGTCGCCTGCAAGTCGTGGAACGACCGGCCCGAGGATCATACGGATTTCTTTGCCGGCGACGGCTATCAGAACCCGCGCGATCTCGACGCGAATAATTACACGCTCATCACCTTCAACGAGATCGTGACCGGCGCGCAGCCCGATTGGGTCTTCGGACGCCAGCTCTGCATGCACTGCGAGCATCCCGCATGCGCGTCGGCATGCCCGACCACCGCGCTCAGCAAAACCGAGCTCGGGCCGGTGGTGTTCGACTCGATGCGCTGTATCGGCTGCCGCGCGTGCATGCAGGCGTGTCCGTTCGTCATCCCGAAATACGACTACGAAAACAAGGCGCCTCTGATCCACAAGTGCACGTTCTGCTCGGATCGTCTGGAAGTCGGCCTGAAGCCGGCATGCGCGACGGTTTGTCCGACCGGCGCGATCAGCTTCGGCGACCGCGACGACATGATCGCCGAGGCGAAGGACCGAATTGCGAAAGCGCCGGGCACCTACATTCCGGAAATCTACGGCCTCGACGAAGTCGGCGGCACGAGCGTGCTGCATCTCTCCTCGGTGCCGTTCGAGCAGATCGGCTACATCACCGGGCTGCCGAAGACGCCGATGCCGGACCTGACGCACCGGTGGCTGCGCGTCACGCCGCATGTGTTTATTTTTCTCTACACGCTCTTCGCCGGTCTCATGGGAATCATCCATTGGCGCAACCGCGGCCAGGAGAACCACGAGGAGAAGCCATGAACTGGCGCATCCGGCTTACCTGGTGGGACAAGCTGCTGCTCGCGGTCATCGCGGTCGCGGCCGCGATCGGTCTCGTGCGCTTCGCGTTCGGTATCGGCAGCGTCGCCAACATCAACAACGCCTACCCGTGGGGCTGGTGGGTGGGCTACGGCATCATGACGATGATCGCGATCGGCGGCGTCGGCTTTACGATCACGGCGCTGGTCGAGATTTTCGGCGTGCATCGCTACCACTCGTTTCTGCGCCCGGCCGTGCTTATGGCGTTTCTCGCTTACACGGGCGCCATCACGATGCTGATGGTTGAGCTCGGACGGCCGTGGATGGTCTGGATGGTCTTGGTCTCCTGGGCGCCGACCTCGGCGCTCTACGAGGTCGGCTGGTGCGCGTTTATGTATCTCTCGATCCTCGCGATCGAGTTCGCGCAGGTGCCGCTCGAACAGGCCGGCTGGAAGCGTCCGCTGCGCGTCATAAAGACCATCTATATTCCGCTCATGCTGATGGGCGTGACGCTGTCGCATCTCCACCAGTCGTCGCTCGGCACTTTGATGACGCTGCTGCCGCACAAGATCAACGCGCTCTGGTGGTCGGATAATCTACCGCTTCTGTTTCTTTTCTCGGCGATGATGGCCGGACCGGCGCTGGCGATCCTCGAGCATCTCGCCGCCGCGCGCTGGCTGGGATTCGCGCCGCGCATGGATCTGGTCGCGGGCCTCGCGCGCATCGAGGTCTGGCTCGTCGGCCCCTTTCTCGCCTTCCAGTTGGGCGATCTTTTCTATCGCGGCGCAGCCGAGGCGGCGCTGAGCCTCTCCTGGCTTGCGCTGTCGTTCTGGATCGAGATCGGCTTCGGGCTGCTGCTGCCGTTCGTTCTGCTGATGATGCCGGAGACGCGCGAGACCCGCGGTAGACTCGCCCTCGCGTGCGCGCTGATCCTCGCCGGCGTACTGCTCCACAGGCTGAACGTCGCCGTTATTGGTCTCCGCGTGCGCCACTGGGAGACCTACGTGCCGTCACTGGGCGAGGTCGGCATCACGCTCGGCATTACCGCGGCGGCGATCTTCGTCTTCGGCTATCTCGCGCGCATTCTGCCGATTCATCAAGAGCTGGCATCTGCTCAACCCAGCGCGCATCCCGCCGCCCAGCCGGCGGCAGGATGGCGCCGAGCGGAAGGAGCGCTCTGACATGCCGGGCTTCGGTTTTCGCGTCGTTATCGCGGTCGCGGTGCTCGTCAATCTCATCTTGACGATCGCGCTGATCACGCAGGTGCGCGACGTCAAGCAGGATATCGCCAACCTGCCACCCGATATCGCCAGCAAGCGCGACGTCGCCATGCTACGGCCGCTCCACGTGCGCGAGATACTCATGCAAAACTGCGTGAGCTGTCACAGCAGCCGCCGGCTGGGGAAGACGATTTCGATGGAGCCGTCCGAGCTCCTGCCAGTCGTCGAGCGCATGCAGACGCATCCCGGCGCGGACATCGCGCCGCGCGATTTCGAGCGCATCGCCGCTTCGCTCATGGTGGTCCGCTGCGCGCGCTGCCACGGCGAGGAAACGCTCAACTTGATGGTGCTCAAGACTCAGCCCGAGCGCCTCGCGACGATACGGCGCATGGCGGCGCTCCCCGGCTCGGGCGTGCGGCCGGACCAGGCGCTCGCGATCGCGCAGGCGTTCGAACAGCTCATCAACGACGGCGTAAGGGAGAAGAAAAGCGACGCAGCGGCGGCCGCCAATCCGAGCCGTTAGACGGACATAAAGGCAAGGAGAAAAATTATGAACCGCTCCGTCGATGTCATTACCGGAGTCGGACTGGCCGAGAAGACGCGCAAAAGCCGCTGGCCGGCGCGTCTCGATTTCGTCCAGAGCGCGAGCGGACTCTTCCTCGGCCTCTTTATGTGGGGCCACATGGCGTTCGTCTCGTCGATCCTCATAAGCAAAGACGCCATGTGGTGGGTGACGCGCATGTTCGAGGGGCAATTCTTCTTCGGCCAGCGCTATTCCGGCATCGTCGGAGCGATCGTCGCGGTCGTGGCGATGATGTTCGTGCTGCACGGCCTGCTCGCGATGCGGAAGTTCCCCGCGAATTACAGCGAGTACCGTAATTTCCGCGGTCACTGGCGCATGATGCGCCACGAGGACACGACGCTCTGGTGGCTTCAGGCGCTTACCGGCTTCGCGCTTTTCTTCATCGCCTCGGTGCATCTCTATCAGATGCTCGCCAATCCCGGCGCCATCGGTCCGTACGAGTCGGGCGACCGCGTGTGGAGCGGCGGCTGGTGGCCGTTTTATCTGATCCTTCTATTTTGCATCGAGGTCCACGGCGGTGTCGGGCTTTACCGGCTGGCGGTCAAATGGGGCTGGTTCGAGGGCGAAGATCCCAACCGGACGCGCGCGCTGCTCAAGCGCACGAAATGGGCGATCACGGTTTTCTTTCTCGTGCTCGGCCTGCTCACGCTCGCGGCTTACATGAAAATCGGCTACGAGCACCGCGACCGCGTGGGCGAGCCTTATGTGCCGTCCTGGGTGTCTCCGAGAGACGCCGCGCACTAGCTCGAAACGGAGCGCTTTATGAAAATCATCTACACCGACGTTCTGGTCATCGGCGGCGGCCTCGCCGGTCTGCGCATCGGCATCGGCGCGAAGCGCCGCGGCCACGACGTCATCATTCTTTCTCTCGTGCCGCCGAAGCGCTCGCATTCCGCCGCGGCGCAGGGCGGCATGCAGGCGAGCCTCGCCAACGTGATCAAGGGGCAGGGCGACAACGAGGACGTTCACTTCGAGGACACCGTGCGCGGCAGCGACTGGGGCGCGGATCAGCAGGTCGTTAGAATGTTCGTCAACACCGCGCCCAAAGCGGTGCGCGAGCTGGCGGCGTGGGGCGTGCCCTGGAGCCGAGTGCGCAAGGGCGATCGCGACGTCATCATCAACAGCCAGAAGGTCACGATCACCGAACGCGACGAGGCGCACGGTCTCGTCGCGCAGCGCGATTTCGGCGGCACGAAAAAATGGCGCACCTGCTATGTCTCCGACGGCACGGGCCACGCGATGCTCAACACGATGAGCGATCAGGCGATCGGCGCCGCGATCCCCGTGCACGAGCGCGCCGAGGCGATCGCGTTGATTCACGACGGCGGCCGCTGCTACGGCGCCGTCGTGCGCAATCTGGTGACCGGAGAATTGGTCGCCTATGTCTCCAAGGCGACCGCGATCACCGGCGGCGGCGCGGGCAGGATCTATCGCGTGACGACCAACGCCGTCATCTGCGAAGGCATTCCGACCGCGATCGCACTCGAGACCGGCATCGCGACGATCGGGAACATGGAGGCGGTGCAGTTTCATCCGACGCCGATTTTCCCCGCCGGCATTCTGTTAACCGAGGGCGCGCGCGGCGACGGCGGCCTGCTGAAGGACGTCGACGGTCATCGCTTTATGCCGGACTATGAGCCGGAGAAAAAAGAGCTGGCTTCGCGCGACGTCGTCTCGCGCCGCATGGAAGAGCACATCGCCAAAGGCAAGGGCGCAAAGTCGCCGTTCGGCGTTCATCTCTGGCTCGATATAACGCTGCTGGGCGAGCACCACATCAAGCACAATCTCCGCGAAGTCTACGAAATCTGCCACTACTTTCTCGGCGTCGACCCGGTGAAAGAATGGGTGCCGGTGCGCCCCGCGCAGCACTATACGATGGGCGGCGTGCGCACCAATTACACCGGCGAGAGCCCGACGCTCAAAGGCCTGTTTGCCGCCGGCGAAGCGGCCTGCTGGGACATGCACGGATTCAACCGGCTCGGCGGCAACTCGGTCGCCGAGACCGTCGTCGCCGGCATGATCGTCGGCGAGTACATCTCCGATTTCTGCGACAGATCAGACAACGACGCGAATATCCCGACCGCTTTGGTCCACGAAGCGCTGCGCCGCGAGCAGGCGAAGCTCGATGCGTTGATCGACGGGCGGGGCACGGAGAACGCGGCGGCGCTGATGGCCGAGATGCAGAAGACGATGACCGACAAGGTCGGCATCTTCCGCAGCGGCAAGAAATTGGGGGAGGCGGTCGACAATTTGCAGAAGCTCCTCAGGCGCAGCCGCGACATCGGGCTCCGCTACAAGGCGCGCGGCGCCAATCCCGAGCTGGTCACCGCCTACCGCGTGCAGAAGATGCTGAAGCTCGCGCTCTGCGTCGCCTACGGCGCGCTCACGCGCACGGAAAGCCGCGGCGCGCATTTTCGCGAGGATTTTCCGCACCGCGACGACGCGCAGTGGCTCAAGCGCACGCTCGCCACGTGGAAGTCCGAGAGCGACACGCTGCCGTCGCTCGCGTACGAGGCGATCAACGTCATGGGTATGGAGTTGCCGCCCGGCTGGCGCGGCTACGGCGCCAAGGATTACATCGACCACCCCGACACGCCCAAGCGCATGGCCGAGATCGAAGCGGTGAAGCAGGAAGCCGACGGCGACCGCTTCGCGCTGCAGCAGAAGCTGATGCCTTACGAGCAACTGCTGCCCGAGCGCTTTCGCGGCAAGAACGAGCGCATCGACGAGCCGTTTCCCGAGACATCGCCCGGCATCCGGGGAACCAGGGCGGCGCGTTGAAGGCGTGACGAAATCCCGAGAAGGAGTCCGACGATGGAAAACGGGACCAAACCGCGCAAGCTGACGATCAATATTCTCCGCTACAACCCGCAGGAGCCCGGCAGCGTGCCGCGCATGCAGCCGTACGAGATCGAGGAGGCGGCCGGCATGACGCTGTTCATCGCGTTGAACGAGATTCGCGAGAAGCAGGACGCCTCGCTCCAGTTCGACTTCGTCTGCCGCGCCGGTATCTGCGGCAGCTGCGGCATGATGATCAACGGCCGCCCGACGCTCGCCTGCCGCACGCTGACCAAGGATCTCGGCACGGAGATCTCGCTGGCGCCGCTGCCGGTCTTCGAGCTGATCGCCGACTTGTCGGTCGACACGGGCAAATGGATGCGCGGCATGAGCGAGCGCATGGAGTCGTGGCTGCACATGAAGCAGCAGGAGGTCGATCTGAACCGGCTCGAAGAGCGCATGGAGCCGGAAGTCGCGGAGAAGATCTACGAGCTCGACCGCTGCATCGAATGCGGCTGCTGCGTCGCGGGCTGCGGCACGGCGCGCATGCGCGAGGATTTCGTCGGCGCGGTCGGGCTCAACAAGGTCGCGCGCTTCCGCCTCGACCCGCGCGAGCGGCGCGGCGACGATGACTATTACGAATTGATCGGCGACGACGACGGCGTCTTCGGCTGTATGTCGCTGATTGCATGCCACGACGTGTGTCCCAAGAACCTGCCGTTGGCGACGCAGATCGCGTTCCTGCGGCGCAAAATGGTCTCAGTCGGGTGGAAATAGCGCGAGGACTCGCGAGCGAGGCGACGATGGCATCGAACCAGTTTCGCATGGAGCACGATTTTCTCGGTGGCCGTGAGGTCCCGGCCGACGCCTACTACGGCGTCCAGACGCTCCGCGGCTCGGAAAATTTTCCCATCACCGGCTATCGCATTCACCCGGCGCTGATCCGCGCGCTCGGCATCGTGAAAAAAGCGGCCGCGCTCGCGAACCGCGACACCGGCCACATGGACACCAAGATCGCCGACGCGATCGCGCGCGCCGCGGACGAAGTGATCGCCGGCAAGCTTGACGATCAGTTCATCGTCGACCCGATTCAGGGCGGCGCCGGCACCTCGATCAACATGAACGCGAACGAGGTGATCGCCAACCGCGCGCTCGAAATTTTGGGTCATGCGAAAGGCCAGTACGAGATCGTCAGCCCGAACAGCCACGTCAATATGGCGCAGTCGACCAACGACGCGTTCCCGACGGCGGTCCACATCGCCGTGCTCGACCTCGGAAGAAAGCTGGTTGAGGAGCTGCGGCGGCTGCACGAAGCGTTCGCGGCCAAGGAGAAGGAATTCAACGACATCATCAAGATGGGCCGGACGCATTTGCAGGACGCGGTGCCGATCCGCCTCGGGCAAGAGTTCGGCGCCTACCGGCGCGTGATCGGCCGCGACATCGAGCGCATCCGCGGCGCCGGCCTGCATCTCGTTGAAGTCAACATGGGCGCGACCGCCGTCGGCACCGGCCTAAACGCCGACCCCGACTATATCCTTGCCGTCGTAAAGTACCTTGCCGAGTTCAGCGGCCTGCCGATGAAGACTGCCGAGGACCTGGTCGATTCGACGCAGAACACCGACAGCTTCACGGAAATTTCCGCCACGCTGAAGGTCTGCATGATGAACCTTTCCAAGATCGCCAACGACCTGCGGCTCATGGCGTCGGGGCCGCGCTGCGGTCTCGGCGAGCTGAATCTGCCGGCGCGGCAGCCCGGCTCGAGCATCATGCCCGGAAAAGTGAACCCGGTCATGGCCGAGGTGGTGAACCAGGTCGCATTCCAGGTCATCGGCAACGACCACACGATCTGCCTCGCCTCGGAAGCCGGGCAGTTCGAGCTGAACGTCATGGAGCCGGTGCTGTTTTTCAACATGCTCCAGTCGATCAGCATGATGACGAACGTCTTCGCAGTCTTCCGCAAATATCTCGTCGAAGGGCTCACGGCCAACGCCGATCGCATGCGCGCCTACGTCGACGGCAGCGTCGGCGTGATCACGGCGATCAATCCGCACGTCGGCTACGAGGCGGCGGCGCGCGTCGCGCGCGAGGCGTGCCTCACCGCCAAACCGGTGCGCGAGCTCATCCTGCGCGACAAGCTGCTCACGTCCGAGCAGCTCGACGCGATTCTCGATCCGTTCGAGATGACGAGCCCCGGCATCGCGGGCACGAGGCCGCGAAAGCAGGAGCACGTGTGGAAGGACCATGACGAAGAGTAAAAGGCGAAGCTTTTTTTGCTGAGCGAGCGAAAGGAGAGAATCCCATGGCGGAGACCAATGTCGGTGCTGTAGCGCCGGTTGCCGGTGCGAAAAAGGAAAGCTCTTTTATCAGTTGGAAAGCCGCCGCGCCTATTGCGGTTGCGGTCGCGATCGCGCTCATTCCCCCTCCTGCGGGATTGGCGCAGCACGCCTGGTATTACTTCGCGATTTTCGCCGGCGTGATCGTCGGCCTGATGTTCGAGCCGCTCCCCGGCGGCGCGATCGGGTTGATCGGTGTCACGGTCGTGGCGAGACTCTCCGACTACGTCTTTTACTCGCCGGAGCAGCTCGCGAAGCCGGGCTTCAATGCCGATACCGCGTCGCTCACATGGGCGCTCTCGGGATTCTCCAACTCGACCGTATGGCTAATTTTCGGCGCGTTCATGTTCGCCTTGGGCTACGAAAAGACAGGGCTCGGACGCCGTATCGCTTTGATGCTGGTGAAAGCCATGGGAAAAAGAACCTTGACGCTCGGCTACGCCGTGGCGATCGCCGACACGATCCTGGCGCCGTTTACGCCTTCCAATACGGCGCGCAGCGGCGGGACGATCTATCCGGTAATCCGCAACCTGCCGGAACTCTACGATTCCAAGCCCAACGATCCGTCCATGCGCCGCGTCGGATCGTACATCATGTGGGTTGCCGTCGCCGCGACGTGCGTCACCAGCACGCTTTTTTTAACCGGTCTCGCGCCCAATCTGCTCGCGGTGGAGCTGGTCAAAAAAACCGCGAATGTTGACCTCGAATGGGGTCCGTGGTTTATGGCGGCCGCCCCGGCGGGAATTTTACTGCTTGTCATGGTCCCATTGCTCGCCTACTGGCTCTACCCTCCCGAAGTCAAGGAAGGCGCTCAAGTGTCAGAGTGGGCGGCCAAAGAGCTGACCAAGCTCGGCGGCCTGAGCACGAAAGAAATCCTGCTTGCCGTGCTCGTGCTGCTCGCGCTCGTAATGTGGATTTTCCGGGCAGAGGAGATCAACGCGACAACGGCGGCTCTCGTCGTGATCTGCCTGATGCTGGTGACGGGCGTGGTGACTTGGGGCGATATCACGAAAAACGCGGCGGCGTGGAACACGCTCGCGTGGTTCGCGACGTTGGTCGCGCTCGCCGGCGGCCTCAGCCAGGTCGGCTTCGTCAAGTGGTTTGCCGACAACGTAGCCGGCCATATGACCGGCTTTACGCCTATAAAGGCGATCGTGCTGCTGCTGATCCTTAATTTCTTCGCTCACTACATGTTCGCGAGCGTCACCGCGCACGTCACGGCGCTGATTCCCGTCCTGCTCGCGGTCGGCACGACGATTCCCGGGATGGACATGCAGAAGCTCGCGCTGCTGCTGTGCCTCCAGCTCGGCATCATGGGCATCATCACGCCGTACGGCACCGGCCCGAGCCCCGTTTATTACGGCAGCGGCTATCTGCCCTCGGCGGATTACTGGCGGATGGGCGCGATCTTCGGATTGATCTTTTTCGTCGTGTTCATGGTGATCACGGTGCCGTGGGTGCTGGCGCGGTGACAGCGCGCTGAACTTTTTCGTTGAAAATCTCCACGTCGGAACGGCAGGGCTTCGGAGTGCGTCCGTAACTGGAGCGCGCTGAACCGGCAGGTGTTGACGCCCCGGCGATCCGATAGTAATCGCATAGGTCTGCGATTCGTCGACGCGCATCTACGCTGCTGCCACGTGATTTCGTTCCGAAGACGGGGATAACGATGAAAAACAAGGACATGAAAAAATTGATCAAGCGGGCGCGCGAGGTCGCGGAGCCGTTTCGCGTGACCAACGATAAGTTTCGCCTGAAGGACATCGATCCCGACGACACGCTCGACTTCACGTCCGAGGACAAGTCGCGCGCGAAGGAAGCGCTCGCGAACGGCATCGAGGTGCTGGCGGAGCTTCAGGACAGGCTCTACGCGCAGGACAATTGGGCGGTGCTGTTGATTTTTCAGGCGATGGACGCCGCAGGAAAGGACGGCGCGATCAAGCATGTCATGTCGGGTGTCAACCCGCAGGGATGCCAGGTTTTTTCCTTCAAGTCGCCGTCCAGCGAAGACCTCGACCACGATTATCTGTGGCGTTGCATCAAGTGTATGCCTGAGCGCGGGCGCATCGGCATCTTCAACCGCAGCTATTACGAAGAGACGCTGGTCGTTCGGGTGCACAAGGAATTTCTGGAGAAAGAGAAGATTCCGCCCGATCTGATCACGAAAGATATCTGGGACGAGCGCTTTCAGGACATCCGCGGCTTCGAGCGCTATCTCTCGCGCAACGGCGTCTGCATCCTCAAATTTTTTCTCCATGTCTCCAACAAGGAGCAGAAGAAGCGTTTCCTGGAGCGCATCGATGAGCCGGAAAAAAACTGGAAATTTTCCGCCAACGACGCGAACGAGCGCAAGTACTGGGACGACTACATGGACGCTTACGAAGACATGATCCGGAACACCGCGACGAAGGCGGCGCCTTGGTACGTCGTGCCCGCCGACAACAAATGGTTTACGCGCGTCGTTGTGGCCGCTGCCGTCATCGAAGCGCTGGACGACCTCGACCTCCACTATCCGAAGGTCGGCGATAGCAAATTAAAAGGATTGGCGGCGGCGAAGAAGGATTTGCTGGCGGGCAGCTGATTGGGTTTCCTCTTTTCGGCTATGCAATGAGCACAGTGGTGGCTCTTTGAGGAGCAGAAAGCAGGTCAATGCGAAACTGGATGGCGCGCTTGATGCGCGTAGCGCCGGGACTTCCGGCGCTGGTTTCGTACGATCGCGCGAATTTTCCGCATGATGTCGTCGCCGGACTTTCGGTCGCGTGCGTCGCATTGCCGGTTGGCGTCGCCTACGCCCAGCTAGCCGGCTTCGGTCCCGAGGTCGGTCTTTACTCCAGCATCCTTCCTCTGGTGGTCTACGCCGTGATGGGCACTTCGAGACAGCTCATCCTCGGTCCGGATTCGGCGACCTGCGCGCTGATTGCGGCCTCCGTTGCGCCGCTGGCCGCCGGAAATGCCGAGCTTTACGCCTCGCTGTCGGTAGTACTCTGCCTCCTCGCCGGCCTCTTCTGCGTCGCGGCGAGCTTTCTACGGCTCGGGGCGCTCGCCGACTTTCTTTCCAAACCGATACTCGTCGGCTTCTTAAACGGCATCGCGCTGAGCATCGTCCTCGGGCAGATCGGCAAACTGTTTGGGTTCGCCATCGAGGCTCAGGGAATCGTCCCACGCCTGTTTGAGTTTCTCGGCAAGCTCGGCCTCACTCACGGGCCGACATTGGCCATAGGGTTGGCGAGCTTTGTGGTTTTGCTGCTTTCGCCGCGTCTATTGCCGCGAGTGCCTTCCGCGCTCGTGGTGATGGCGCTGGCGGCGCTTGCGGTCAAGCTGCTCGCGCTCGAAAACGAAGGAGTGGCTATCGTCGGTGCGGTGCCGGCGGGTCTTCCGCCACTCAAAATCCCCGAGTTTCCGCTGGACACGCTGCCCAGCTTGGCTGGCGAGGCGATTGGATTATCACTCATCAGTTTTTCCAGCATGATGCTCACCGGCCGCAGCTTTGCCGCGAAGAATAACTACGATATCGACGCCGATCGAGAGTTCGCCGCGCTCGGCGCCGCCAACGTTGCGTCCGCGCTCTCCCAAGGATTTGCCATCAGCGGCGCGGACTCCCGCACGGCGATGAACGACAGCATGGGCGGCCGCACTCAGGTGGCGGGTCTGGTTGCCGCCGCGTCTATCGCGGCGGTGCTGTTGTTCTTTACCGGACCTTTACAATATGTGCCGATCGCCGCGCTGGCCGCCGTGCTCATCCGCGCCGCCTATTCGCTCGTGGATATGCGAACCCTCAAAATGTTTTATCAGATGGATCGCCGAGAACTGGCGCTCTCGGTCGTGGCGACGCTGGGCGTGGTGGCGGTGGGCGCGGTTCAAGCGATCGTTGTTGCCGTTTTGTTGGCTTTGGTGCGATTCATCAGGCTGGTGTCGCAGCCGCGCGTCGAGGTACTCGGCTCGGTCGAGGGCTTGCGCGGTCTTCATTCCATCGACCGCCACTCCGGCGCCCGCATTGTCCCGGGGCTGCTGCTCTTTCGCTTCAATGCACCGATCGTGTTTTTCAACGCGCCCTATTTCAAAAGGCAGGCGCTCGCCGCCGTCGCCGCCGCCGGTCCGGGGTTGAAATGGTTTGTCATGGACATGATTCCGGTCACGACGGTCGACCTCACCGGAATTTATACGGCCCGCGACCTGGTCGATGCGCTGCGCGAACAGGGCGTCGTCGTCAGCATTGCGGGTCGCCAGACCGAATGGAGCCACTGGGCCGAGCGACACAAGGTCAAAATGTCCACGCGGACATTTCCGACGCTGCGCGCCGCTCTCAAGGCCTATCGCCGGGAGATCACCGGTGCGGTCGAGCAATCCGAATCACCCGCGCAGAGCGGGCAAACAGACAAAGCAGGGAATGATGCCGAGCGAAAATAACACTGTTTGTTGTGTGCCGGAGATGATGGGAATTTTCCGACAGCAAACGCGATCATTACGGCGCGCATCTTGTAGAGGTGTTGCGAATGCGTCAATAAATAAAGGAGCCGCCACTCAAAACCGGTCGAAGATACCTTGAGCGAAAAACCCGAAAAAATCTCCGACCCCGCCGCCGTCCGCGCCGACGCGCTGGTGTTTTTCGGCGCGACCGGCGATCTCGCGCACAAAAAGATATTTCCCGCGCTGCAAGCGCTGGCCAAGCGCGGGCTTCTCGACATGCCGGTGATCGGCGTAGCCAAAGCCGGCTGGACGCTGGAGCAGCTCAAGGCGCGGGCGCGGGACAGCGTCGAGCGCAGCGGCGGGTTCGATGCCGCAGCTTTCGAGCGGCTCAGCGGCCTGCTGCGCTACATCGACGGCGACTACGCCGATGCGTCGACATTTGAACGCCTGCGCCGCGAGCTGGGGCCCGCGCAGCACCCGATGCATTATCTGGCGATCCCGCCCGTGCTTTTCGAGACCGTCGTTCATCGGCTCGGAGAGTCCGGGTGCGCCAAGGGAGCGCGCGTCGTGATCGAAAAGCCTTTCGGGCACGACCTCGCGACGGCGAAGGAGCTCAACGAGGTTGTGCACCACAGCTTCGGCGAAGAGAACGTTTTTCGCATCGATCACTATCTGGGCAAGAATACGGTCCAGAACCTCCTCTTCTTCCGCTTCGCCAACTCGTTTCTCGAGCCGTTGTGGAACCGGCAGTACGTCGAGAGCGTCGAGATCACGATGGCGGAAGCGTTCGGAATCGAGGGCCGCGGCAAGTTCTACGATGCGACCGGCGCGGTGCGCGACGTCGTCCAGAACCACCTGCTCCAGGTTCTGACCAACATCGCGATGGAGCCGCCGCCGGGGCTCGGCGTCGAGATGCTGCGCGACGAAAAAGTCAAAGTGCTGAAAGGCATTCGTCCGCTCGGGCCGCAGGACATCGTGCGCGGACAGTTTCGCGGCTACCGCGACGAGCCCGGCGTCCGCCCGGATTCATCCACGGAGACGTTTGTCGCGCTACGTCTCGGCATCAACTCGTGGCGGTGGAAAGGCGTGCCGTTTTACATCCGCGCCGGCAAGCGTCTTCCTGTGACGGCAACGGAAGTGATCGTCAAACTGCGCCAGCCGCCGGCGGTGTTTACGGACATGGCGCCGCCGGCTAATTATTACCGCTTTCGCGTGACGCCGAATCTCATGATCGCGATCGGGGCTTCGGTGAAAAAAGCCGGTGATGCAACCGGAGGCGAGGAAATCGAGCTCGTTGTCAGCGAGCACTCCGACCCTTCTGAGATGGGCGCTTATGAAGAGCTCCTCTTCGATGCGATGCGCGGGAATTCCGCGCGGTTCGCGCGTCAAGACTACGTCGAGCAGGCATGGCGCATTGTCGATCCCGTTTTGGATAATACCGTTCCCGTCCACCAGTACGAACCGGGGACGTGGGGGCCGCCGCAGGCGGGCGAACGGGTGGCGCCGGGCGATGGATGGTTCGATCCGAAGCTCACCGGTTAGCTCTCGCGCGTAAAATTTTTTTAACGATACTAGACATTGCTGCTTTATTGGACCAAAGTCCAATATACGCCTCCGACTGTTTGCTCGTAAAAACACCTACCGATCGGCAGCGCTGCGGCTCTGCGCCTAGGCCTGTCGGGAGGGACAGATGGAAACGGATAGTACCCCCGCAGATCTCAGTTCATCCACCGAGTTGCAATTCCATATTCTCAGCTTCGAAGGGCCCGACGGCTACGCGCGGGCCGGCGGAATCTCAAGCCGGATCACCGGCCTCAGCAGAGCGCTGGCCGATGCCGGCTTCGAGAGCCATCTCTGGTTCATCGGCGATCCCGATCTCCCCGGCCATGAAAATCACGGCCGCCTCTGGCTGCACCGTTGGTGCCAGTGGATCAGCAAATACCATCCGGGCGGCGTCTACGACGGCGAAGAAGGCAAACGGGCGGACTACGCCGCGTCGTTGCCTCCTTTTCTCTGTCGCGAGATTTTATTGCCGCATTTGAGACGCGGCGGCCGTGCCGTCGTGCTGGCCGAGGAATGGCAGACCGTCGACACGGTGCTCCATCTCGACTGGCTTTTGCGCGGCGCCAGGCGCCGCGATCAAGCCACCATCTTCTGGAACGCCAACAACACCTATTCCTTCGATCGCATCGACTGGGCGCAGTTGGACGCGGCCGCCGTGATCACGACGGTAAGCCGCTACATGAAACAGATGCTGTGGACGTGCGGTGTAAACCCGTTGGTCATCCCCAACGGCCTCACGGCGGAAGCGTTCCTGGCACCGCCCCGCGAGGCGCTCGCGGCGTTCCGCACGCGCGTGCGGAACCGGACGTTGCTCACTAAAGTGGCCCGCTGGGATCCCGACAAGCGCTGGCTGCTCGCCATCGAAACGGTTCGCATGCTCAAAAAGGTCGGCTGGCGGCCGCTGCTGCTCGCGCGCGGCGGCAGCGAAGCGCACGGCTCCGAGGTGCTGGCTCAGGCGGCGGCATCCGGACTGAAAGTGCTCCGGCGCAGCAGCCGCAATCAAGGCATCGACGGACTGCTCGACGCTCTCGAAGATATCGACGAGGCCGACATCGTCGACTTGAGCACGCCGCTCCGCCCCGAGAGCTGCCGGTTGCTCTTCCGCGGCTCTTCCGCGGTTCTCGCCAACAGCGGACGGGAGCCGTTCGGCCTCGTCGGCCTGGAAACGATGGCGGCGGGGGGTGTGGCCTGCACAGGGGCGACCGGCGAGGACTACGCGGTTCCGGGCCAAAACGCGCTGGTCCTGGAGACGAGCGATCCATGGGAATTCGTCACACTGTTTCAGGAGCTGCGCGCCAATCCGCTAAAGGATCGGGCGCTGCGCCGGGCCGGACGGACGACCGCCGAACAGTATTCCTGGGCGCATATCGTAAGGCGGCTGCTTCTGCCGCGGTTGCACATGATCGCAGACCGGGTGCGCTCCGGCAAAATCAAGCTCGCCTAATCACGTATCTGCGGCGGCCAGTTTCTTATTGGACCAAAGTCCAATAGCCAGCCATTCCGCGTCGTTAATAAACTCAAAAACCACGTGTATTAAGCTTTCTGACATGTGTGCGCGTGCTCGGTTGAAGCGATGTGAGGAGGGAAGCGATGGGCACGAGTGGACAGATCGAACTCGATCAGCCTCCCCGGCCAAGGAGTAACGAGGCCGGAGCGATTGATGACGGTGAAAAAAGAAGCGGTTGCCCTGTTTGTCGACCGGCTTTCGAACCAATGGGTCGTGCGCGATCCCGGAGGCGATTTCTGGATCGTGCCTTTCGGCGAAAACGGCTGGGATCAGCGCCGGCGCTTCGAGTTGTGCGAAGCATCGCAGCTCGAATCGGTTCCGCGGCACTACATATATTTACTTGACCTGCCATTTTGACGACGAGGGAAAACTGTGAACGCCGAACAAATCCGTCTCGTTGAGGCTCGCGATGGCAAGGCCGCCTGGAAAAAATGGGGACCTTACTTGAGCGAGCGGCAATGGGGAACCGTTCGCGAGGACTATAGCGAGAGCGGCGACGCGTGGAATTATTTCACCCACGACCAGGCGCGCTCGCGCGCGTACCGCTGGGGCGAGGACGGCCTCGCGGGCATTTCCGACGATCAGCAGACGCTGTGCTTCGCGCTCGCGTTGTGGAACGGAAAGGATCCGATCCTGAAAGAGCGGCTGTTCGGGCTCACGAACAGCGAAAGCAATCACGGCGAGGATGTCAAAGAATATTATTTTTACCTCGATTCGACGCCGACGCATTCCTACATGAAATATCTCTACAAGTATCCGCAAGACGGATACCCTTACAACCAGCTTGTCGAAACGAGCCGCCGCCGCGGCAGAAACGAGCTGGAGTATGAACTGATCGATACCGGAGTTTTCGACAAGAACCGCTACTTCGATGTGTTCGTCGAGTACGCCAAGGCGGCGCCGGAGGAGATGCTGATTCAGATCAGCATCCATAATCGCGGTCCCGACCCCGCGGAGCTTCACGTTCTGCCGACGCTTTGGTACCGCAATCAGTGGTCGTGGCAAGCCGCCGCCGAGCGGCCGGCGCTGGAGCTGATCCCCGCCGTCGGTGGTGTGGTCCGGGCGTCCGACGCCAAGCTCGGACGGCGCTACTTCTACTGCGAGGGCCAACCGTCTTTTCTTTTCACCGAAAACGAAACCAACACGCAGCGCATCTTCGGTGTCCCTAACCGCACTCCGTACGTTAAGGACGGCATTAACAACGCGATCGTCCACGGCCAAGAGAGAGCGGTGAATCCAGCGCAAAAGGGAACCAAGGTCGCCCCTCATTATCATATTACGGTGAAAGCGGGCGCGCAGCACGTGATCCGCCTGCGTTTAAGCGACATCGCCCCAGCTGACGCAGGCAGCGCGAAGTCTAAAGCCGCGTTCGGCTCCGATTTCAACCAGGTGCTCCAGGCGCGCCGCCGAGAAGCCGATGAATTCTACAGCGCGGTCGTTCCATCGTCGCTGAACCCCGATCAGGCGAACGTCATGCGCCAGGCGCTCGCCGGCATGTTGTGGTCGAAGCAGTTTTACCTCTACGACGTCGATAAATGGCTCGAGGAGCGCGGCTCGGATCCTTTCAAAAGCAAGCGAAAGGCCGCGCCGCGGAACGATCGCTGGCACCACATGTACAACGGCGACGTGATCTCGATGCCGGATAAATGGGAATATCCATGGTACGCGGCGTGGGACCTCGCCTTCCACGTCGCTGCTCTGACGCTCGTCGATGCGGACTTTGGCAAGGAGCAGCTGAAGCTCATGCTGCGCGATCGCTATATGCATCCGAACGGGCAGATTCCCGCGTACGAGTGGGCGTTCGGCGATGTGAATCCGCCGGTGCACGCCTGGGCGTCCTGGCGGGTTTACAAGGTCGAGAAAAAGCGCCGCGGCAAAGGCGATCGCGAATTTCTCCAGCGCGTCTTTCATAAACTGCTGCTGAATTTCACGTGGTGGGTCAACCGCAAAGATGCCAGCGGCATGAATATCTTCCAGGGCGGATTCCTCGGGCTGGACAACATCGGCGTCTTCGATCGCAGTGCT
>DASWZY010000317.1:0-11412 GCA_036407055.1 Binatia bacterium
GGGCGAGCGCGACGGATGCCGCGGCGGCGACAAACAGCGTTAACAGGCCGATGACGGCCATGACGTTTCTCAGCTGGATGATCGGCGCGAGGCCTTCGGACTGGTCGATCTTGGCGATGAGCGCCGCGCCGATCTCCGGCAGCGGCCGGTACGCGGCGATCACCGGGACACCGCGGTAGTCGTTCGATATGTCATGCCCCTTCTGGTCTTGTAGCCCGCGGCTGATCGGATCGCTGTCCGGCAGCGGTTTCAAAATCGTCGATTCCTCGCTGGAGCGCGACGGCGTCAGCAGGCGGCGCGCGCGGTCGACGATGATAACCTCGCCGCTCTCGCCCAGTCCGGAGCGCTCTTCGATCAGCCGGTTAACGGGCCGCAGATCGACCTCCAGCACGACGCGGCCGATGATTTTGGCGTTGTTGTCGTGAATCGGCTGGATAATCATCATGACGTGCAGCTGCGCCGCGTTCGAAAAGAACGCCGGGGTGATGTGGAACGTGTCCCCCTCCGGGATGCCGGGGGCGCCGAGATCTTTTAAATTCTTCCCCTGCTGGAGCAGGCTCTTCGAGCTCGATGCGACGATATTCCCTTCGGTATCGGCGATCATCACATCGATGTAGGATGTATTGGTTTCCTGCCGCGCGGTAATGATGTCCTTGACGCGCCGCATTCTTTCCGCGTCGG
Organism: Binatia bacterium; assembly: GCA_036407055.1. Lineage (GTDB taxonomy): Bacteria > Desulfobacterota > Binatia > UBA9968 > UBA9968 > JAJPJQ01. The sequence continues at coordinate 682 of DASWZY010000317.1, forward strand.
TCTTCGCCGCGAGATCGGGATAGACGATCCGAAAGCTCGGCGACAGAAGATCTTTGATCGCGTCGTTGGCGGTGAGCGCCGCCGCCTGCGACAACTGCTCTTTAAACCAGATGCCCAGGATATAACTCTTGTTGTCGGCGACGGCGTCGAGCTTGTTATAGATTTCTTTTTCGAGACTCGCGCGGCTGCTCGTGTACGCCATGAATGCGATGGCGAAAATCGGCGCGAGCGAGAGCAAAAGAAACCACAACGTGAGCTTCTCCCGGATCGTCGTTGGCGCCAGCTTGGCGAGCGACGCGGGCATTTTAATTCTCCATCGCTTCATCGTTTACTCTCCTGTGCCAGGGCCGAAGTGGCCGCATTGTAACACAATCGCCCGGTCGCGGAAAAAATGATTTTCCGCTCCGCTTGCCTTGTGAAAATGCCGCGCGCCGGATAATCTTCGGTTCGATTCTCATGTCCGACCAGCACGATCACTCCGCGCGCGACGGCGGCCCGTTCGCCGCGCTCCGCTTCCGCGATTTCCGCCTCTTTTGGATCGGCCTTTTCATCAGCAACGTCGGCACCTGGATGCAGGCGACGGCGATCAGCTGGATGCTCTACGACATCACGAACTCGCCGCTCCAGCTGGGCATCAACGGGCTTTTCCGCGCCGTGCCCGCGATCGCGCTCGGCATCTTCGGCGGCACGATGGCGGACCGCTACGACCGCAAGCGCGTGATGCTCGCGACCCAGATCACGTCGATGCTGCTTGCTTTCGCGCTCGGGGTGCTCGATCAGACCGGGCACATTCAGGTGTGGCACATCTACGCGATGACCGCGCTCAGCGCGGTGGTGAACGCGCTCGACGGTCCGGCGCGCCAGGCGCTTTACCCGTCGTTGGTGCCGGCCTCGGCCCTGCCCAACGCGATCGCGCTCAATTCGCTGCTATGGAAAGGCACGGCGCTGATCGGTCCCACCCTCGCCGGCATCGCCATCAGCACCGTCGGCACCGACGGCGCCTTCTACGCCAACGCCGCGAGCTTTCTCGCCGTCGTGATCGCGCTGCTGATGATGAAGACGCCGGCCGTGCGCGTCGGCACGACGGGCGATTTTCTCCAGGAGCTTAAAGAAGGCCTCGCCTACGTGCGCGGACAGAACCTCATTCTCGCGATCATGGTGATGGAGAGCGTCTCGTCCGTCTTCGGCCTCGACCCCGCGATGCTCACGATCTTCGCGCGCGACGTGCTGCAGGTCGGCGCCAGCGGCCTGGGCTTTCTCCAGTCGGCGCGCGGCGTCGGCGCGATCATCGGCTCCGCGATCATTCTCGCGATGAGCGACACGCGGGCGCAGGGAAAAATCCTGTTTGTCTCCGCCATCCTCTACGGCATCTGCTTCGCGCTCTTCGGCGTGTCGCTGTCGTTTCCGCTCTCGCTGCTGTTGCTCGTGCTGATGGGGGCGACCGATACGATCTGGGCGGCGGCGCGGAACATCATCCTCCAGGTGCAGACGCCGGAGGGCCTCCGCGGCCGCGTGATGGGCGTTTTCTATCTCAGCAACCGCGGCCTGCATCCGCTCGGGCAGACGGAGACCGGCCTGCTCGTGCCGCTGATCGGCGCGCGGGAGGCGACGGTGCTCGGAGGATTGCTCGTGTCCGGCGTGACGCTGCTCACGGCGGCGAAAGTGCCGCGGCTGGTTCAGTTTCGCTGGGAGACGGCGCGGCGGGTGAAGGTCGTCGACGCGACCGAATGAAGGCCGCCTCGGCTTAGCGCCGCCGCCGGAGCTTCCAGAGCCACGTCCCTTCCACGTTGTAGATGACGCAGAGATACGTGATCGTGCACGCCGAGGCGGCGAGCCGCAATAGCCAGCTCGCGGGAAAGTCCGTTCCGGGAACGCTCGGCTGCCAGCCCTCGAACTTGAGAAAATAAATCGCGGTCAGGAAAACGAAGGTCCCGGTGAGAAAGAAATAGTATCCGCGCCGGCGCGTTACGGCGAGAATCGTGAACGCGAAGCCGTGGAGAACGAACGTCACGAGCAGAAAGCCGGCGATCCATTTCCAAATATCCATGGCTCTCTGATCTAATCCGAAGTCGCCGGCTCCGCCGCGCGGCCGCGGCCGGCCCCCTCTTTCATCAAGTCGATCTGAATCTGCTGGATCTCCAGCAGCTTTTGCCATTGGTGTTTCAGCAGCACGTCCAGCTTTTCGTGCAGGTGGCGGATCTCGAGCTCAGCCTTGAGGTTCACCTGGTAGTCGTTTTCCGAGCGCAGCCGATCGCGCGCCTCCTGGCGGTTCTGGCTCATCATGATAATCGGCGCCTGAATCGCGGCCAGGCAGGAAAGCACGAGGTTGAGAAGAATGAACGGATACGGATCGAACGGATGCGCGAGGACGATCGTGGTGTTGACGAGCATCCAGAGCACCAGCACGAAGAAAAAGAGGATGATAAAGGTCCAGCTGCCGCCGAAGGTGGCGACGCGGTCGGCGATGCGCGCGCCGAAGCTCAGGTCTTTCTCGAACTCGAGATTGAGATTCTCCGTCAGCGTCTCCTGATCGCGGAGACTCTGGACGACTTCGAGGTCGAGCCGCGACAGCTCCCCGCGCTCTTCCTCCAGCGCGTCCTCGACGTAATTGGAGCGGAAGAGATCGAGGCAGTCGTGGCACAGCATCCCCGCGGGCGTCCATCCCGGCTCGCGCGCCTTGATGAATTCCGTGATGCCCGGACGCAGCATCTCGCCCGCCATGAGCGCGGCAGGCGGAACGGTCCGCTTGCAATGAAAGCACGGTTGATTTTCCATCATGCCCTCCTAAAGCGCCGGCGCTCCCGTCAACGGCCGGGGCGCCGGTCCGCCCGTGAAAACGCGTATCGGCAGAATAATCATCTGCAGCCCCTCGAACTGAAGCTTCTGCTGGAGCGTAACCGGCGTGTGGTTGTGCAGCATGCGGGTGAAAAGCGACTCCTCCTGAAAGACGAGCTTGCCGGCGAAGAAAACCGGCCGGCGGAATTCCCGCCCCGCGTCCTTGCAGAGATGCACGAGCTCGTCGAGCAGATCGACGCCCAGCGAATAGCGGTACTCGGCGTACCAGCCGAGACAGTTCGCGAACTCGACGTAGCTTTTTAGATTCTCTTCCTTCTGCCGGCGCAGATTTTCGATCTCGCTCGCGCCCTTGAACTGGCTCGAGTCGATCAAGCCGACGGAGATGAAGACGACGTTCTTGAAGTGATTGGGGAAAAGCTGCGGGATCGTGAGCAGCGTGTGCACGCCGATGCCGTCGAAGTCCCTCACGACGACGATCGCCGTCGGCGCGTTCGGGTCTTTGGCCGGCACGGGCTTCAAGTCGGGCTGGAACGGGATGTCGGTGAGCGTGCTGTCGAGCGCCTTCAGCGCGCCGCGCACCCGGTCGTAATGCGCGCGCACGAGGTAGCACAAAAAGATGAACGCCGAGGTGACGACGACCGTAACCCAGCCGCCCTCGGCGAACTTGATAACGACGGTGACGACCAGGATCGTCGCCGTGAGCAGGAGGCCGAAGCCGCTGACGAGAATCTTGCGCGACCACTTGCGCTGCGCGCTGCGCACCGCGAGCCAATGCCGGCAGAGTCCCAGCTGCGAGAATGTGAACGTGAGAAACACGTTGATGCTGTACATGACGACCAGAATCCGCACCGATCCCCCGGTATAGAGCATGAAGCCGAGCGACGAGAGACCCATGAACCAAATGCCGTAGCGCGTCACGAGGTAGTCGCTCAAATGCGAGAAGCGGTGCGGCACCCACGAGTCGATCGCCATGTTCGAGAGCAGCGTGGGGCCGCCGATGAAGCCGGTCTGCGCGGCGACGAGCAGGATCGCCGCTTCGGTCACCAGCGTGAAGGCGACGACGGCATAGGTAAGCGCAGACTCGGGCGAGAACACGCCGCTATAGATTCGCTCCAGCAGGCTCGCGTTCAGCGTTCTTCCCGGCTGGTGCACAACCTGGTTGAGCAGATACGCGAGCAGGAGCCCGCTCGCGGTGAACGCCAGCGAGATCGCCATGTAGCGCATCGTCTTCTTGCCCGTCTGCACGCGCGGCTCGCGCAGCACCTGAAGCCCGTTGCTCACCGCCTCGATGCCGGTATATGTGCCGCCGCCCAGGCTGTAGGCGTGGAGCAGAATCGACAGCGTCGCGAAGAGGCCGACGCCCTTCAGGTCGCCGGCCACTTCCTGATAGGTGCGCGCGGCCACCGCCGGCACCTCGCCGCTGTGCGGGAAAATGCCCAACACGATCGCGACGAAGTGCGCGAATACGAACGCGAGGAAGATCGGCAGGAGGAAAACGACCGATTCCTTCGTGCCGCGGAGATTCAAATAGATGAGAAAGAAGATGAGCAGGATCTCGACGGTGAACTTGGCGCCGTATATCTCGGGCGGCAGAAAACTGAAGATCGCGTCGGCGCCGCTCGCGACCGAGATCGTGATCGTGAGCATGTAATCGACGATCAGCGCGCCGCCGGATATCAGGCCGATCTTCGGGCCGAGCAGTTTGGTCGCGACGAGATAGCCGCCGCCGCCCGTCGGGAACAGCTCGATGACCTGGTTATAGCTCGCCGAGATGACGAAGACCGTCACCGCCATTATTAGCGCGAGCGGCAGCGCCAAAAACACGTGCTGGCCGAGCGCCAGGTACGCCTCTTCCGGGCCGTACGCGGACGAGCTCAGGCCGTCCGCGCCGAGGCCCACCCAGGCGAGAAACGCGATGAGAGAAATTTGATGGAAGACCCGCGGATCGAGAGGATCCTTGGGCTTTCCGAAAAACAGTTCCTTGAGCGAGGCAGCCATGCGGTCGTACAAGCTAAGCGGCGGCGGCCTGAGGCGTGTAGACCCGAATCGGCAGAATGAACGTCTGCAGCCCGTCGAACTGGAGCTTTCGCTGAAGCGTGTAGGGCGTCTGATTGTGCAGCACGTTGGTGAAGAAAGTCTCGCGCTCGAAAATCAGCTTGCCCGCGAAGAATACCGCGCGCGGGAACTCGCCCGCCGCCTCTTTGCACAGCTTCTCGAGCTCCGCCATGAGATCGATGCCGAGCGAATAGCGGGATTCGGCGTACCAGCCGAGGCAGTTGGCAAATTCGACGTAGCTTTGCAGGTTCTCCTCCGTGCGCTTGCGCAGGTTGTGGATCTCAGCCGTCCCCTTGAACTGGCTCGAATCGATCAGGCCGACAGAGATGAAGACGATATTTTTAAAATGGTTCGGGAACAGCCGCTGGATGTTGAGCAGAGTATGGATGCCGATGCCGTCGAACGCGCGCACGACGACGACCGCGGTCGCGGCGTTGCGGTCGCGCGCGGGCACCGGGTTCAAATCGGGCCGGAAAGGTATGTTGATCAGCGTGTCGTCCAGGTGCTTGAGCGCGCTCCGCACGTTCTCGTAGTGCGCGTGCACGATGTAGCAGAGCACGACGAACACCGAGGTGACCGCGGCGGTCACCCAGCCGCCTTCGGCGAATTTGAAGACGAGGGTCACGACGAGAATGGTCGCGGTGAGCAAGAGGCCGACGCCGTTCAGCGCAAATCTTGGCAGCCAGCCGGGATGATGCATCCGCACCTCCCACCAGTGGCGGCACATGCCGAGCTGCGAGAGCGTGAACGTCAGAAACACGTTGATGCTGTACATGACGACCAGCAGCCGGACGTCGCCGCCGGTATAGGCCAGAAATGCGAGCGACGCGACGCCCATGAACCAGATGCCGTAGCGGGTCACGAGGTGATCGCTCAAATGCGAGAAGCGGTGCGGCACCCAGGAATCGATCGCCATGTTGGAGAGCACGCGCGGACCGTCGATGAAGCCGGTCTGCGCGGCGACGAGCAGAAGCGCGGCCTCGCTCAGCAGCGTGATCACGACCATCGAATAAATCATCCCCTCGCCGTAGAAAAAGCCGCCGTAAATTGTCTCCAGCAGCGAGGCGTTGAGCGTTTTCCCCGGCTGATGCACAACCTGGTTGAGCAGGTAGCAGAGCAGCAGGCCGCTCGCAGTGAACGCGAGCGATACGGCCATATAGGTCATCGTCTTTTTGCCGGTGTGCACACGCGGCTCGCGCAGGACCTGGAGGCCGTTGCTCACGGCCTCAATGCCCGTGTACGTTCCGCCGCCAAGGCTGTAGGCGTGCAAAATGATGAAGAGCGTCGTCCACAGGCCGAGGCCCTGAATGTCGCCGACGGTCTCGCGATACGTCCTCGCGGTGAGCTCCGGCAGGGCATGCGCGTTGGGCAGGATGCCGAGGCCGATCGCCAGGATGTGCAGCGCTACGAACGACAAAAAAATCGGCAGGAGAAACATGACCGATTCCTTCGTGCCGCGCAGATTCAGATAGATGAGCAGAAAAATGAACAAAAACTCCACGCCGAGCTTCGCGACCTGGAACGAGGGCGGCAGAAAGCTGAAGATCGAGTCGGCGCCGCTCGCGACCGAGATCGTGATCGTAAGCATGTAATCGACGACCAGCGCGCAGCCGGAGGCGAGCCCGACTTTCGGGCCGAGGAGCTTGGTCGCGACCAGATAACCGCCGCCGCCGGTCGGAAAAAGCTCGATGATCTGGCTGTAGCTCGCGGAGATGATGAAGACCGTCAGCGCCATGAGGATCGCCAGCGGCATAGCGAGCAGCACGTGCTGCCCGAGGGCGAGGTAGGCCTCTTCCGGCCCGTACGCCGAAGAGCTGAGGCCGTCGGCGCCGAGGCCGACCCAGGCGAGGAACGCGATCAGCGAGATTTGGTGGAAGACGTGCGGATCGAGCGGGTCCTTGGGCTTCCCGAGAAGTACGCGCCTGAACGATTTCATTTCGCGCTAAATTAAAAGGAAACTCCGTCGAGCGCAAGCCGAGTCGGCGCGCGGAGCCGGGGGCGAATCAAAAATTGCGGAACTCCTTCTCTTCCCTGCTCTCGGTCTCGAGCTGGATCGTCGTATGTTCGATGTCGAAGCGGCTCTTGAGCTCGGCCTCGATCTCGTCGAGGATCGCCTGTGCGCTGTCGTCGGGACAGACGACCGCGTGGGCCGTGAGCGTAAACACGCCGGACGTGACGGACCATACGTGGAGGTCGTGAACTTTAATGACGCCGGTCACCTGCTCCATCGCCCGCTGCACTTCCTCGGCGTTGATGCCGCGCGGCACCGATTGCATGAGGATATCGACCGACTCGCGCACGAGCTCCCACGAGGTATAGAGAATCAAAAGCGCGATCAGGACGCTGATGACCGCGTCGGCGAAGTACCAGCCGGTGAACAGCATGATCACCGCCGCGAGAATCGCGCCGACCGAGCCGAGCGCGTCGCCGAGCACATGCAGCAGCGCGGCGCGTATATTCAGGCTGCCGTGGTCGCAGGCGTAAAGGATGCGGCCGGAAACGATATTCACCGCAAGGCCGCCGGCGGCGACGATGAGCATTCCGACCGGCTGCACTTCCGGCGGGTCCATCAGCCGCCGGTAGGCCTCGGTGAAGATGATGCCGACGACGAGCCAGAGAATGAGGCCGTTGATCAGCGCGGCCAAAATCTCCAGCCGCTGATAGCCGTACGTCCTTTTACTCGTAGCGGGCCTGCGGGCGATCTGAAACGCGCAGAGCGTCAAACCGAGCGCGGCGATGTCGGAGAACATGTGGCCGGCATCGGAGAGCAGCGCGAGGCTGTTGGTCAGAAGACCGCCGATCACCTCGGCGAAGAAATAACCGACCGTGAGCGCAAGCGCCCACCCGATGCGGCGGCTGTCGGCAGAATCCGCTTCGTGCCTCATCGTCATCCGGCGCGCCGGAAGAGCGTCTCGGCGTCGCGTCCGAGCTGCGCGAGCGCGTCTTTCTCCGTCGAGATGTAGTAGCCGCGGATTTCTCCGCCGCGGTCGACCAGCGCGAACCGCGGGCTGTGAACCTGCTCCGGCTCGCCGCTCTTGGGATTCGCGATTTCCGTCGCCGCGAGATGAAAGCCGTCCTCGGCGAGGCGGCGCACCGCCCCTTCGGGTCCCGTCAAAAACAACCAGCGCGACGCATCGGCCCCGAAACGCTCCGCGTATTTGGTCAGCACCCCAGGCGTATCGCGCTTGGGATCGACCGAGAACGAGACGAGTTTGAAATCCGGCTCGCCGGCGAAGCGCTCTTGCAGCCGCTTCATCTCGGCGCTCTGCAGCGGACAGGTATCGGTGCAATTCGTATAGATGAAATCGGCGACCCAGATCTTGCCGCTCAGGTCGCTCGCCTGAACCGTGTCGCCGCTTCGCTCCGTGAGCGAGAACGGCGGCACCTTGCCGAACGACTGGAGGCCTTCGGGCGCGCGCGCCGCGCCTGAAATAGGGCTCGTAACCGCCGCGCGCCGCGTCCACAGGGCCGTCGTTGCGACCCCCGCGACCAGGAACGCGACCAGGGCCCAGGCCCAAGGCTGCTTCATCGGAGAAGATGTGGGTTGAGTCGTCATCGCCGCCATTCGATCGCGAACACCGCGCTAAAAAGCGCTTTAGAGACGCAGTATGACATTATACCCAAAACATGTTAAGAAGGGGCCCCATGCAATTCCGCGTGCTCGGCTGTTCGGGCGGCCAGGTGCCCGGTCAGCAGCTATCTTCCTACCTCGTCAATGAGGATCTCCTCATCGACGCGGGCTCCACTACCGCGGTTTTGAGCCTCAAGGCGCAGACGAGAATCAGAAACGTTCTCATCACCCACGCTCATCTCGATCACGTGATGAGCCTGGCGACGCTCGCCGACAATCTTTTCGGCATCGACGGCACGATCCGCGTGTGGGGGCTGCCCGACGTCCTGGCCGGCCTGCACGCGTCGTTTTTCAACGATACACTATGGCCTGATTTTACCAGGATCACCGGCGGCGGCCAATCCTCGCCGGTCTTGAGTTTCCACCCGCTCGCGGTCGAGCGCGAGACGCCGATCGACGGCGTCACGGTCACCGCCGTGCGCGTGAACCATGCCGTCACGAGCACGGCGTTCTTCGTGGAAAACGCCAACGGCATCCTGCTGCACGTCGGCGACACCGGCCCGACGGACAAGATATGGTCGCTCGCGCGGCGCAAGAAAAAGCTCCGCGCGGTGGTGCTAGAATCGTCGTTTCCGAACCGGCTCCAATCGATTGCCGATTTGAGCCAGCACCTGACGCCGCGCACGCTCGCGAGCGAGGCCCAGAAGCTCCGCCGGCCGTCGATCCCCATCTTCGTCACGCACCTCAAGCCGCAGTTTCGCGACGAGATCATCACCGAGCTCAAAAAACTCAAAGGCCTCCGCGTGAAGATTCTCAGGCAGGGCGACTCGTTCAAAGTGTAACGCCGTTCACGGACCCGATTTCTTCTCCAACAATATGTAGACGCTGCCGCCGCTCTTCATGAAGCCGGCGCCGTCGCCGGCCTCGTCGCCCGCCCCGAAATACAAATCGAGCCGGCCCGGGCCGCGGATCGCCGCGCCGCTGTCCTGGGCGAAGACGAAGCGCGAGAACGTCCGCCAGCCGCCGAGACCGCCTTTGGCGTCGACGACGGGCAGGCGGCTCTTCAGAAACAGCGGTCCGCCGCGGGGAAAATAATCCGGATCGGCCGCGACGGAGCGTCCCGGCGTCAGCTGCGCCTCGAGACTGCCGAGCGGGCCTCCCTCGATGAAGCGAAAGAAGACGTAGCGCTCGTTGCGCGCGAGCAGCGCGTCGCGCCCGGCGGGATGCTCGGCCAGATAGCGCCGCAGGCGCTGCGCCGACATCTCGTCGGACGCGATCTTTTTCTCGTCGATCAATATTTTGCCGATGCTCGTGTACGGCCGCCCGTTGTTTGCGGCGTAATTCAGCTGAACGGTGCGCCCGTCCTCGAGGCGCAGCAGCGCCGATCCCTGCGCGTGAATGAAGAAGACGTCGATGGGATCCTTCACCCAGGCGATTTCGTAGCCTTTGCCCTTGAGGCGCTTCAGGATATCGATCTCGCGGCGCGAGAGCGAAGCCAGCGAGCCGTCGGGCTTCCGATATAGCGGATAACCATACGCGGCGCTCTCGGTCAGGCGAGCGTCGACGAGCGGCAGATAGTAGCCGGTGACGAGAAGCTCTTTTTTCTCCGTGCCGGTCGCGGGCGCGATGAAGTCGAAGCGCGCGCGGATCGCGTCGGCAAATTTCTCCGGTTGACCCCAGAGATCGAGCGTCTCGCCGAAGCGCCGCAGCGACGACTTCATGTCGGCCGCGGTGATTTTTCGCGGCCGCGCCGCGATCACCCGATCGTCCGGAAGCTTGTCGAGGTACGCCCTGCTCTGGTTTAACGCGGCTAGCAATGAATCGCGCGGCAGATCGTCGCGCAGCTCCGGCGCCTCCGCCGCGATCACAGAGCCGACGAGCATGGCGAGCAGCGCAAGCGTAGCGCAGAGACTCGCCTTGCTCCGCGCTGTCGTTTGATGCAAACTTTCACGCATGAACGACGCGGAGTTCGAGCGCGAGGCGCTTGAAGCGCTGAACGCACTGCCGAAGAAATTCCGCCGGCTGCTGGGCAACGTCGAGATCGTCGTAGAGAAAAGACCGAGCAAGCGGCTGCTGCGCGACATGGGCTGCGATCCCGACGAGGCGCTTTACGGCTTGTACGAAGGCACGCCGCTCTCCGAGCGCTCCGTCTTCGATCCGCCGGCGCTGCCCGACCGCATCACGCTTTTTTCCGAACCCTTGCAGGAAGACTTCCCCGACCCCGACGAGCTGAAACGCGAGATCCGTTACACCGTGGTTCACGAGGTGGCGCATTTCTTCGGCATGGACGACGACGAGATCGAAGACCT
>DASWZY010000318.1:0-17446 GCA_036407055.1 Binatia bacterium
CGGGGAAAGAAACGAGCCGGCCCCGATCGAGGTCGGCGATGCGCGTAGCCAGCCGGCGCACGAGCGTGCGGTCGTGGGTGATGAAGATCAGCGCGCCGCGATACGTCGCGAGATATTTTTCGAGCCAGGTGATCGCCGTGATGTCGAGGTGGTTCGTCGGCTCGTCGAGCAGCAGCAGGTCGGGCTCGCTGACGAGAGCGCGCGCGAGCATCGTCTGACGCCGGATGCCGCCGGAAGCATCGGTCAGCCGGAGATCGGCGGGCAGGCCGAGCCGCGTCAGGACCGTCTCGACCTTTTGATTGATGTTCCAGCCGCCAAGCGCCTCGATGCGCGGATGTAGCTCAGACATCCGGTTTAACGCATCGGCCCGCGCCGCGCCCGCCGCCTGCGCGGCTTCGTGATATTCCGTGAGGAGCCTACCAAGCTCCCCGAGTCCGCCCGCGACGATTTGGAATACACTCTCGTCGCTGTCGGGAGGCACCTCCTGATCGAGATTCCCGATGCGCAGCGCATCGCGGCGCCAGACCTCCCCTTCATCCAGGACGGCGGCGCCGGTTATGACGCGCAGCAGCGTCGATTTTCCCGTGCCGTTCCGTCCCACGAGACAAACGCGCTCGCCCATTTCGATCTGAAAATCGACGTGAGCAAGGAGCGGCAGATGACCGTAGGCGAGCGAAACATTATCCAAACGAAGAATCGTCATTTTTTACGCGTATCTGTTTTAGTTCTTATCGTTCCAGCGGCGTCCAGAAAGGTCCCGGATGCGAGGCGCGCGACGATCCGCGAGCGCAGGCGTACTTTTTTCGACGTCGAGCGAAGCGGATCGAGCGCAACGAAGCAGGCGGGCCTTTATGGACGCCGCTTAGGCGTGCGCGTCGGCCCAATTGGTGCCGGTGTGAACGTCGACGGCAAGCCCGCAGCGAAGCTCTGCGGCGTTGACCATGGCTTTTTCGATCAGCGCCCGCGCGCGTTCGAGTTTCTCTTCGGGAATCTCGAACACGAGCTCGTCGTGGACCGTGAGCAGCATCTTGGCGATCGGCTCGCTCCGCAGCGCGGCATCCACATCGATCATCGCGCGCTTGATGATATCGGCCGCCGTCCCCTGAATCGGCGTGTTGAGCGCCATGCGCTCGCCGAGCGCGCGCAGGCGGAAGTTCGCCGAATGCAGCTCGGGCAGATACCGCCGGCGGCCGAACATCGTCGTCGTAAAGCCGTCGATCTTCGCGCGCTCCACCTGCGCGGCGAGGTAGTCGCGGACCTTGGGAAACTGCGCGTAGTAACTCTCGATGAAGCTCGCCGCCTCTTCCATCTCGACGCCGAGGCGCTGCGAGACGCCGTACGCCGACATGCCGTACGCGATGCCGTAGGAGAATTGCTTGACGCGGCTCCGCATATCGGGCGTGACCGCTTCCGGCGCGACGCCGTGGACCTGCGCCGCGATGGAAGCATGAAAGTCATGCCCTTCATCGAATGCCAGACAAAAGCTCGCGTCCTCAGACAAATGCGCGAGCACGCGCAGCTCGATCTGCGAATAGTCCGCCGACAGAAGAACATGGCCGGACGGCGCGACGAAAGCGCGCCGGATGCGCCGCCCCATCTCCCCGCGGATCGGTATGTTCTGGAGGTTGGGCGCGTTCGAGGCGAGCCTGCCGGTCGCGGCTTTGGTTTGATCGTAGGTCGTATGAATGCGGCTCGTGCGAGGGTCGACCAATTCGAGCAGCATCTCGGTAAAGCCGTTCTTGAGCTTCGAGACCTCGCGGTACTCGAGCAGCGCGTCGACAATCGCGTGCGTCCCGGCGAGCTTTTCGAGCTCGGCCGCGTCGGTTGAATAGCCGGTCTTGATGCGCTTGGTCTTCGGCAGCGCGAGCTTCTCGAAGAGTATCCGCTGGAGCTGCGGCTGTGAGTTGACGTTGAACGCCTCGCCCGCGTGTTCCTGCACGGCGCGCTCGAGCGCCGTCATCTTGGCGCCGAAATCGGCGTCGAGCTGCTCCAAATACTCGCGGTCGATCAGCACACCGCGATGCTCCATGCGCGCGAGCACGCCAACCAGCGGGAACTCCAACTCCGCGGCGAGCTGCCATATGCCTTGGGCGCGGAGCTTCTCCTCCAGCACAGGCGCCAGCGCGCGCACAGCGACGGCCTCGCGCGCGACGCTCCGCTTGTCATCGGCGCCGAACGCGAGAGACGCCTGTTCGCCCGGCGCAGGCTCCGACGGCTCTTCGAGCGAAACGCCGAGGTAGCGCGCCGCGACGTCTTTCAGCGGATAGCCTGCCGCGGCGCCGGGCTCGATCAGATACGCGCCGATTTTCGTATCGACGTAAAGACCTTGAAGATCATCAGCCGCGGCGATGGCGGCGCGACATAACGGCTTCGCATCGTGGGCAGCTTTCCGCTGCGCCGGATCGGCCAGGAGCTTTGCTAGCCGTTGCGACGCCTCCGCAAAAGGCAGCACGCGGGCTTCGCCCGGGGCGTCCGCGACCGCCAGCCATTTTTCGTTCCACGCGAAAGCGAGGTCACCGGCGCGCAACTCCGCCTGCGCGGATAGATCGCGGAAGTCCGCCAGCTCCAGCGACGACGATGGCGGCGCCGCGGCATGGACTTTCAACTCCTTCAGACGCTCGTGCAGCGTGCGAAACTCGAGTGCAGTAAAAAGCTTTCGCACTTCCTCTTCGTCCCACGGCTGAAGCGCGATCTTCGCGGGATCGATTTCGAGCGGCACGTCGTCGAGCAGCCGCCCGAGCTCCTTGTTGATCCTGACCTGGTCGGCGTGCGCTTTGATGGCCGCGCCGAGCTTCGGCGTGAGGTCTGCGGCGTGCGCGATCACCTGCTCGATGTCGCCGTACTTCTGGATGAGCTGCGCCGCGGTCTTGTCGCCTACGCCGGGAACGCCGGGAAGGTTATCCGAGCTTTCACCCTTGAGCGCGACGAAATCGATCCATTTATCAGGCCCAACGCCGTAGCGCTCCAAAACAGTTGCTGCGTCATAGCGGATGATGTCCGAGATGCCGCGGCGCGTCATGATGACGGAGACGCCCTCGCGGACGAGCTGGAGAATGTCTCGGTCGCCGGTGACGACGATGACCTCGCAATCCGCGGCGCCGCAATGCTTAACCAGCGTCGCCAGCAGATCGTCGGCCTCGTAGCCCGCGAGCTCGAACATGGGAATTTTGAGCGCGCTCAAGACTTCGCGGATGAGCGGTAGCTGCTGGCGAAACTTGTCCGGCGTCTCCGCCCGGCCGGCTTTGTAATCGGCATAGCGATCGAGACGGAATTGCGGCGCGCCCTTGTCGAAAGTCACGACGACAGCGTCCGGCCGCTCATCGCCAAACAGCTTGATGAGCATCGCCGTGAAGCCATAAACCGCGTTCGTAACCTGTCCCGAAGAAGTGACGAGCGTGTCCGGCAGCGCGAAGAACGCTCGGAACGCGAGCGAATGCCCGTCGAGCAGCAAGATTTTCCGTTTGTCGCTGCGCGTAGATACCCGCACAGATTTCACCGAGGTTTTGGAAGCTTTGGCGGCCATTATTCGGACTGTATCGGTTGCTCGGGCGGACGGCAAACCCACCGCCGCAATTGCACATCTTCCGGACTATTCGTGATACTCAGTCACGCGCGGCGATCGCAACCGCCAATGCGTCGTCGAACGCGGCGGGATCGGTATAAATACGCATCACTTCGCCGAGGCCGGCGAAGCGGCGGACGAAATCGGCGGTGATCTGAATAAACCGAGAGCTCGTCAGCATGCTCACCTGCAGGAACGCTGCGCGATGGCGGCCGAGCCACTGCGCCCAGTCACTGCTGACGTCGAGCGAAGCGCCCTGCACGCGCCGCGCGTCCACGAACAGCTCGAGGGGCGCGCCAAGCTTGAGGTCTCTCTCGACATCCAGCATCGGCCCGTCGCCGAATTCTCCCACGTCACGGCCGGATATCCGCAGCACGACGACGCCGCGCCGAGGCCTCTCGACGACGATGCTGCAATGCGCGCCGTCGAAGCGGACCGGCTGCGCGTGGTCGCGTTCCATGCTCATCGCGCCGGACGCGCCGGGCGCAAAAGCTGTTTCTCTTCGAGCGCCTTCAAGACGATTTGCACGTAGTTCTTTATCGTGGCGTTCACGTTATCAGGCTCGTAGGTTCGGACCGTCCCCGTCCAAACGACATCGCCCTTTGTGACGTCGTAAACCGTGGTCTCAGAGCTGTAGACATTATACTGATAAACGCTCGGGCCGTAGAGCCCATACCAGCTCGCGCCGAAGTGAGGCCCGAAAAAACCGAACGATGTATAAGGATAATAATAGCCGGGACGGTAATCGACTCTCGGCTCGACCCCGACTGAGCGCGCGAGAATCGCCGCGTCGGCGCCGGCCTGCTTCGCCGCTTTTTTGAGCGCTTCGTCGTCGAGATTTTGCTCGTCCGGAATGTACCGGTAGCTCGGCACCGCTTCGATGCCCGCGGCTTGAAGCTGGGCGACGAACTCGTCTTCCAGGTTACGGCGGATAGCGCTCTCGCCGCCGCTGCTGCCGACGAGTATTTTCCGGAAAGGCGCGCTCGTATATCCGGGATTGCTCCACTCGCTCACGAGCCGGTTGGTCGTCGAGCAGCCGGACAGAAACATCACAGAGGCAAGAAACATCGCCGCGAAAAGACGCGAGGCCAGCGTGTTCATAAAAGCTCCATAACCCGCAAAAACGAACATTTTCAGCATATCATTGTACGCAGATTTGTCGAAGTCGGTCTATTCCACCAACACCACGCGGCATGGTAAGAATGCGGCGATGGCAGACTCCAAGCGGAACGTTCGACCCGCCCATTTTTCGATGCTGCGAAGCTACCGCGCCGCCGATCTGCTGACGCTGGGCAATGCCGCGTCGGGAACGGCGGCGATCTTCGCGATCATGAGCTACCTGGAAACGCCGGATCGCTGGCGTGTCTACCTGGCGATCGGCCTGCTGCCGCTCGCGCTCGTGTTCGACATCGCGGACGGCCGGGTGGCGCGCTGGCAAAAAAAACACTCTCTTTTCGGCGGCGAGCTCGACTCGCTCGCCGACATCGTGAGCTTCGGCGTGGCGCCCGCGGCGCTCGGCTATGCGCTCGGAATGCGCGGCGGCTGGGACGTGGCGATCCTGCTTTTTTTTGTCGCCTGCGGGGTCAGCCGGCTGGCGCGCTATAACGTCACAGCGGCGGAGATTGCCGCAGCCGGCGAGAAAGTGAAATATTTCGAGGGGACGCCGATTCCGTCGAGCCTGTTTTTAATCCTCATCCTCGGCGTCAGTTTTCATTGGAACCGCGTAGGCGACGCGCTGCCACTAGGAGCGGCGCGCGTCGCCGGACTCGAATGGCATCCGCTTTCGTTGATGTACTTTTTGAGCGGCGCGGCGATGATCAGCAAAACTTTGCGCATTCCGAAGCTGTGACGTCACCGGTTTCTCCGCAACTCCTGGATTTGCTCCTGGCGTGCGTCTTCATCGGATTGTTCGTCTTTATCGTCTGAATTCGTGTCCGTATCGTCGTCGTCTTCGCCGCCGGCCCGTTTCGATTTGACCTTCGAGCGCTTCTCCGGCGCTTGCGGCTGCGGCGCCGGCTCGACGCTCGGGGCCGGGGCTGTTGTCGGTCTTTCCTCGTCGGGCGATGAGAAAAGATAAAACGCGAGCAGGACGAGAATGACTAACGCGATGATTCCGGCGATGAAACGCGGCAAGAGTGTACCCCTCGGTTGCGGGTACCCATCCTAGCACGCGATGGCGCGGACCGCCAAACGAACGCGGGTTCGCTAGGCCGTAGCGGGCCTTAGTGCACGTGAAATGAATTTAAGGCCGAGAAAACCCGCGTCCTCTTTGGTCCGCGACGGAAAGGACGCGAGGTGTCGGACGATCCCCGCCCGCTCCTCGTCGACGAGCTGAGAAACGTTGTAGTGGATGATGAATGAAGCGAGCTCTTCGGCGCGCATCGCCGGGACCGCCGGTTCCTGCACGCCTACGGTTACTTCGGGATGGCTGAACGCGAGGATCGCAGATACGGCCGGAATCTTCCGCTCCCCGTCGTAAGTCATCGTGACGAGAGACTGCCGCAGCGCGGCCGCCTTTCGCTGAACCGGCCGCCCCGGACTCGGAATTCTCTTGCGATCGACGAACCAGTCGTGGCCTTTACATTTGACGTCGCCGCTCCAGTCCTTGGTCTCTATTGCAAAGAGCCCGTTGGGGCCCGCCACGATGTGGTCGATCTCAACCTGGCTTTCGGGCAGGATGATGTCGCTCACCACGACATAATCTTCAGGCAAATGGCTCAATGCTTCGGTAACTGCCCCACCGGCCCGCATCGAATTCCAGGGCTGCCACATATTTTGCTCTCCTTTTGGTCGTGTATTGCCGCCAAACGGAAGGAGCAAGAGCGGTGCCACTGCTCAAGGACAAGAAAACGTAACTCGCGACAAAACTTTGCATGCCCGTAAAGCGGCAGACGAAGAATGGTATGGAGCGCGCGCGAGCGGCGCGGTGGAACCCGTGCCGAAGGCCGGAATCAGCCTTGGAAAAACGAAAAAATGCCGGGATAGGTGAATTTTGGGCAACATGCCGGAAAATGACCGCCCGTCAATCCTCGGCGGCTTCGATCGCCTCGAGATACGCGAGGTAGGTTTCCGGCAGCCCCCAATGCTTTGCGCCTTCCAGCATTAGGCGCTTATACACTGCGTTCGGACGCGGCGGGCACTCTTCTTTTTCGGCGATATAGATCCATGCTTCGACGGATCGCTCGTCGGCAGCAAGCAGTACGCCGACCTTTTCCCTGCGGTAACCGTCTTCGAAACCGTCGAGAAGCGTCAGGTCCTCGGTGTCGATGTCGTAAACAATTCCCCAGACATCCGACGCGGCGTCGGCCACGACGTCCGCGGTGCCGCACAGGCGCCGCCGCGATTTTCGCGTAATCGCCAGACGATGGCCGGGCAGCCGCGCGACACCGACGAATCGCGCCGAAGCGCAGCGCTGCTTCATCTGCCCCCAATGCATGTTGGATCCGTACGCGAAGTAAAACATTTCGGACGCCACTATACCCTTTTCGGACGCCGCCCGTCTAATTCGATTGTGAGCGGTAGTGGCCGGGTGAACACCCGGGTCTCATTACAAACTAGGAAGAAGAAATGAATAAAAGCAAAAAACTCTGGACAATTACCCTTGCGGCCGCCTTTCTCTTTGCGCCGCGTGCAACGATGCTGGGCCGCGTAGGAGCCGCTTCAGCCGGTGCGCAAGAATACGGGCCGCCCGAACCCTACGGCGATTCTCCCGCACCGCCGGCCGGAGCATACCCTGATTACCGCGGCGTACCCGCCGCGCCTTACGGAGATGATCGCGGACCGGTCCCCGGCTACGCCGATTACCGCATATCGCCGGATCAGCTCGAGAACCTCCTGGCGCCGGTCGCGCTCTACCCCGACCCGCTGCTCGCGCAGATTCTCGTCGCGGCGACCTTCGCCGACCAGATCGACGATGCCGCGCGCTGGATGCGAGCCTACAACGACCCGTACGGCGTCGATGTGCAGCCGTGGGACGTGAGCGTCAAGGCGGTCGCGCATTATCCCAAAGTGCTCTTCATGCTGGCCGACCGCATCGACTGGACCACCGCCCTCGGACAGGCCTATGTCGAGCAGCCTGCCGACGTCTCGGCGGCCGTGCAGCATTTGCGCTTCATGGCGCGCAACGCCGGCAACCTCGTGACGAACGATTATTGGGAAGTGGTTCCGAGCGGCGGCTTCATTGCGATCGAGCCGATCCAGCCCCAATACATTTTCGTTCCCGACTACGCGCCGGACGTCGTCTTCTTCCGCCACGCGACGTTCGTCTTCGGCCCGGCGTTTCCGATCGGGCCGTGGCTCAATTGCGACTGGGACTGGCGCGGCCACCGAATTTTTTATCATGGCTGGCGCGGGCCGCGCTGGGTCGAGCGCAGCCGTCCGTTTGTGCGCATCAACAATGTCTATGTCAACGACAGGTTCCGCACGGTGCGCTTTAACCGCGATATCGTGCGACGGAATGTGCGCGTGGACAATCTCAATCGCTTCAATACGATCCATCGCGACGCGAACTTCAACAACTTCGCGCGCCGGAACGAGCGCGCAACGACGGGACGGAACTTCCGGCGCGACGACAACCGACGCCTCGATAACGGGCGGCGTTTCGATAATCGAGGTCTCGACAACAATCGCCGCGGCGATAGCCGCTTCGATAACAACCGAGCATTCGACAATCGGCGCGGCGACCGGGGTTTCGACGCGCGCCGGGACGGAAACTTCCAGCGGGACGATCGGCTGCGGCAGGGCCGCGACGACCGCGCGGCGCGGGTGCAGGAGCAGCGCCAGCGGGAGTTCGACAACCGCTCCCGCGCGATTCCCAGTGACCGCGGGCGCGCACTCGAGAATCGCTCGAACTTCCGCGACACGCGGACGCAGGGGCAGGAGAACCGAGCACAGCTACGTCAAGACAACAACCGGCAGTTTGACGCGAATCGTCGGCAATCTTTCGAGAACCGATCGAACCAGCGGCTGGAAAACCAGAACCGCTCCTTCGACCGCCCGCGCGGACCCGACAACAGCGCGTTGCGCGGCCGCGACGCGGTCCGCGAACGCCCAGTGAACAACCAGCCGCAGCGGGAGTTTCGGCAGAATCAACGGAACGAGCGCCGCGCCGGCGCGCAAGTCTCGCGCGGGCGCGACGCGACGGCCGCTACGCGCGGCGCCGAATCTCGCCGAGGCGGTGACGCGCGTAGCGCGCAGAGGAATGCGCGCGAAGAGCGGCGTAATTCCGCGAGCTAAAGTACATTCTCGCCGCTAGAAGCTCGACCAGTTGCGATAGGATTTTCCCGCGTAGATTTTCTCAACGTCGTCCGGCCCGACAATGCCGCGCGTGGCGAGATAGCGCGCGATGGGCCTGAGCGGCAATCCCACAGCGGCAAGATAATCCCCTTCGATGGACTCGATCAGCTCGCGCCCCCGACCCTGAATCGAGTAAGCGCCGGCCTTGTCGAGCGATTCGCCCGAGGCGAGGTACTGCTCGATTTCCTTTTCCGAGTACGCATGCATTCTCACCTCGACTTCTTCCACGCAGCGTAGCCCGGGCCCCCCGGGATCGATGATCGCGCCGCTCGTATAAATGCGGTGTGTCCTGCCGGCAAAGGCGCGGAGCATCCGCCGCGCGGCGGCGGCATCCGTCGGTTTGCCGATTTTGTCATCGCCGAGAAGAATCATTGTGTCGCTGCCGACGACGATGCTCTCGGGATGCTGCGCCGCGACGGACATGGATTTGCCCACGGCGAAGTCGAGGACTTCTTCTGCGATCGGCCGCGCCGGCGAGACGACTTCTTCGAACGGCGGCCCGATGACTTCGAATGGAATGCCGAGCAGAGCCAGGATTTCGCGGCGGCGCGGAGAAGTCGATGCGAGGATCAACCGCATCGCAGCGCCGCCGCCGGCGGTGAATCCCAAGAGGCGCGGAGCGGAAACGACTCGGTCGCGAGCGCGGCGGCGTAATCGTCGAGGCAGCGCTCGACGTCTTCGAGCGCATTCACGCGCACCATCCGGTAGCGCATATCGGCCGCGCGCGGCACAGCGCGGATATACGACGCCAGCTGCTTTCGCATTGCGACAAAAACGTGCGGCTCGCGCCACGCGGCGAAATGACGGCAGTGCGCCAGCAGCACCTTAAAGCGCTCATCGAGGTCGACCACCGGAGGCGGCAGGACGGCGTCGGCGCAGACCGATCTAACGGCATCCTTGAGTTCGAGCTTGCCTCGAAAAATCCATGGATTGCCTTGAGCGGCGCGGCCGAGCAGCACGCCGTCGACCCCGGTTTCCGTGACGCGCCGGTAGACGTCGGCGAGGCTCCGCAGGTCGCCGTTGCCGAGGATCAGCGTCCCGGAGCCTCGCGCGACCTCGACCGCGCGCGCGATCGCGCCCCAGTCGGCGCTGCCTCGGTACTGCTGCATCAGCGTCCGGCCGTGGATCGAGATCGCCGCCGGCCGCTCTTCTAGCAAATTCTTGATCCAGTCTTCGACCACGACCACCTCGTAGCCGATGCGCGTCTTGACCGACAGCGGTATCTCCCGCCGCTCAGCAGGCGTCTCCGCGCCACTGCGCAGCCGGTTGGCGTTTCTGATCCGCGCGATCAATTCCCTGTCCACACCGATGTCCGCCAGCGTCTGCCCCGCGGCCCAGTCGCGAATGCCCTGACGCGCAGCCCGGATAATCGCGCGCGCGAGCGCCGGCGTCTGAATCAGACCCGCGCCGCTTCCCTTCGCGGCGACCTTCTTCGCCGGGCAGCCCATGTTGATGTCGAGCCCGTCGAAGCCGAGCTCGCAGACGATGTGCGCGACTTTATAGAACGCCTCCGGCGTGTGGCCGTAGATCTGCGCGGCGACCGGGCGCTCCACCTCGGAGTACGTAAAATCGCGCAGCAGCGACTCTGGCGCGAACGCCGCCGTATCGACGCTGACGAATTCCGTCAGCATCACGTCCGGCCGGCCGACCGTCGCCGCGATATAGCGAAACGACGCGTCGGTGACGCCGTCCATCGGCGATAGGCCGACGATCGGCGTGGAAATTTCGTTCCAGAAAGACATGATCCTCGCTAGGCTCGGAAGTAAAAAGTCTAAAGGAAAAAGTAAAAAGTTCGGAACGCGAGGTTTTTGCCTTTTTACTTTTAACTTTTGCCTTCTATTTATACCCGCTTTTTACAAACGTTTCACCTTGTCGACGAAGCCGCTTTTCTTGATCTCGTCGAGCACGCTCGAATCCAGCAGCTTCAGCGACTCCGGCGTCTGCCCTTTCGCCTTCGGATTCGTTTTCGCCACGTCGGCGATCACCATCTCGAGACCCTTCCGGTCCGGCAGCGTGAGGATGTCGTCGCCGTGCTGCACGAGATAATAGTCATAGCCGATCGCCGCCATGTCGTCCTCGTCGATACGGAGATAGCGCTTGATCACCCGGATCGCCGCCGGCTTGTCGCGCTTGAGCACGTACAGCCCCTCGATCACCGCCTTCATGAAGTTGACGACCTTCGGCCGGTTCTCCGCCAGATAGCTCCGGCGCACCATGAAGCAGTTCTGCGGGAACGGGATGCCGCTGTCGGCGAGATCGTAGATCTCGCGCATGCCGAATTTCCGCACCGCGATGCTCGCGTGCGGCTCGCTGAAGACCGTCGCCTGCACCGAGCCGCCGGTCAGGGCCGCGAGGCGGCTCGGGTTGCCGCCGAGCTGGAGCATCGTCACCTGCCTCGCGTTCACGCCGAACTTCTCCAGCGCCGCGGACGCGGCGAAGTCCGACGCCGAGCCGAAGCGGCTGATCGCGACCGACCTGCCTTTCAGGTCCGCCGGATTCTTGATCTCCGGCCGCACGATCAGCTTGAAGGGAAAAAAGTTGATGCCGCCGGCGATGATCGACACGTCGCCGCCCTGAAGATTGGACGTCACCGGCAGCGCGCCGGTCGTGAACAGCACCTGGATCTCGTTCGCGAGCAGCGTCTGCATGCCGAGCGTGCCGCTGTCGAGCGCGATGTACTCGACGTCGAGTCCATATTTCTGAAAGACTTTCTCGTGGTATGCGCCGGGAACGAGCGCGTTGATCGCCGTGCCGAAGCCGCCGGAGGCCGCGCGGATCTTATCCGCCGCGGAGAGCGGATGTGTCGAGAGGAGCACGAGGACAAATATCGCGAGAGAGACGGAATACTGGCGCGCGAAACGGTTTGGTCTCATCGCCTACCTCCCTGGAATTTTTGACACATCCCGGGCTTGGCAGGTTTTTGATACAAGCCGCCCGCGAAGTCAATGGCCATGGTACATTGACTTCGGCAGATTTAGCTCTCGAAGCGCTACGCCTCGGGTCGCGCATAAATCAGATGGCGGACTTTAGGTTCGACGCGCGCATAGCTGCGCACGCGCTTCTCCAACTCGCGGTCCGCCGCCGTCTGCCGCGCGTGCTGGCGCAAGTGCTCGGCCCAGGATTGGACTATGAATGTCTCGATATATCGCTCCGCGTTTTCCGTATCGCGATAGATTCCCCAGCGCGACGCGCCGTCGCGGCGGCGCACGCGCTCGTAATCGTGCATTGCGTCGACGAATTCAGCCGCACGCTCGGCCTCGACCGTATACTCCACCGTGATCAGCACCGGTCCATCCTCCAGATCGAGCCTAGGGTTCTTAACCAGAACCGGCATCGGCCAATGATCCCACGGGCTCAAATCGACCGGAGCTTCCGGCAATTTCCACACCGATGCCAGCGCCGTTGTCGCGACCGCGCCCGCGCCGGCGCAGGCGAGAGCGAAATCAATGCCCCACCGGTCTCCGACAATGCCCCATACCGCGCTTCCCGCGGCCAAGCCTCCCTGGAATGCGAGCAAATAGATCGCCAGCACCCGGGCGCGCACCCAATCAGGCGCGAGGTTCTGGACCAAGGCCGAGAGCAGCGCAATGAAGATGATCCATACGCCACCCGCCGCCACCATCAGAGCGCCCAGTGGGACCAGCCCCTGCAATTCGGCCGCTGCGGCAATGGCTAATCCGAGGACGACAACCGCGCCTGACGCGACGGATTCTGCCGACCAGCGCGAGCAGACCGACTGCAAGAGCAGCGCACCGACTATGGCGCCCGCCCCGAAGCATCCGAGCAGGAAGCCGAAGCCGAGCGGGCTGTCGCTGGCGCGGTGGGCGATCGAGGGCAATAGCGCAACGATCGCGCTCGCAAAGAACATTACTATTCCCGCACGAATCGCCACTCGGCGAATGGCGGGTGAATAGCGGACATAACGCAGCGCGGCGACCGTGGCTCCGCCGACGTGTTCGACCGGCGCGACCCGCTTCCGCTCGGGCCGCTGCCATAGCGCAATGACCAGGATCACGCCCACGAAGGATAGCGTGTTCAGCGCGAAAGCGGCCCCGACCCCGGCGGCGGCGATCAGCCCGCCCGCAAGCGCGGGGCCGACGGCGCGCGCAACGTTGAATTCAATCCCGCCGAGCGCCGACGCGTTCGCCAGATCCTGCTTGCTCACCAGCTCCGAAAGGATCGCCCGCCAGCTCGGCGCTTCGAATGCATCGCCCGCAGAAATCGCAAAGGTCAGGATCAACAAAAGCCAGGGCGACATCAGTCCTAAGAAGGTTAAAACCGTGAGCACGGCCGCGGCGCCCATCATCCATGTCTCGGTAAAAAGGATCAGCTTGCGCCGGTCTACAATGTCGCCGATGGACCCCGCGGGCAGGGCGAAAAGAAAAAACGGCGCCGACGAGGCGGTTTGAATCAGAGCCACGTAAAATGGGCCGGCGCCGAAAGACAGCATGAGCCATGCCGCCCCGACGCTTTGCATAAACGCACCGATGTCCGTGACGACATTCGCCATCAGCAGATTGCGAAATGTTGACGCCCGCAGTGGTCGCCAGAGACTCGTCGCGTCGGCCATAGGTACTCGGCGTCGTTTATCAAATCCTGCTGTTTCGACCGCTTAGCTTGATGTAGTACTCGAACTTTGAGAAGCGGGCTAGAGGACTCGTCGCAATGCTGAATTTCCTCGGATCGAAAAATCTTGTCCGCCCTTAAACACTGCATCACCGGTGTTATATTTATTATAAGAATAGTCACGCCAAGCACCCCAAGAGCCAGATCAAGAAATTGATCGTGAGGTACGTTATGACGACTTATCATCATGCCGCCGTACGGGACCAAAAGCTTTTCTATCGCGAAGCCGGAACCGAGGATTCTCCAACCATCGTGCTTCTGCACGGTTTTCCCAGCTCGTCGCACATGTTCCGCGACCTGATTCCCCAATTGGCGGACAAGCTCCACGTGATCGCTCCGGACTATCCGGGCTTCGGCTACAGCGATGCGCCGAATGCCAATACGTTCGAATACACCTTCGACAATCTGGCGACATACGTCGACGAGCTGCTGTTCGACGCTCTAAATCTGAAAAAATTCAGCATCTACGTGCAAGACTACGGCGCGCCGATAGGCTATCGGATCGCCTCAAAACATCCCGATGCGATCGAAGCCATCGTCGTTCAGAACGGGAACGCCTATGCGGAGGGCATCGGCGCCGGGTTCGACCCGATGAAGCCGTTCTGGGCCGATCGCAACGCTGAAACGGAGAAACCGGTCCGCGGCGTTCTCACCAAAGATACGACGATGTTCCAGTACACGCATGGAGTCAAAGACGTCGAGCGAATCAGCCCGGATTCGTATACGACAGACCAGCTTTTTCTCGACCGCCCGGGGAACGACGCCATCCAGCTCGATCTTCTCTACAACTATCAGTCGAATCTCGCGCTCTACAATGCCTGGCACGAGTACTTTCGCAGCCGACAGCCGCGGATGCTGATCGTCTGGGGGAAGAACGATCCGTTCTTCACCGTCGAAGGGGCCCGGGCTTACCAAAAGGATCTCCCGAAAGCGGAGCTACACTTTATCGATACCGGTCACTTCGCCCTCGAAGACTCCGGCGATTTCATCGCGGAGCGCATGCGAGAATTTCTCGGGTAAGGGGAGCTGCTCTCCCAATAGAAATCCATTGAGAGAAGAAAAAGGAGAATTCATATGGGCTTGGCATGGCAGCAAGGACCTTTAGCGAGCAGGTCGGTCGGGCGGTTCCTCGCGGCTGGTTCGCTGCCGGAGCGGCTGCTGTTCGCCGAGCCGCTCCGCCGACGGATGCGCGTGCAATTCGGCGGGCAGTGGGTGGTCGACAGCGAGGACGTCGTCCTGCTCCACGAGCCGGACCACTACCCCGTTGCGTTCTTCCCGCTGGAGCAAGTCAGCGAGGGAGTACTCGCGCCGGAGACACGCATGACGAAACATAGCGA
This sequence comes from Binatia bacterium, assembly GCA_036407055.1. Taxonomy (GTDB): domain Bacteria; phylum Desulfobacterota; class Binatia; order UBA9968; family UBA9968; genus JAJPJQ01. The sequence continues at coordinate 14,821 of DASWZY010000318.1, forward strand.
GCTCGGGCCGACGGCGTGGTTCAGCGTTCGCGCCGGGGACAAGCATGCGGAGCGGGCGGCCTGGCTGTACACGGACCTGCCGGGTTACGCAGCCATCATGCGGGGCCGGGTCGCCTTCGCCTGGCGATCGATGGACGCCTTCTACGAAGAAGACGAACGTATCGTGGGTCACGCGGCGGATCCATATCACCGCAACGACATACGCCAGACCTCGCGACACCTCGTCGTGCGTGATGGGGACCGGGTTATCGCCGAGACGCGGCGCGCGCTCGTGCTCTACGAGTCGGGCTTCGCGCCTCGCTGGTACGTCGCCCGGGAGGACATCGACCAGTCGGCCCTGACACCGGTCGAGGGACAAACGTTCTGCCCGTACAAGGGACTGGCCAGCTACTATGACATCGGACAGCACAAGCGCGCCGCCTGGTCCTACCTCGAGGCATGGCCCGAGGTGGTCCGGGTGTCGGGCTTCGTGTCGTTCGAGCCGGATATCGTCGATGTTCATCTCGACAGCACGAAGCTGGCACTCGAACCGGGCCAAGCCGTTATCTCGCACGGTATCGACCGAGGAATCGATCCCGACGAGGTGCGGCAGCGCAGCGTCGGGTTCGAGCCCTGAGGCCGCGTGCCGGGCCGCGGCAACGTAACGATCAGGAGCGACCATGAGCAATTTCCCGACCGACTTACGCTATCACTCCGACCATTTGTGGGCTCGACCCAGCGGCGAACATCTGGTGCGCGTAGGCGTAAGCGACTTCGCCCAGCGCGCGCTGGGCGACGTGCTGAACGTGACCTTGCCCGCAGTGGCTGAGAAAATAACCGCCGGCGAGCCATGCGGCCAGATCGAGTCGACCAAGAGCGTCAGCGACCTCGTCGCGCCGGTCACCGGAACGATCCGCAAGCGTAACGAAGCGTTGGCCGCGGCACCCGAGCTCGTGAACACCGCTCCCTACGGCGACGGATGGCTGTTCGAAGTCGAAGTGGACGCCGCCAGCGAGCGTGATCAACTCACAGGTCTCCTGGATGCCGCCGCCTATCGCCACCTCGTTGGCGACTGATGGCTACCATATCGAGGTCATCACCCCGCCCGTCAATAACGTCGAGGGAATGCGGGCAGCACACCGCTCAAGTCCATTTTTCCATTCTCGAGGAAGAGACCTCATGAAATGACTGAGCGAAACGGAACCGAGCGCTTAGGGGCATTCTCGGATGCCGTCTTTGCGGTGATCATCACGATCATGGTCTGGACTTAAAGCCGCCGGCGGAGGCGTCGCTCGCGGCCCTCCTTCCTTTGTGGCCCACCGCGTTGAGCTACGTGATCAGCTACCTCTTCATTGCCATTATATGGATAAACCATCATCGTCTTTTGCGGTTTGCCCACGACGCCGCGCCGCAGCTCCGGCAACTTCAGTCCTAAACTCAAAGGTCAACATTCAAGAACCAACCCCAACGCGCCGGCCATTGCGCGCCGACATCGCCGTGTATGCCGCTCCCGCGAGCGCGAGGCCCGCGGCCGCAAGCCAGCCGCGGTGGGTCGTCGCCCAGAGCTGGATGGAATAGTTGTGTGCGCGGCCGTCGAAGGCGCCGTGCGCCGCGTAATTGCCGTGCACCGGCCGCCACAAATTGTCGGGACGATTCCTATCTTCCGGAATGTCGGTTTGCTGCGTTTCGTAACCGACGCGAGCGAGGTATTCGTCAGCGAGCCGCGGCACGATTTTATTGCCGACGATAGCCTCGACGGTGGGCCAGCCGACATAGACTTCCGTCCGGTCGTGATGGGCCGCCCAATAAATCGCTTCGGCCGCGACTTCGGGCTGGAAGATCGGCGGCACCGGCTGTGCCGTGTGCGGCAGGCGGCTCTTCACCCAGGAAAATTGCGGCGTGTTCAGCGCCGGCATTTGCACCATCGTGACCCGGACTCGGCTCTTGTCGTGAAGCAGCTCGCAGCGCAGCGAATCGACGAAGCCCTGGATCGCATGCTTCGCGCCGCAGTACGCGGCTTGAAGCGGAATGCCGCGATACGCGAGCGCGGAGCCGACTTCTACGATGACGCCGCGGTCGCGCGGCAGCATGCGCTTGAGCGCCGCGAGCGAGCCGTAAACGACGCCGAGATATGTAACCTCGGTGACACGCTTGAACTCGTCCGGCTGCATTTCTTTGACCGGTGAAAAAACCGAAGTCATCGCGTTGTTGACCCAGATGTCGATGGCTCCGAGCTTCGCCTCCACCTCGCCGGCCGAGGCATCGACTGCTTCGGCGTCTGCAACGTCGATCGGAAAGGTCAGCGCCTTGCCGCCGGCGTCTTCGACTTCTTTTTTCGCCGCCGTGAGCCGCTCTTCGCCGCGTGCGATTAATCCGATATGTGCTCGGCGCCTCGCGAACTCGCGCACCGTCGCGCGGCCGACGCCGGCCGAGGCGCCGGTAATGACGACGATCTCCGGATGATGCATGGCGATTCTTCTCCGAATTTCTTGGCCCCTATGTGGCAATATCGTCCACGCTTAGATTTCGACATCGATCAGCGCGAGCCCCGTTTCTTCATCGATTTTGCGCCGCAGATGTGTCGGGGATTCCGTCACGATAACTTCGAGCGTGGGCCAGACGTGCGCTTCGAGCAGGTGGCCGCCGT
>DASWZY010000319.1:0-4776 GCA_036407055.1 Binatia bacterium
CAACCTCTCCGCATTGGGCCAGCAGAACTTGAAGCGCATGCTCGCCTATTCCGGCATCGCGCACGCGGGATACATCTTGATGGGCCTCGTCGTCCTCAACACCGAGGGCCTCCAGGCGATGCTGTTCTACATCGTTGTCTACCTGATCATGAATCTCGGCGCTTTCCTGGTCGTCGTGCTGGTCGCCAATGCGACCGGCAAGGAGGAGATCGACGGCTATCGCGGGCTCGCCTGGCGCGGCTCGGCGGTGCCGGCGATCGCGATGGCGATCTTTCTTTTTTCGCTGACCGGCCTGCCGCCGCTCGCGGGCTTTGTCGGCAAATTCTTTCTGTTCGCGGCGGTCATCAAGCAGCAATTCTATTTTCTGGCGCTGGTCGCGGTCGCGAACAGCGTTATCTCGCTCTACTATTACGCCCGGGTCGTAAAGGTCATGTTCCTCGACTTCCCGGAGCCTTCCGACGGCCGGGTCGAGCTCAACCCGAGCGCCGCGACGCTGCTGGGCCTGCTCTCCCTGATGACGCTCGTCTTCGGCGTCTACTGGGGGCCGCTCGTCGCGTTCACGAGCCAGTCGCTTCAGTTCTTCACCAAATAAAATCCCCGGCGGCAGTCACGTTTTTTGGTCTTTTGCCGGTCAAAACATGACACCGCGCCATTCTGCTCCTCTGTTATTGAAAAAAAACCATTGTAAGATTCATTAGTTACCAGTTCTTTCTTGCTGGCATTCGGCTTGCTCCACCGTCGGAAGAGAATTCCGTCGAAGGGAGAGCCGCGATGGGTAAAAGACTGGTTTCGCTCTATTCAACATTGATGATGTCGGTGTTTTTCTGCGTCGCGCCGATGCGGCTTTCCTCGGCGGAGCAGCCGACCGAACAGATCAAGGGGGCAATCGAGCGGATATCCCAGGTGCTCCAGGAGGTCGTCGCGGCTCAGGGGGCCAACAAGGATGAAGCGGTCGAGAAGATCCGGCAGATCCTGGTCCCGAGATTCGATTTCACTGAGATGGCGAAGCGCTCCCTCGGCAACCGGTGGAAGGACATCGAGGGCCGGGAGGACGAATTCGTTGCGGCTTTTGCCGGTTTCGTCGAGGGCTCTTACATGAACACCCTGGAGTCGTACCGCGGCGAGAAGATCCTGTACCTCCGCGAGGATGTCACGCAGAACCTCGCACAGGTCGATACGGAGATCGTGCATGGCAGCGAGAACCTCGCCGTCGATTACCGCCTGCACCTGATCGAAGGCCAGTGGAAAGTTTACGACGTTGTGATCGACAATATCAGCCTTACATCCAACTTCCGCTCGCAGTTCAGCCGCATCTTGGCGGGCGCGTCGATCGACGATCTGCTGAACAAGCTGCGCGCGAAGGCGGCCGGCCGCCCGGTCTAGATAGCGACCGCCGCCATAGGTTAAAATAGGCCGCGTGAAAACCACGTGGCCTATTTTTTTGGTTTCCGTTCTTTTCCTCCATGCGCATCTTTCGCTAGCAGCCCCTCCGGAAGAAGTCACTTTCCCGAGCGGCTCTTTCGCGCTCAAAGGATTTCTTTACAAGCCCGAAGGCCCCGGCCCTTTCCCCGCGATCCTGTATAGCCACGGCAGCGAGCGGCGGCCCGGAGCGAAACCCGAAATCGGGAACTTTTTCGCCGCAAAGGGCTACGCCGTATTCGTGCCGCACCGCCGCGGCCACGGACGGTCGCCCGCGGACCGCCAGGTGGATGCGCTGTACGATCAGGGAGCGAGAGGCGTCGTCGCGCTGCACGAGCTGCATCTCGAGGATACGCTCGCTGCGCTCGCGTATCTGCGCTCACAGCCTTACGTCGATTCGCGCCGCGTCGCTGCCGCGGGCTGCTCGTACGGCGGCATTCAGACGCTTCTCGCGGCCGAGAAAGGGTCCGGCATCGCCGCCGCCGTGGCTTTCGCGCCGGGGGCCGAGACTTGGTCGCGCTCGACGGCGCTTCAGGCGCGGCTCAGGCGCGCCGTCAAAGGGGCAACTGTTCCAATCCTCTTCATTCAGGCCGAAAACGACTGGGACTTGACGCCCACGCTCGTTCTAGACCGCGATATGGAAGCCGCCGGCAAGCCGCACAAGCGCGTGATCTTTCCTCCCTACGGCCAAACGCACGAGGACGGTCATGGCGGTTTTTGCTTTAGGGCGACCGATGTCTGGGGCGGCGCAGTATTGGATTTCTTGAGCGGCGCTTTGAAGCGCTGAGCTTGACAACTCCGCGGATGCGAATTTAAGTGTAGTGCAAGCGGACCGCGGCGGCTGGCACGATGCTCGATTCCACCAAGCGAAAAGCGATGCTCCGCACCATGATCATGGTGCGCGCGTTCGAAGAGAAGCTGAACGATCTCTATCAGCGCAAGGTCATGTTCGGCAGCCCGCACTCCTACCGCGGCCAAGAGGCGATCGCCGCCGGCGTCTGCGCGGCGCTTGCGCCGGGCGATCTCATCGCGAGCTATCACCGCGGCACCGGACATCTCGTCGCCAAGGGCGCGGACCTCTACAAGCTGCTCTGCGAGTGCATCGGCCGGCGCGACGGCTATTCGCTCGGCCGCGGCGGCAAGATGCACATGGGCGATCTGTCGTTCGGCTTTCTCGGCAACACCGGCACCGTCGGCGCCACGGTCCCGATCGCGACCGGCGCCGCGCTGGCCGCGAAAATCCGTGGCAGCGGCGAAGTCGCGGTCAGCTTCATGGGCGACGGCGCGATGAACCAGGGGGTCGTCCACGAGGCGATGAACATGGCCGGGCTGTGGAAGCTGCCGGTCGTCTACGTGGTCGAGAACAATTTATACGCGATGACGGTGAGCCTGGAAAAAAGCGTCGCGGTCAAACATCTTGCCGAGCGCGCCGCCGGCTACGGATTCGAAGGCAAGGCGATCGACGGCAACGACGCGGAGCTCGTCTACGACGAGACCGCGAAAGCCGCCGCCAAGGCGCGGAGCGGCGGCGGCCCGACGCTGCTTGAATGCCTGACGTATCGCTGGGACGGCCACTTCGGCGGCGATCCGGGAACTGGATACCGCAAGCGCGAAGAAATCGAAGACTGGAAGCGCCGCGATCCGATCCGGCGCCTGAAAGAAAAGCTCATTGCCGCGAACGAGCTAACCGAAGCGGAATTCGAAAGACTGACCGAGACCGTTTACGCCGAGCTCGACCAGGCCGCCAAACGCGCGGAAGCCGCGCCGCTGCCGGCGGCGACAGCGGAAGTGGACGAGGTATTCGCGCGATAACCGGAGTGCGGTGACGGAAGCTAAAACCAAGGAGATGCGCCTGCAGGAGGCGCTGCGCGAAACGCTGCGCTACGAGATGGCGCGCGACCCGCGCGTCTTCGTCATGGGCGAAGACGTCGCGCTTTTCGGCGGCGCGTACGGCGTCACGCGCGGACTCTTGCAGGAGTTCGGCGATGCCCGCGTGCGCGATACGCCGATCTCCGAAGCCGCGCTCGTCGGCGTCGCGGCGGGCGCCGCGATCAACGGCCTTCGGCCGGTCGTCGAGATTCAGTTCTGCGATCTCTTGCCGCTGTGCATGGATCAGCTCGTCACGCTCGCCGCGCGCTACCATTACATGACCGGCGGGAAAATTTCCGTGCCGATCGTCATCCGCAACAAATTCGGCACGCGTGCGGGCGGCGGCCCGAGCCATTCGAGCTGCAACCACGGCGCGTTCATCCCGTTTCCCGGACTCAAGATCATCGCGCCCACCACCCCCGCCGACGCCAAGGGTTTGCTGCTCTCGGCGATCCGCGACCCGAACCCCGTGCTCTGCTTCGAGAGCCACCACCTCTACGGCATCACGGGCGCGGTGCCGGAAGGCGATTATACGGTGCCGATCGGCAAAGCCGCGGTCCGAAGAGCCGGGAAGGATCTCACGATCGTGACCTGCGGTGGGATGGTGCTGAAAGCGGACGAAGCGGCCGCGCGCCTCGGCCAAAAGGGCGTCGACGTCGAGATCGTTGACCTGCGTTCGCTCGCGCCGCTCGACAATGAAACGATTCTCGCGTCGGTCGCGAAGACCAAGCGGGCAGTGATCGTCGACGAAGGGCCCGTCGTCGGCGGCCTCACCGCCGAGCTCGCCGCCGTGATCCAGGAAAATTTATTTTCCGATTTGAAGGCGCCGGTTATCCGTGTCGGCGCCGCCCCCATCCCGCCGCCGCACAGCGGACCACTGGTTGACGCGATGGTGCCGGGCGTCGAGCGCATCGAAGCGGAAGCGCTTTGCATCGTCGGCGCGTGACCACATCACGTCATCGGGATCATGATGTATTTCTGATACGCCGGCCGCTTCTGCAGCTCGCCGTACCAGCGGCTTAGATGATCGAGCTTCGGCCGCTCGATCGGCAGCTTGAACCAGCGGTAGGCCCACACCCCCAGCGGGATGTCGCCGATCGTGAAATCCTTGCCGGCCAAAAACGGATTACGCGCGAGGCGGTCGTCGACGATTTTCCACGCCGCGCCGGTTTTCTCGAGCGCGGTTTTGAGGACCGCCGCGTCGCGCTTCTCCGGCGGAGTGCGCACGTAGCCCCAAAAGAGCGGCACGATCGCCGGACCGAGCGTCGTCAATTGCCAATCCATCCAGCGGCTCGCCTGCGCGCGCCCCTCGGGAGTGGCTTCGATCAGTTTGCCGCCGCCGTATTTCTCCGTCAGGTAGCGCACGATCGTATTCGATTCCCAGAGAATCAGCCCGCCGTCTTCGATCGTCGGCACGAGGCCGTTGGGATTTAAATCGAGGTACGGTTTTTCTTTATTGCCGCCGAATTTGCCGCCGAGATCGACGCG
>DASWZY010000320.1:0-1788 GCA_036407055.1 Binatia bacterium
TGTGCGAGCCGGCGACGTACGGGTCGTTGAAGAAGATCTGGTCGCCGTCGTGAAAGCCGGGCGTGACGCCGAAGCCGCCGACGAGAAATTTAATCGCGTCCGAGGTCGCCGCCGCGAAGCGCAGGTGTCCCGAGCAGGCGAGCACCATGTCGCCCTTCCCGTCGTAGAACGAGCTCATGCACTCGCCGCCTTGCGAGACGATTGGCGAGGCGGTGACGCGCTGGAGCGTCATGCGCCCCTCCTCGCCGATCGCCCACAGGCGGTGGAAGAACATCTCGAAGCGGATGGGATCGATCGCTTTCATGAAGCCTCTCGGAACTATTTTTTATGTCCCGCCTTCTCGATCTCTTCGAGCAGCGAGACGTCGACGAAGTCCTTCGGCTCGGCCTGGCGCGCCTTGGGCTCGCGCTCGGCGATGAAATCGAGCGTCGCGCGGATGCCGTCGAGCGTCGGATACGGAAGCGGCTTGAACAGCGGCGCGGAGACCTTGTAGCTGTAATCGAGAACCTCCGCGTCGTTCGTCAGCATGTACTTGGCGAGCGTCTTCGACGCGAACGCCTTGTCGCTTTTAATCCTCTCGATCGCCGCCTTATAGGCCCTCAGAACCTTGAGCGCGGTGGCGCGGTTTTTTTCCAGATACCTTCGCGTCGTGGTGAGCGTGGTGTGCTGGAAGGAGATGCCGGCCTGCGGGAGATATGCAAGCTCCCTGAATCCGGCCTTGACCGCTATCATGTTGGTCGGCGGCGACAGCACGCCGCCCTGAATCGCGCCGGAAACCATCGCCGGCAGGATCTCCGGCACACCCCGCATCTGCAGTATCGTTACTTCCGTCTCCGGCTTGAGCCCCCATTTCTTGAGCGCGAGACGCGCCGCGAGGTCCGTGGCGGAGCCGAAAGTGCTGATGCCGATTTTCTTCCCGCGTAATTCTTCCGGCTTGCTGATCTCCTTCGTGGTAACAATAGAAAACAGCGGCGTGTTGATGAGACCGGCGACAATCACGGTATCGGCGCCGGTGAGCCGGGCAGCCAGCACCGGCTGGCTGTAGACCTGCGCGAAGGGCACGTCTCCGCCGATGAGCGCAGAAAGCGTCTGCGGGCCGCCGCGGATGTAGATCAATTCAGACTGGACGCCCTCACGCGTGAAATAGCCTCCGTCCTGCGCGACCCAAGTCGGCAGCGACGCCACGCTCGCGGTGCCGACGGCGATGCGGACCGGCTCGGCGTCCGTGCGCGCGGCGCAAAACAATATGGCTGCGGCGAAGATGACGATCAGCGATAAAATGCGAACGTGTCTCATCGCTTACTTCAGCCGACCTTCATGACCAAGTTTTGATACGAATCGACGCTCACTTGAAACCCGGGTGGCACGAGCACGGTTGTAAACGGCAGCTCGACGACCGCCGGACCCTTGATGCGCGCGCCGGGAGCGAGCCGCGTGTAGTCGTAAACGTCGGTGTCGATAAATCGCCGCTCGGGGCGCGTGAAGAAAATTTTCCGGCGGCCCTTTTTCGCTGAAGCGGCGTTCGAGGACTTTCCGCGCTGCGTCTTAAGGCGCGGCTTGGCGACGCGTCCCACGGCGTCGACGCGGATCGCGCTGATCTCGATGCCCGCCTTCGTGTAGCCCGCGCCGGTGCCGTAAAGCTCCTCGTATTTTTTCTCGAACAATTTCACGATCTGTTGCATGCGCTCGCTGTTGAAGCGGTCCCAGACGATCGGAAGCTCGACGCCGGCGGTCTGGCGCCGGTAGCGGATCGTGAAGAAGCGGCGGAATTCCGTCTCGCCCGCCGAG
>DASWZY010000321.1:0-11125 GCA_036407055.1 Binatia bacterium
CGGAAGAATGCTTTTAAGCCGGATTTCTGGTAGGGTAATCGTTAAACTTCGAGGAGTTCTGATGATTCCTGTGCTTTTCCATGTCGGTCCTATCCCGGTTTACAGCTTCGGCGCCTTTATGGCGCTGGCCGCGATTACCGGCGGCTGGATCGCGTGGCTGGAGCTCAAGCGCTACGGCTACGACCCGGAGATTTCCTCCTCGCTGGTTTTCGCCGGAGCCATCGGCGGCCTTCTCGGCGCCCGGATATTATTCATTATCGAAGAATGGCCCAGCTTCATCCAGCATCCCTGGGATTTTATTTTAACCGGCGCCGGGTTTACTTGGTACGGCGGCGTGATCGGCGGCATTCTCGCAGCGACCTGGGTCGTCCGCCGCGAAGGTATTCCCTGGCTGAAGGCCGCCGATATCTGCGCGCCGGCGCTGGCGCTCGCGTACGGCGTCGGCCGGATCGGCTGCCACGTCGCGGGCGACGGCGATTGGGGGATCGAGACAACGGTTCCGTGGGGGGTCGCCTATACAAATGCGATAATCGGCTGGGTGCACCCCGACACCGGAATTCCCTATCCACCCGGCGTCAAAGTACATCCGACGCCGATTTATGAATTTCTGGGAGCGTTAGTAATCTTCGCGATTCTGTGGCCGCTCAGGAAGAAAGATTATGCCGACGGGACGATTTTTTGGCTTTATCTCGTCCTGTCCGGTGTAGCGCGCTTTGTCGTCGAATTCTGGCGCATCAACCCGGCCATCGCAGGCGACTTGACCGAGGCGCAGTGGTTCAGTCTCGGCGCCGTCGTCCTCGGAACTCTGCTGCTATATCTCCAGCCGGGACGCGCGCGCGCGGCGGTTTGATCCGTTCCACTCGCCATCTTACGAAAACCTGACAAAGCCGCGGTCAACTTGAAAGTGCCGCCGTCATGATTTCCGCGAGCCGGCGGCGCGTCTGCTCGTTATGCAAGCTGGCGGCCTCCAACTCGTCGCGGCAGATGTGATTCATAAAACCTTCGACCGCCTGCGCCACGATCATGCCCCGGCCGTTGACGGCGCGATGGCCCGTTTCTCGCGCGTGACGCAGGAAAACCGTTTCCTCGGGATGGTAGACGAGATCGTAAAAGACGGCGCCGGCCGGAACGCTGCGCGCGATTGAGAGCGACAAGCGGTGGTTGTCGTTCACACCGGCCGAGGAGGCCGGCGCGAGCGCCGAATAGCGCTCGAGCGACGCGGCATTCTCTCGTCCTGCCTGTCCTTTGGTCGTGCAGTTGACGATTAGCGTAACGCCCGGAGCGGCCTTCGCGATTTGATCTTCCCCGACCGCGTTTACGTTCACATGAGACGGTGAAATTGCCTGCGCGAGCGCTTCGGCGGTCTCTCGATGGCGATTTGCGATCGTGAGTTTTCCGCCGGCGAGCTGCTGCGCCAATGCGAACGCCACCGCGCGGGCGGAGCCGCCGGCCCCGAGTACCAAAGCGTCGATCCCCGCGAGGGTCGAAAACAAAGGCGCTGCGTCGCCGTATTGCGCGCTCAGAAGCGTCTCGATGAAGCCGATGCCGTCCGTGTTGGCGCCGACGAGTCCGCCGGAGGGCGCGCGCGCGATCGTATTGACGGCGCCGGTCGATTTCGCGCTCTCCTCCAACTGATCCAAATATTTCATCGCCGCGAGCTTGTGCGGCACGGTGACGTTAAGCCCGAAAAACGAGGGCGATTCGCCGACGGCCCTTAAGAAATCACCGAGGCGGCTCGCTGCAACGTCGAGCGCGACGTAGCGCGCGTCGATCTTGAGCGCCTGAAACGCGGCGTTCCAGAGCGCCGGACTTATGCTGTAGCGGGAAGGGGAATCGCCGATCACGCCCGCGACCCGGCGCGCGCGCCGGGCTTCGGGATCGATGGGGTTCAGCACGCAGGCTTGAATGCGGTCGAGATCGGACATGCGAAGACTCTCGGCTTCAGATCCAGCCGATCATAAACCACGAAACCGGAGAGTGGCAACGGCAAGTTTAGTGGACGGGCTTGATCGTAAGCTTGTCGTCGGCGAAGCAGAGCAGCGACTGCTTGCCGTTGATCTCGGTTTCGAGGACGACTTCGCGGCTCCAGAGCAGGTGCAGGTAGCGCAGCGTCTTTTCCGCGTATTCGAGCTGCAGGTCGCGGCCGTCGTGATGGTGCCGCAGGAACAGCACGCGGTTTTTGTTGTAGTCCGCGTCTTCGATCTTGATGACCGGAATCGTCCCGGTGCCGACGTTTTTGATGAGGGTCTCTTTGATCGCGCGCCAGTTCTCGTCGTCCGCCACGCGGGCCACCACCTGATCGCCGCCGCGGCTCTGGTACTCGAAGAGATTGAGCTCGCGGATCAGCTCTTCGGTCAGATAGCGGCGGAGGAACGACGCGTCGCGCTCGACCTCGCGCACCTCGAAGACTTTTTCCCTGCCGGTCTTCGGCTTGACGCCGCCGTCGCGCTTGTCGTCGACCGGCGGCTTGTCCCAGCGCCGCTCGATGTCCTCCCACACCTTCATGCCGAGATGATACGGGTTGATCGAGCCGCGCGCGGGGCTCAGCACCTGGTTGTGGCGCACGACGAACTCGATCTGCATGCCCTGCGGCAGCTCGAGGGTGTCGAGGATGCGCTTGTGCCAGAAGCTCGCCCAGCCTTCGTTCATGATCTTGGTCTCGATCTGCGGGATGAAGTATTGCGCCTCTTCGTGCACGATCGTGAGAATGTCTTTTTCCCAGTCGCTGAAAACCGGGTTGTGATCCCGGATGAAGAGCAGCAGGTCCTCTTCGGGATAGAGCGGCACGCGGTTTAAGTCCGGCGCGACGTAATCCTGGCGCCGGTGGATGGAATGAAAGGGATCGTGCGCGGGCGTCGATTCCGCGAGCCGGCGCTCGACGTCCTCTTCCTGCGACGGCTTGCGGATCGCGAGATTGCGCCGGCACTGGACCGAGAGCGCGTGCGCAGCGTCGAGAATCGGCTCGACTTTCTCGAGGCCGATGCTCGGGTCCTCGATGTAGTGCCGGATGCGGTTGGCGTGCGCCTTGAACGTCTCGATCGTGTACTGCGCCCGCGTCGACTTGAAGGTGAAGTTGTTCTTGAAAAAATCGTTGTGGCCGTAGACGTGGGCGATCGTGAGCACCTGGAGCAGCAGCGAGTTGTCGCGCATCAAGTAGGCGATCGAGGGATTGGAGTTGATCACCATCTCGTACGGCAGGCCGCTGACGCCGTAGTCGTAAAGCGTCTTCAGCTTCTCGAAGTTTTTACCGTAGGACCAATGCGGATAGTGCGAGGGCATGCCGGAATACACCATGTAGCCCAGCATCTGCTCGTGGTCGCAGATCTCGAACTCCTGCGGATACGGATCGAGCCCGAACTTCTCCACGAGCGCGAGAATCCGCTCGTTCCACGTTTCCAGCTCCTGGATGGTGAAACCGGCCGGCATGCGAAATGCTCAAGCGGCGTCGTCGCGCGTGCGCTCGCGCGAGAGAAATCCCTTGAAAGCGGGCCAGATGTCTTCTTTGCGCTGAATCTGTACCGTTTGAAAATTGTCCGCCGCCAGCTGCGAGAAAAATTGGATCATGCTGCTGCCGTAATAGCCCGACCCGAGCGGCTTGATCTCGCCGTAGCCGAATAAATTAGATACGCCGGCGAGCTCTTTGGCGGCCTGGAGCGCCGCGGTGTTATCCGACTCGAAGTTGTCGCCGTCGGAGCAATGGAACACGTAGACGTTCCAGAGCGACGGGTGATAGCGCTGCTCGATGATCTCGAGCGCCTTGCGGTAGCCCGAAGAGATGAACGTCCCGCCGGCCTCGCCCTTATGGAAGAACTCGTCCTCGGTGACCTCGGCCGCTTCGGTGTGATGAGCGACGAAAACGATCTCGACGTTCTGATACTTCGTGCAGACGAATCGGTAGAGGAGAAAGAAAAAGCTCCGCGCGAGATACTTCTTCATCGTATCCATAGAGCCGGACGTGTCCATGACGCAAACCACGATGGCGTTCGACTCGCGGCGGATCTGCGTTACGGTATGGCGGTAGACAAGATCGTCTTTATGAAACGGAAAGCGCTGCGGCCGGAGCGCCGAGTCGTCGGCGCGCCGCTGCACGGCTTTCTTGCGCTTGACGCGCGAGACGGCCGTGCGCCGCTTGTCGAGGCGGATGCGGATGCCTTTCTTGCGGTAGCCTTTGCGCTTGTAGAGCTGCTCGACCTCCATCTGCCTGAGATGCTTGCGCTCGAGGTAGGGGAGCTCCAGGTCCTCGAACATCATATCGATCAGCTCATCGAGGGCGACGTCGGTCTCGTAATAGTCGACGCCCGGGCGGTCACCGGCCTGCTGGCCGTCCCCGCCCTGCTCGCCTTTGCCGATGACCTGGCCCGGCTGGGTGTCGGGCCCGCCCTGGCCGACGCCGGGCGCGTTGTCGCCGTAAACGAAGCGGTATTCCTTTACGCCGCGGATGGGGACCTTGATGATGCGGTCGCGATCCTTGCCGATGATCGACTCTTCCGAGATGATATCGGCGATGTTCTGCCGGATCGCTTCGTGAACTTTCTCACGATGGCGCTGACGGTCACCCGCGCAGCGGTCGCTGCGCTGGCCGGAGGAGGAGTCGTACGAGCGAAAAACCGTGCTCATGCTGCGATCCGGCGCGCCCGCCGCCCGTCAATCCTTCCACAGGTTGTTCGCCGCGTACTTCAAGATGACGTCGACGCAGTTCGGGCAATAGCCGTGATCGAGGAGATTTTTCACCATCGCGTTGTATTTATCGCTTTGCTCTTCGTCGCGCGTCCGGGCTTTGGTGATGATGCGGCTGATGTCGCGCACGGAGGTCATGAGTTTTTTCTCGATCGCCTCTTTCAGCGGCTCGTAACTGCCGTAGTCGATCTTTTCGCCGCGGCGGTTCGCGGCCCATAGATACGCGATCACCTCCTGGCGGAAGCCGTCGGCGGCCGAGCCGATGATCGCGATCTGCTCCTCGATCGATTTCATGAAGCTCTCATCGGGCGCGAGCTCCTCCTTCGTGTTGCGGTCCTTCACCTTGCTCTTGTTGACGTAGGCCTCCGCGTGGTCGAGATAATTCTGGAACAGCGCCTCGGCCTGCTCCTGATAGGAATAGACGAAGGCTCGCGTGATCTCTTTCTCCAGCAGCTCGAGATATTCCTTGTGCAGCGTATCCTGCAGGAATTCGAGATACTGCTTACGCGTATCGTCGGGGAGATCGGCCTCCTTCACCATGTTGATGAACGCCTCGCGGACATTGATCGGGTTGATGCAATTGCCGGTCGTATTGTCGGAGAGCGCGTTGTCGAGCGCCTTCATGATGAAGCGCGTCGATATGCCGCTCATGCCCTCGCGCTTGGTAGCCTCGCGAAGCTCGTCCACATCGACTTTTTTTGTCCGTCCTTTTTCGACCACCTCTTCGCCGTTGTAGAGTTTGAGCTTGGTCATGAGGTCGCATTTGTTGGTCGGCTCGAGACGGGAGAGAATCGCGAACATGGACGCGATGTCGAGTGTGTGCGGGGCGACATGCGCCTTGAAGTCCGAATGGCGGATGATCTTCTGGTAGATCTTAATCTCCTCCGACAGGCGCAGGTTGTAAGGCACCTTGACGACGACGATGCGGTCGAGAATCGCCTCGTTCGTGTGGTCGGCCTTGAATTTCTGCCATTCGGCCTCGTTCGAATGCGCCACGATGACCGTGTCGACGTAGACGAGGCCGTGGCGGCCCGGCGCCGGGATGACTTTCTCCTGCGTCGCGGTGATCATGCAGTGGAGATATTCGATCTCGTTTTTGAATACCTCGATGAATTCCACCATGCCGCGGTTGCCGATGTTGAGTGCGCCGTTCAATTCGAGGACGCGCGGATCGCCTTCGGAATAGAGGTCGAGCTTGGAGATGTCCTCGCTGCCGATCAGCACTGACGTGTCCTGGTTGTTGGGATCGACGGGCGGCACCACGCCGAGACCGACGCGCGCGCGCTTGGAGAACTCGATCGTGGCAACGGGGAATTCCTCGTAGCGCCCGTTGAACTCCGATTTCAGGCGGAAGCGGCACACGGGGCAAAGATCGCCTTCGATGTGCACGCCGAGCATCTTCTCGAATTCTTTGCGCAGGTGGCGCGGGATGAGATGCAGCGGCTCCTCGAACATCGGGCAGCCTTCGATGGCGAAGATCGGATTGTTCTCTTCGAGGCCGCGGTGCAGCTTCTCGACCAGCGAGCTTTTTCCCGAGCCGACCGGACCCATGAGGTAGAGAACCTGCCGGCTCTCTTCGCCCTTGAGCGATGCGGCGTGGAAATAGCGCACAATCTGCGCGATTGTTTTTTCGATGCCGAAGAATTCATCGGTGAAGAAGTTGTACACCTTCACCGATTCGTCTTTGTACAGCCGCTTGATCCGCGGATCGTTGGTCTCCTGAATGTCGCCGACGCCCGGGCGCATGATGATACCGTACATGCGCGCGTGCGCGAGCTTGGTGATCAACGGGTTTTCCTTGACCTTGTCCAGATAGCCGAGCAGGTTGCCTTTCCAGGCCTTGGCTTTGGCGATATCGCGGTCTTTACGGATAAGCGACTCAAACTCTTGGTTCATTCCGATAGCTCCTCCTTTCGGAATGGATCCTCAAATGCAAAATTTAAAATGTTCGGATTAAGAAACCGATGTGCGCCAAGTAGACTTGTAGCTGTCCTCTTAGCCATGGGAATCGTTGGCGAGCCGCTCGTCGGTGCGGCTCCTGGGCCTCATATCATAGCGAACATGCAACGGATGGAGAAGGGGTAGCGGATCCGGAGGGAGTAAGAACCAGAATCTCTTTAGGGCCAGCACTAAACCTCCTTCCCCTAAGGTCCCGGTCACAGAGTCAGGACTCATCAGATTCGACGAAGTGGAGGCGAAAAACTTCAGATCGCCCTGACTCATGGCCATTGAAACGCTAATCGCGCACAATGTCAAGAAAATTTATCCTGAGTTGTGACCGGGTACATAGGATTGTGTGATCGGGTAAAAACCCGAGAGGATTTTTGTCGCCGCCTTGTATTCATTGGCGTTCGGAGTCATGATCGCGCGCGTGAAAATCGACGAACGCCTGGAAATTTCCATCGTCGTTCCATTCTACAACGAAGCCGAAAATGTCGAGGCTCTGCACGCGCGTCTGCTGCCCGTGGTCGAACAAAGCGGGAAGTCTTTCGAGATCGTTTACGTCGACGACGGCAGCAGCGACGGCACGACGGGCATTCTGCGCCGTCTGCAGGCGAGAGATTCCCGCATTCGCGTGATCATCTTCAACCGCAACTACGGACAGCACGCCGCGATCTCGGCGGGCTTCGATCGCGCGCGCGGCGATGTCGTGGTCACGCTCGACGGCGATCTGCAAAATCCTCCGGAAGACATCCCAAAGCTGCTCGATAAAATCGACGAGGGCTACGACGTGGTCGGCGGGTGGCGCACGGAGCGTCGGGATTCCGCGCTGCGGCTTCTTTTCTCGCGCGCCGTAAACCGGATAGCGTCGCGCATCGTCGGCGTGAAAATGAACGACTATGGCTGCATGCTGCGCGCCTACCGCCGCTCCGTGGTGGATCATATCTGCGGCTGCGGCGAAATTTCCACCTTCGTGCCGGCGCTGGCGAACGCGTTTGCCGGCTCGGTCGCGGAGGTTCCGATCTCGCACGCCCCCCGCCGCGGCGGCGGCTCGAAATATTCTTTGCTTCGATTGCTGCGGCTGAATTTCGACCTCATGACCGGCTTTTCCTTGCTGCCCGTTCAAATCGTCGGAGTCGTAGGGGCCGTCGCGGCGGCCGCGGCCGTCGCCACCGCGCTGCTCGTGTTCGCTTGGCGGCTGTTCTATGGCGCTCCGATCGACCGCGGCGCGATATTCTTCGCCGTCGTTTTATTCTTTATCGGCGTTCAGATCGTCGGCATCGGACTTATCGGAGAATACGTCGCGCGCATCTATATGGAAGTTCGCCGCCAGCCGCGCTACATCGTGCGCGAAGTGCTCGAATAGCTCACGTCGCGAGCGCGATGACGATCGCGCTCAGGTAAAACGCGAGCGCGCCAAGACAAAGCGGCGCGAAAAATCCCGGCCACGGCCGGCGATCGCGGAGAAACCAAGCGGCGACCAGGAAAAACGCGAGCACCGCGAACGGCGCGGCGAGTTTCAGCGAAGCGTATTCGGGTCGGATGCGAAGGACAGCGACCCCCGCTATCACCAGCGCTCCCGCCGTGACGAGGGTGGCGCCGAGGGAGAAGCGCAGCGCCCGCGGCGAATCGGCGAGCTCGACGCGGATGAAGCCGGCGAGCAGGCATGCGAGCGGCGGAACCGCCAGCACCAGAGTGTGGGGCGAGGCCGCGGCGACGAAAGGAAAGACGCCCACGACGCCCGCCGCCCACGCCAAAAGCAGCAGCGACTTGGGATCGATGGACTGCTCGCGAATCCATCTTTTGCCTTCGATGGTGAAATAGGCGATCGCGAAAAAGCTCCACGGGAACAAAGCCGCCGCGAGCAGCGGCAGGTAATAAATCACCCTTCCGGCGCGGCGCGTGAGGCCGGTTTTTGCGACCACCTCGTCGAAGAAAAAATCGCCGGCGGGCGCCGCGAAGCTGAAGACGCTGCGGTCCATCAATGGAAACACGATCAGCAACGTAACGGCCAGAAACAACATGTGGGGAATGAGCGTGCTGCGAAGCCAGGCGCCGCGCTCCTGCTTCGCCGTTGCATATTCGTAGAAGCAGAAGACCGGAACCGCGAAGAGCGCCGGCCATCCGCGCGCGAGCACGCCGAGGCCGATCGAGGCATAGGCCAGGGCGAGGAGAAAAAAACGCTTTCGTCCGCCTGCCCTCGAATAAGAATAATATGTGAAGGCAAGCGTCGTGAAGAAGACCCATGCCGTGTCGGCCGGAAGCGTGCGCGAGACATGGACGAACAAAAAGCAGCTCGAAAGTACGAGCGGCGCGTAGAGCGCGGTTTCGCGGCCGCCAAGATGGCGCGCCAGAAAGTAAACGGCGAGCGCCGTCAGCACGCCGAGCGAAGCCGAAGTAAAATCCAGTCCGGAGCCGAATAGCAAAACCACGCCGGAAAAAAGTCCCACGACCGCGAGGTCTAACATTTCCGCCAGCGGCTTCAGCGCGCGGGCGTCCGTGTCCCGGGCGGCGGCCGGCCGCGGCTCGACGGTCGGAGACTCGATGAACCCGCGAAAACGCGAGGCGATGAAGAGCCCCACCAGCGATCCGAGCACCGCGCCGCCGATGACATCCGTGAAAAAATGCTGTCCGGTGACGACGCGCGCAAACACCGATAGCGCGAAGCCCAGCACGTAGAGAGGAACGGTAAAGCCGGGATAAAAGCGGCAAAACACAGCCAAGAGAGAGAACATCGCCGTCGTATGTCCGGAGGGAAACGAGTCGAAGCCGCTCGGCGACAAATGCGGTCCGATGAACGCCAGATCGCCGAGCCCCAGCCCCGGGCGCGCGCGGCCGATCAAATACTTAAACGCCTGTACCAGAATCCCGCCGGCCGCCAGGGCAAACAGCGCGGCGGTGGAGGTTTTGACGAGCCGCGGTTTTTGCGCGAGGTAGCCCGCCATGATAAACAGGATGCAGAGCGAAGCGAGCTGGTCGCCGACTTCGAGACCGGCGGCGAAACGCGCCGCGGCTCGCACCGCCGGGATCTTGAGCTCGCTCGCGACAAAAGACTGGATCGCTCCGTCGATTCCCATTCGTCGGATCAGCTTCATATAGAGAGGCGAGCTTGTCAATGGAAACGGCGGTCCCTCCCGGCCGAGTCGACGCGCTGCAATGAAGCTCGCGGTGTTCGCTTACCAAGACGTGGGCTATGAATGCCTCGACTTCCTCGTTCAGTCGCGGGCGGACATCTGCGCCGTCGTTACGCACGCCGACGATCCGAAAGAAGAGATATGGTTCCGCTCCGTCGCTGACCTGGCGCGGCGCCGCGAGCTTCCGCTCTATTTCCCGGAGAATCCCAACGCGGCGGATTTCGTCGATACGATTCGCCGCGCGGCGCCCGAGCTGATATTTTCTTTTTACTACCGGCGGATTTTATCGAACGCGCTGCTGTCGATCCCGCGCCTCGGCGCGCTCAATCTTCACGGCTCGCTGCTGCCGCGCTACCGCGGGCGCACGCCGGTCAACTGGGCGATCGTCAACGGCGAGACCGAGACCGGCGTGACGCTGCACTATATGGTCGAGAAAGCCGACGCCGGCGACATCGTCGCGCAGCGGCGCGTGGCGATCGCCTTCGAGGACACCGCGCTGACGCTCTATCGAAAGCTCACGCGCGCGGCGCGCGAATTGATGGCCGAGACCTATCCGCTGCTGGTCGCAGGCAGCGCGCCGCGGATGCCGCAGGATCACCGGCTCGCGACCAAATTCGGCGGCCGCCGTCCGGAGGACGGCAGGATCGATTGGCGCCGGCCCGCGGTGGAAATTTACAATCTCGTCCGTGCGGTCGCGCATCCGTATCCCGGAGCGCGTACTTTCTTTCGCGGAAAAAAACTCTTTGTCTGGAAAGCGGCTGTCGATCGGCGAGCCGGAGACGCCGCCGGCGCCGGCGTTCTTTCGCTCGACGATGACGGCGTACGCGTGGCCGCGAGCGAGGGCGTCCTCGTCCTGCAACAGCTTCAGCTCGAGGACGACGCGGAGCTTCCCGCATCCGATTTCGCCGCAAAATATCGCCTGGTCTCAGGCGAAGTGCTGGGTGATAGTTGATGCGCGCGACTCCGCTCAGTCGCGATCTCCTCTGGCTCGTGCCTTTTCTCGCGATCTATTTCGGCTTCCTTCTCGGCGGCCGAGCGCTGTGGTCGCCCGTCGAAGGCCGCTACGCCGAGATTGCGCGCGAGATGACCGTCTCGGGAGATTACGTTTCCCCGCGGCTGAACGGCGTCAAATATTTCGAGAAGCCGCCGCTGTTTTATTGGCTCGAAGCATCCTCGATCAAGCTCGCGGGCGTGAGTGAAACGGCATTGCGGTTCTGGCCCGCGCTGTTCGCAGTTTTGGGATGCCTCGCCGTATACGCCGCCGGCCGCGAGCTCTTCGATGCGCGGACGGGATTGCTGGCGGCGGTTATGCTCGCGACCAGTCCGCTTTACTACGCGCTCGGCCGTATCGTGGCGGTCGACATGGTATTCAC
>DASWZY010000322.1:0-13579 GCA_036407055.1 Binatia bacterium
ATCCTCGAACACGAATACGAGGAAATCATCCGCGACCAGTTCTCCGAATACGGCCATCTCGCGCTGATCATCAAGCAGGGGCAGTCCGTCGGCCTCGCGCCCGAGGAGGTCATCGGGGCGAAGCCGCTTCCGTCGACGCTCGCGACGCTCTATGCCTGGGGGTGGATGACCCGGGAGAAAAGCTGGGTCGAGGCGCTCGCGGCGCTGACGATCACCGAATGGTGCAACGACGACCGTCTGCTCGGCGACTTGGGCGGGGGACAATCGACGCGCATGGCGAAAAAATGGATGCAAGACATGGGCTTCACCTGGAAGCAGATTCCGAATTTAGAGGCGCACAGCCAGGCCGACGAGAAGCACAGCGACATGTTCGTGCCGTTTCTCGAAAAGTATGCGACGGGAGAAAAGGAATCTCTCGCGCTTCAGGCGGCGCAGCAATCGCTCGATTTAAACCAGATTTTCCGCGACGGCATCGCCGCGGCGCAAGAGCAAACAAAATTGTAATCTGATAGCCTGAGGCATGACGATTAGGGAGGTCGTATGAGCTATTGGCAAAAAGCACGGAGCGAAATCGACGAGACGATTAACCGGCATTTCGACACGCCGGAGTACAAGCGGCTGTTCGGGGTCAAAATCACCCCGAAGCGCAACGAGGTCCTGGGCCGCCATTACCCGCATTACATCAAGAGCCGCCGCGACTGCTGGGCGGCGTCGATGGCGAAGGCGCCGCTCGACGTCAAGCGGGCCATCTGGGAGCATGAGAAAGACGAGCTCATCTTTGACGAGCGCTTGGGCGCCGCGCACCTGACCGACGACGACATGTCGCGCGCAGTCGGCGAGGAGACGCTGCTCCCGAGCGCGCGGGCCGCGCTGTACGGCTGGATGTATCTCTGCACGACGCGGTCGTGGATCGAGAGCCTGATGATCAATCACACGACCGAGCGGAAGAATAATTCAGAGCTCGTCAAGGGCGGCGGCTTCACCCAGCGCATGGCGATGAAGCAGGTTGCCGACCTCGTCGGCTCCATGGATAACCTCGATAAAAACACGAAGGTCCACATGGTTGCCGACATCGACCATTCCAACATGTTCGAGTCGGTCTTCGAGCGCCACGTCACCGACGAGCGCATTGCCCGCATGGTTGTTCGAGCGGCGTTCGACAGCCTGGCGCTCGACCGGGCGTACCGGAACGCACTGGCCGTTGCTATGATGGAAATCCCGGAGTAGGGGCGCGGGACCAGGCGCGCCCCTGGCCGACATGGACAGCGCGCTCGCCATACATCGGCTGCATTTCGCTTTCACGATAACGTACCACTATATCTTTCCCCAGCTCACGATGGGGCTCGCCCCGCTCATCGTGATCTTCAAATCGCTCGCGTTGTGGGAAGGGGACGAGCGCTACAACGGTGCGGCGCGCTTCTGGGCCAAAATATTCGCCGTCAATTTCCTCTTCGGGGTGATCACCGGCATTCCGATGGAGTTCCAGTTCGGCACGAACTGGGCGCGCTTCTCGAACTATGCCGGCGGCGTGATCGCGACGGCGCTAGCGATGGAAGGCGTGTTCGCCTTCTTTCTGGAATCTTCGTTCCTCGGTCTCTTTCTCTTCGGTGAAAAACGCTTCGGCCAGCGTATTCATTGGCTCGCCGCATTCATGATTTTTCTCGGCTCTTGGATTTCCGGTTTCTTCATCATTGTGGCGAATGCCTGGATGCAGCATCCTGTCGGCTACACGCTCGCGGCGGATGGGACGGCGCACTTGACGAGCTTTTGGAGCCTGGTGTTCAACGAATGGGCGCTGTGGCAATACGTTCACACCATGAGCGGCGCGGTCATCACCGGTACCTTCGTCATGGCCGCCGCCGGCGCGTTCTACCTGCTGTCCGGGAGACAGGCGGAATACGGCCGGATGTTCCTCCGGCTGGGCGTCATCGGCGGAGTCCTCGCGTCGCTTTTTCAGTTGTGGCCGAGCGGCGACATGAAGGGGCAGCTCGTTACGCGGCATCAGCCGGTGACGCTGGCGGCGATGGAGGGTTTGTTCAACACCGAGTCGGGCGCGGCGATCGTCATCCTCGGCCAGCCCGACCCCGACCGGCAGAAGCTCGACAACCCGCTCTACGTGCCCAAGGCGCTAAGCTTTCTTACGCACCGGCGCTGGGAGGCCGTCGTGCAGGGATTGAACGACTTTCCACGCGACCAATGGCCCGACAACATCCCGCTGCTGTATTACTGCTACCACATCATGGTCGGCCTCGGGACGATCTTCATCGCGATCATGGTCGTTGCGGCGTGGCACCTCTGGCGCGGGAAACTCTTCGAGAGCCGCTGGATGCTCTGGATCCTGATGCTGATCTTCCCGTTTCCGTACATCGCCAACACGGCAGGCTGGATTACGGCGGAGGTCGGACGCCAGCCGTGGGTGGCCTACGGTCTGATGCGCACTGAGCACGGCTTCTCGTCCAACGTCTCGGCGGGGAACGCGCTTTTCACCCTGCTCGGCTTCATGGGCATGTACGCTCTGCTCGGAGTATTGTTTGTTCTGCTCATTTGGCGCGAGGTCATGCACGGTCCGCAGCCGGTGGGGATCGAGACGGCGCGGAGCTGAAATGGAAACGCTCTGGTTCATGCTCGTCGCCGGCATGGTGATCGCCTACGTCGTCCTCGACGGCTTCGATCTCGGGGCCGGAGCGATCCACCTCTTCGCCGCGAAGCATCGGGCCGAGCGCGCGCAGATCCTCAAGGCGATCGGCCCGGTGTGGAACGGCAACGAAGTCTGGCTGATCGCGGCGGGCGGCGCGATCTTTTTCGCCTTCCCGCGGCTCTACGCGTCGAGCTTCAGCGGTTTTTATCTGCCGCTCATGATCGTGCTCTGGCTGCTGATGCTCCGCGGCATCGGCGTCGAGCTGCGCTCGCACGTAGAGGATCCCTTGTGGCACGCGCTTTTCGACTTCGTCTTTTCGGCGGCGAGCGCGCTGCTAGCCGTCTTTTTCGGCGCGGCGATCGGCAACGTCGTCCGCGGCGTGCCGCTCGGCTCCGACGGCTATTTCTTCGCGGCGCTGTGGACGGACTTCACCGCCGGACCCGACGCCGGCATCCTCGACTGGTACACGCTGCTCACCGCCGCTCTGGCGCTCGCGGCGCTGATTGTGCACGGCTCACACTACATCACGCTCAAAACGGTCGGCGCCGTCGAAGCGCGCGCGCGGCTGATCGCCGCCCGCGGCTGGCGCGCGCTGGTTGTGCTGGCAATCGCTTCGCTGCCGGCGACGCTGTACGTCCGTCCCGCGCTGTTGAATAATTTCTACGCACATCCGTGGGGATGGATTATTCCGGCCGCCGCCGTCGCCGCTCTGGCAGCGATACCTTATTTTCATCATCGAAGGCGCGATCTCGCCGCGTTTCTATGCTCCGCGGTCTACCTCGCCGCCACGATTGCCGGCGCGGCGTTCGCGCTCTATCCGGTCGTGCTACCGTCGAGCGTCGATGCCGCTTACAGCCTGACCATCTACAACTCGCAAGCAGGCCCTTACAGCTTGAGTGTTGGCCTCATTTGGTGGCTTGCGGCGATGACGCTAGCGGTGTTTTATTTTACCATGGTGTATCGTATGTTCCGCGGCAAAGTTACGCTCGGCGAAGAAGGCGGATACGGCTCGTAGATCACAAGGAGAAACCATGAAGCTAGAGGGACAGAGCGCGCTGATCGTCGGCGGCGCGCGGGGCATCGGCGCCGCGATCGCGCAGAAATTCGCCTCCGAGGGCGCGCGCATCATGCTCGTCGACTTGCCAAAGATGAAATCAGAAGCCGACGAAGTCGCGCGCGCGATCGCGGCAGACGGTGGCAAAGCGCTGTTCTTCGCCGCGGATTGCACCGACGACGCTCAGGTGAACCGTATGGTCGAGGAATCGGTCCGGGGCTTCGGCGCAATCGATATCCTGGTCAACAGCGCGGGACTTCGCGGGCCGCTGGTCCCGGTCGAAGATATCCCCGAGGCTGAGTACGATGCGGTGCTCGAGGTTAATTTGAAAGTGCCGTTTCTCTGCTGCCAGGCCGTCCTTCGGGTCATGAAAAAGCAAAAGCGCGGCAGCATCGTCAGCATCGCAGGTACCGCAGGCAAGGAAGGCATGGCGCTCCGGGGATCGCTCGTCGCCGCCAAATGGGGACTCCTTGGCCTTACGCAGACGATCGCCAAGGAGGCCGGACCTTACGGGGTGCGTGCGAACGTCATCTGTCCCGGCGGCATGGACGAGCCCGATCTGCGCGTAATGTACGCGGAGCGCGCGAAAAATCTCGGCATGGAGTTCAAAGAGCTGGAAGACAAGATTCTTCAAGACACCCCGCTGCGAAAATACGCCAAGCACGAAGAGGTCGCAGCCGCGGCGCTCTTTTTCGCGTCGAGCGACTCCTCGCATACGACGGGCGAATCGCTCAACGTCTCCGGCGGCCGCCTGATGCATTAACCAGGCAATAGAAGAACCGCCATCCATGTCGCGAGGCTGCGCGATAAAAAGCGCCGCGTGCGACGCCTGCCTTTCGTATTGTTACTTACGAACGTGGTGGAGAACCAAACGACTCAAAAGGCGATGAGGCCCACCTTCGGCGCAAACATGCGGTCTTAAGGAAATCCGTTGAGCGAGCCCGGGTCAAGTAAGATGTGTGAGGGCGAAGTCTATTCGCTCCTAGCGCTTTCCTGTAATAGTAAATACTAGAGCGTGCGATCCGAAGGCGCGCCTGAAGCGTTGCTGGGAGCAGGAGGACTATGTTTCCTTATCGCGATGAAAACGAGACTCAGCGGCCGGCGATCGTCACCCTGGCGATCATCGCCGTCAACGTCCTCGTTTGGCTGCTCATACAGGGCGCCGGCTCCGAGGCCAGTGTGGCGGCTTCGATCTGCAATCTCGGCCTAATTCCCGGCGAGCTTACCGGCGCGCTGGCGCCCGGTACGACGGTGCCGCTCGGCGAGGGACTAGCTTGTGTGGCAGAGCCCGGTCGCGGTCTGGTGCATCTCTTCACTCACATGTTTCTGCACGGGTCGTGGATGCATCTGCTCGGCAACATGTGGTTTCTGTGGCTCTTCGGCAACAACATCGAAGACTCGATGGGGCACTCCCGCTTTCTTATGTTTTATATACTGTGCGGGCTCGCCGCGGCCTTCGCACAGATCGCCACCGGCCCCGATGCGGCCGTTCCGATGGTCGGCGCCTCCGGCGCGATCAGCGGCGTCATGGGCGGATATTTGCTGCTCTACCCGACCGTGCGCGTCTATACGCTCGTGGTGCTCGGCTTTTTTATTACCTCGTTGGCGCTGCCCGCGTGGGCCATGCTGGGCTATTGGTTTGCGATCCAGTTCTTCAGCGGCCTCGTCTCCTTCGGCGGCCAGATGGGCGGCGTGGCGTTCTGGGCGCATGTCGGCGGGTTCGTGGCCGGCATCGCGCTCATCAAGCTTTTCGCACGCGGCGACTATATCGACGAGCACCAGGCGCAGCGCTGGCGCCCGCGAAGCGTTATCGGCGGGTATTAAGATACGAAGGGCTTATCGGCACCGCGATAGTCCGAAGCGCTGCGCGGCTTTCATCCTGCCTTTAATCGTTCCTCGATGCGGCCGGCGGGGGATGATTCGTTCCCCTGTAAGCGGTATGCCCGTATCGTCTTGGTAAAATTCGCAAGCAGGGTCGAATCGTTCTGCGGTCTCCAAGTGAGCGCGATCTCTAATTGCGGGGACGCCGCGCGTAAATCGCAGCAGACGACGCCGGGAATAGCGTGCGTCGAGGTATACGGCAAAATCGTGATTCCTAAACCGGCGGCGACGAGTCCCAAAACCGTGGAAGGATGATCCGCCTCGTGACGGATGTTGAGCCGCAGACCGTTGCGCTGATAAAAGCTGATGACGTAATCGTAAAAAACCTGCCCGCTCTCGCGCTTGAATAAAACGTAAGGTTCGTCGGCGAGCTCTGGGATCTCGACTCGCCCTGAAGAAGCAAAGCGGTGGTTTTGCGGCACGACGACGACCAGCGGCGGCTTAAGAATAATCTCTGTTTTCAGACGTCCTGTGCGCGCAGGCAGTCCGAAGTCCGAAGTCCAAAGCACGAAGCCGGCATCGATCGTCCCTTCGTGGAGCGCATCGAGCTGTCCCTCGGCGCTGAGGCTGTGGACGTCCAAGTGCACGTCCGGAAAGCGCTCGCAGAATTCCCGGATCATAAACGGAAGTGGAGTCAAAACCGACCAGGGCATCCACCCGATGGACAAACGGCCCGCCTCGCCGCGCTGTACGCGCCGCGTTCGCGCCACGGCGTCCTCGCTCTGCTGCAGAAGCGCCCGCGCCTCGAGTAAAAACACCTTGCCGATACTCGTTAGCTCTACCCGTCGCCGCGTGCGGTTAAAAAGCGTCATGCCCAATTCGTGTTCCAGAAGTTGAATCTGCTGGCTGAGCGGGGGCTGCGTGATATGCAGCTTTTTCGCCGCACGGCCGAAATGAAGCTCTTGGGCCACGGTGACGAAATACTTTAAACGCTTTAAGTCCACAGCGGCTTCTTTTTATATGAAAGACATATTAATGGCAAATGAAATATCTATTGGACAAATCATAGTCGCTTCGGCTATGTCACATCGAGCGATCATTCTGATTCCCACCCAATGGATGTGCGATGATCTTTGACGAGTTGGCCGAGATTTAATGGCTTCGCAACGGATTTGCTTGCTTAAGTGCTTCGCCTGCTCCGCGGAGTTTGAAAAAGAGCTGCAAGCCGGCGAGGCGATTACCTCGGCAGCGCGCCAGGCGAAATGTCCTAAATGTGGCCACCAGCCGAAGCTGACCCGACCGGGAGACCTCTGGAGCGCCGTAGACGTCCACCACATTGTCGGAATGAAATAGTCAGAGCCCAGTCACCTATTCGCCGGGACAACCCCGTAAATCCCGGTGCACTTCGCATCCGAAGCCTTCGGACCCCCGTTATAATCGTCTTGTTTTCGGGTCGAGAATATCGCGCAGTCCATTCCCGAGAAAATTGAAGGAGAGGATCGTCAGAAAGATCGCCGTCGCCGGAAAAAAGATGAGGTGCGGATAGCTGCGCATCGCGCGCCAGCCGTCCTGCGCGAGGGTCCCCCAGCTCGTTCCCCAGTTGCTATAAGGATCGTTGATCCCGAGACCGATGAAACTCAGCGTCGATTCCGCCAGGATCGCCGCCGGGATGCTGAACGTGAGCGTCACGAGCAAGGGTGCGACAATATTCGGAAGAATATGCCGCAACAGCACGCGAACGTGGGAAGCGCCGATCGACCTTGCGCTCTCTACGTATACGAGCTCTTTGGCCTGGAGCACCTGACCGCGCGCTATGCGGGCGAAGCGCACCCAGGAAATAAAGCCGAGCGCGATCAAGACGCCCGCGATGTTGCGCCCCAAAAAGAGCGACAGCAACACGAAGATTAGAAGATCCGGCAGGCCGTAGAAGATATCGACGATCCGCATCAGCAGATTGTCGACCGAGCCGCCGGCGTAGCCCGATAGAAGTCCATACAGCGTGCCGACGATCAGCGCGACGAGCGCGGTGCCGATGCCGACCGTCAGCGACACGCGCGCCCCGTAGAGAATGCGGGTGAAAAGATCGCGCCCGAGCTCGTCGGTGCCGAACCAGTGGCTGGTGCCCGGACTTTCGAGCATACGGCTTTCCTCGATTCCGCCGGGCGAATACGGAGAAATCGCCGGCGCGAGAAAGCCGACCGTCATGACGAACAGAAGGAACGCCAGACTTAAAACAAAAGCCGGAGACCGCCAGCGCGTCGGGATAATTTTCGCCATTGCCGTTCAGCGGCTGCGCACGCGCGGGTCCACGGCCGAATAAAGCATATCGACGGTGAGATTGGCGCACACGAGAATCGCGGTGTAGACGAGCGTCACGCCCATGACGAGCGGGTAGTCGCGGTCGGTCACCGCGGTGATAAAGAACCGGCCCATGCCGGGAATCGCGAAGACGTATTCGACGACGAAGGAGCCCGCGACGAGAATCGCGAAGAGCGGCCCGAGGAGCGTCAACACCGGAATCAGCGAATTTCTCAGCGCGTGCTTGAAAAACACGTGCGCCTCGCGGACGCCTTTGGCGCGCGCGGTGCGGATGAAGTCTTCGCCGAGCGTTTCGAGCATCGATGAGCGCAAAAGATATGTCAGCTGCGCGCACGGCATCGCGCCGAGCGTGATCGCCGGCAGTATCGCGCTGCCCGCAGATTCCCAGCGCGCGGCCTGAAGCCAGCCGAGCTTGAGCGAAAAGATCCAGATGAGCAGCGCGCCGAGGATGAAATTCGGCAGCGAGATGCCGAGTGTCGCCATCGTCGTGCACGCGCGGTCGAGCCAGCGATCGTGCCAAGCAGCGGCCGCGACGCCCAGCGGCAGGGAAACGGCCAAAGCGAGTCCGAGCGCGAACACGCCGAGAAACATGGAGGGCGGCAGCGTATCCCGGACGACGTCGGTCACTGTGCGGTCGATGTATTTATAAGACGGGCCGAGGTCGCCGGCGGCGATGCCTCGCATGTAGCGCGCGTATTGCGTGAGAAACGGCTCGTTAAGATGGTACTTCGCCTCGATGTTCGCCATCACCTCCGGCGGGAGCCGCCGGTCGCGGTCGAAGGGACCGCCGGGAAGCAGACGGAGCAAAGCGAACGTGAGCGTCGCCACGACCCACAGAACGGCGACGCCGTGGAGCAGGCGCTTTAGCAGAAAGCGGACCATGAAGAAGTGAGGGGTGAGGCGTGCGGAGAGAGGAGTAAACGGAGAGGAAAGTCGTGGGTCGCCGAGTCGCGAGTTCTTATCCCCTCATTGCTCATCTCTCACTCCTCGCCTTCACGTTGCGCAGCACGAGCCGGCCCATCGAATTGTATTCGAGGCCGGTATAGCGCGGATTCAGGACCGTGCTCTCTGCGGTATTAAAGAGCGGCACGATCGGCACGTCGGTCTCGCATAAAATTCTCTGCGCTTCGTTGTAGAGCCGCACGCGTTTTTGCTCGTTCATCTCACGGGCCGCCTGCTCGAGCAGCTGATCGTAGCGGCTGTTCTTCCAGCGGCTATAGTTCTGCGGGCTGTACGACGCGAACAGCTTGATGAAGTTGTCCGGGTCTGGGTAGTCCGCGCCCCAGCCGGAGCGAAAAATCGGCGGCGGGTCGTTCTGGAGCCGCTTCAAAAACACCTTCCACTCCAGATTCTCAAGACGCACCAGGACGCCGAGATTTCGCTTCCACATCCCCTGGATCGCCTCGGCGACGAGCTTTTTGTCCTCGAGCGTATTGTACGCGAGCGTCACCGCCGGGAAGCCTTTCCCGTCGGGGTATCCCGCTTCGCGGAGCAGGCGGCGGGCCTCTGGAGGATTGTAGGGCAGTCCGATCCTCGCGTTGTACGCGAGCATGCCGGGCGGAATCCACGAGGTCGCGGGCTGCTCGCCGCCGCGCAGCAGCTTCGGGATGGCGTCGCGGTCGATCGCCATCGCGAACGCCTTGCGCACCCGCACGTCGTCGAAGGGTTTCTTGCCCACGGCAAAGCCGTAATATTCCCCGCGAAGCTGCGGCACGTGCTGGAAACCCTGCGACTTGGCAAGTCTAGGCTTCTCGAGGACCGGGATGCTATGGTTATCGAGGAAATCGAGCTGGCCCTGCTCATAGAGCGCCAGCGCCGTCGTCATCTCGTTCACCATCATCATCTCGACGTTGTCGATCGCCGGCTTGCCGAGAAAGAAGTTCGGGTTCGCCTTCAGCCGAATTTCGTTTTCGTGTTTCCACGACGAGAGCAGGAACGGCCCATTGGTCACGATATTGTCCGGCTCGGTCCATTTCGAGCCGTATTTTTCGAAGATGTCGCGGCGCTGCGGAAAAGTCACTTCGAACGTCATGAGCGAGAGAAAATACGAAGCCGGATTCTTCAGCCGCACCTCCAGTGTCGAATCGTCGAGCGCGGAGACGCCGACTTCTTTGTCGTCGGTTATTTTGCCCTGGTTGTATTCTTCGGCGTTCACGATGTCGAAGAGCGTATAGGAATATTCGGAGCCGGTCTTCGGGTCCAGCAGCCGTTTCCAGGAGAATTCGAAATCGCCGGCGACGACTTTCTTCCCGTCGCTCCACGTCGCGTCCTCGCGCAGATGAAAAACGATTCGTCTGCCGCCGTCGAGCACGTCCCAGGACTTCGCAATGACCGGCGCGGGCTTCAGATTCTTGTCGAACTCCGCGAGGCCGACCATGAGGTTCGCGATCACGTTGAAGGAGACGTGGTCGGTCGCAAGCGACCAATCGAGGCTGGGCGGCTCGGTGCCTAAATTGACGCGGAACGTATTGCCGTCGGCGGTTCCGGAACCGCGGCTACACGCGGCGAATACGAACAGCGAAATGAGCGGGAGAATCAGGCGGCAGAAGGATTTTCCGAGTGAAAATGTCAAGGAAATAGCGCTTGCGAAGCGACCAGTTTGCCGATATTAGTACCGCAAGGCCCGTCTATCTTCAAGCAAAAAGGAAAGATATGGATGCGCGTGAACTGCTGAAGAAGCATGTCGTCGTCGAAGGGCACCGGGACGTCTACGAGCAGCTCTATCGCAAATCGGTCGGGGAGGAGTCGCCGATCCGCGACGGGATCGCGCCTCGTCTCATTCGCGACGGCATCAATCTTTGCGTTTACGCGATCAGCGGCGATTCCTATTCGCACACGCAGAACACCGGCCGGTATCTTGAGACCGCGCTCGAAAACATCGACATGTTCCTCGAAGAAGCGCCGCGCTCCGAGGGAATGATCTCGATGGTCCGGACGCGGTCCGATCTGCCCCAGAAAGTACAGCCGGGACAGATCTCCTTCATTCTACATTTCGAGGGCGGGATGCCGCTCCAGGGAAGTATTCACCAGCTAAGAAATTTCTACCGCCTCGGGCTGCGCTCGATGCAGCTTACCTGGAACTTCCGCAACGAGCTCGGCGACGGCGTGTGGGAAAACCGCACCAAGGGCGGCCTCACCAACTTCGGCGTCGAGGTGATCAAGGAAATGAATCGTCTCGGCATGATCGTCGATCTCGCGCACATGAATCGCGAGGGTTTCTTCCAGGCGCTCGAGGTCGCGCAGGCGCCGCTCATCGTGAGCCACGCCAACGCGTGCGGCATGCTCGACAATCCGCGCAATCTCGCCGACGATCAGATAAAGGCGATCGCCGATCAGGGCGGCCTCGTCGGCATTCTCGCGCTGCCGGAGCGCACGGCGAAAAAGGACGCGACCATCGAAGACCTTCTCGACCATATCGAATATATGGTCAATCTCGCGGGCATCGAGCACATGGCGCTCGGCATGGACTTCATCAAGTACGACGGCCCGCGGACGCTCAAAGACCGGCATCATCCGCTGCACGAGCGCACGTACGTCAAGGACTTCGAGGAGATCGAGGATCTCCCGAACCTGATCGATCGCTTGCAGCGCCGCGGCTACAAAGAAAGCGACATCGCGCTCATTCTCGGCGGCAATTATCTGCGCGTCCTGAAAACGATTTTACCGGAACAGTCGGTCATCTAACCGGAAGGAGTCCTGTATGCGGCGCGTGCTTCACTGGACGCTGTTCGTAGTTTTCCTTTTGGCCTTCCCTCCTCTGGCGAGCGCTAAGATCGTCGTCGGGCTCTCCTCGGTTAATATCGCGTTTCTGCCCGTTTACGTCACGCAGGAGAAGGGCTTCTTCAAGGACGAGGGGCTGGACGTCGTTTTCGTCATGTTCAACGCCGGCGCGACGAACATCCAGGCGCTCGCCGGCGGGGACGTGCAGATCATGGGCAGCGCCTTCGTCGAAACGATCGGCGGCCGCGCGAGCGGCATCGTCGATGTGAAGAACTTCTGGGGCATCAGCAACATCATGCCGTTTCAGCTTTATTCGAATCCCAATTTCAAATCGATGAAAGACGCGAAGGGAAAGCGTTTCGCGATCAGCCGGTTCGGATCGCTGACGGATTACCTCACGCGCGCGACCGTGCAGCACTTCGGCATCAATCCGAAAGAGGTGACGATCCTGCAAATCGGCAGCACGCCCGCGCGCTTCGCCGCGCTGGAAGCCGGCGGCGTCGACGCCAGCATCGTGTGGTTTCCTGTTACGGAGATCGCGAAGGCGAAAGGCTATAACAAGCTCTTCGACCTGAAGGAAATTTTCCCGCAATGGCCCTACGAAACTTTCGCCGCGCGGGAAACATATATCGCGAAAGAAAAGGACCAGATAACCCGCTTTCTCCGCGCCTATCAGCGCGGCGTCCGCCACACGCGAGAGAACAAGCAGGACGCGGTCGCGGCGATCAGGAAGTACGTCAAGATGGATCCGGCGATGGCGCCGGCCGGATACGACGACTATCGCGACTCTTTCCCCGTAAACGGCGAGATCGCCGAGAAGCCCGTCCCGACCGTCATCCAGGAGGAATTCGACGCCGGCAGGATCAAGCGAAAATTTTCGCTCGACGAGCTGATCGACAAATCGTTCATGAAAGCCCTCGGCGGAAAATAAATCGATGCGCGTCGTGTTTGCGATCGTTTGCGCCTGCCTCTTCTGCCTTCACGCCGAGGCTCGCGCCGCTTCGGCGCCGGGAAAGATCGTCATCGCCCACGCGGCGATGAACGCGCGCGTGGCGCCGCTTTGGGTGGCCGAGGACCACGGCTTTTTCGCCAAATACGGCACTCCGGCGAGCACGATCTTCATCCGCCAGGCACCGATACTCGTCGCCGCGCTCACCGCAGGCGACGTGAAGGTTGCCTATACCGGCGGCAGCTCCGTGCTCGCCGCCGTTATGGGCGGCGCCGATCTCAAGATGGTCGCGACGCTCACGAATCGGCTCGGCTACGATCTCGTTGCGGCGCCGTCGATCAAAACTCCCAAAGACCTCCGCGGCAAGCGCTTCGGAGTCCAGAGCATCGGCGGGACGTTATGGATGGCCGGTATGCTCGGCCTCGAGCACGTCGGCATCGACCCCAACCGCGACGACGTCAAAGTCCTCGTCATCGGCGATCAGACGGTCCTCGCCCAGGCGCTCGAAGCCGGACACATCGATGCGACGATCCTGGACGGCGTCTTCAGCCGACGCCTGAAACAAAGAGGCTATACGATCCTGTCGGAGCTCTACGACAGCGGCATCCCGTTCTCGGGGCAAGCGATCGTCGTGCGCGCGCCGTACCTGCAAGAGCAGCGCGCGACGCTGGAAAACATTCTTAAAGGATTGCTTGAAGGCATCGCATTTACCCTTGCGCCGAAAAACAAGGCACAGGTCATCGCCACTTTCAGCAAACACCTGAAGCTTTCTGATCCTGCGGTCGCCGAGGAAGGCTATACCGACATCGTCAGGAACACCGATCGTGTGCCGTATGCCGGACCCGACGGCTTGCGCAACATCCAGCGATTCATGAAACTCAAGACGCCTGCGGCTGAGAAAATCAAGATCAACGAGGTCATCGACGACAGCATTCTCAAAGGACTCGAGCAGAGCGGCTTCGTCGCGAAGCTTTACGAGAGTTACGGAATGAAGAATTAAAAAGGAGACGCCCGTGTATATCGACGGCGACACCCATTATTGGCCCGTTCGTTTTATCGACCGCGTCTCGCATCCCGG
>DASWZY010000323.1:0-2332 GCA_036407055.1 Binatia bacterium
GCCATGAGGATGATCGTCAAAGCCGCCGCCGCAGCGCTTTCGCTCGTTGTGCTGATTTTCGCCGCCTCGTTTGCGGACGCGCAGCCGATCAAGATCAAGGTCGGCCGAACGACCGGCGGAAGCGGCTTTCACATCCCTTCGTACGTCGCGCTGGACAAGGGCTTCTTCAAGAACGAGGGGCTCGACGCCGATTTCATCGCGGCGACGGCCGGCGTGCTCGTGCGCGCGACGATCGCGCGCGAGATCGAGTTCACGCCGATACCCGGCGGCGGCTCGGAGGCGATGCTCCAGGGCGCGCCGATCGTCTTCATCGTCGGCGAATCGCTGATCTCGCAATGGACGCTCACGACCACGCCGGACATCAAGCGCGTCGAGGACTTGAAGGGGAGGACGCTCGGCCTCGGACGGCCGGGGTCGGCGGATTACAGCGAGCTCGTGATCGTGCTGGGGAAGAATTTCAAGATGGAGCCTGGCAAGGACTACAAGGTCATCAGCTTCACCGGCGAGCCCGACCGCGTCGCCGCGCTCATTCAAGGCTCGATCCAGGGCGGCGTGCTTTCGTTTCCGCACGCCGCGCGCGCCGAGAAGGAAGGCATGAAAATTCTCGTACGCACGGGCGACTACCTGCCGCGCCTCGGCGGGACGTTCTTGACGCACAAGGATTTCATCAAGGAGAAGCGCGAGGTCGTGAAGCGCTTCATCCGCGCGATGGTGAAGGCCGAGGACTACATCAAGGCGAACAAGCAGGGGACGGTCGACGTGATCGCGAAATATTTCGAGATCAAAGACGCGAAGGTGAACGAAAGCATCTACAAGCAGGTGTTCGACAAATACAGCCCGGAGATGCCCGCGAATCTGATCCGCGACCTCTTCGAGTCGCGCACGACCCCCGAGCTCGGCTGGCCGAAGGGCAAGCCCGTGCCCGACCCGGAGCAGTTCGTCGACCGCGGCCCGCTGAACGAAGTGCTGAAGGAGATGGGAAGAACGCCGGGGAAGTGATTCAGAACGTCTTCGCCGTCTCGGGGCGCCAGCTCGCGAGGCGCGACTCCAATCGCTTGACCGCGAGCGTCAGCACCAACGACAGCGCCATGAAAATCGCGACGCCGACGAAGACGACGTCGACTTTATAATTCGTCGCCGCCGAGGCGATCATGTAGCCCAGGCCGCGCGACGAGCCGAAAAACTCGCCCACGACCACGCCCAGAATTGCCCGTCCGATCGCGAGCCGGAGTCCCGCGATGATGTACGGCAGCGAATTCGGCACGACGACCACCTTCATCAATTGCCATTCGTTCGCGCCGAACGAGCGCACGACGTTCACCAGCACGCGGTCGACATTTTTCACGCCCGCATAGGTATTGATCAGCAGCGGAAAAACCGCGCCGGCGAATACGACGGCGATCTTCGACCAGATGCCGATGCCGAACCAGAGGATCAGCAGCGGCAGGAAGACGATGCGCGGCGTCGCGTTGAAGGCCGTGACGTAGGGGTCGAGCAGCGCCTCCAGCGTCTTCGACCGCCCCATGACGATGCCGAGCGGCAGGCCGACGACAATCGAGAGCCCGAGGCCGGCGACGAAGGCGAGCGCGCTGACGTAGACATGCTTTTCCAGCTCGCCGCTCACGACGAGCTGCCAGAAAGCCGCCGCGACGGCCGAAGGCGTCGTAAAAAACAGCGCCATGCCGCGCGGCAGCGTGTACCAGAGCGGGATCGACTGCCAGAGAAGCAACAGCGCCGCGATGAAGCCAAGGCCGAGAATAATCGGCTCGCGCTCGAGATAAAATCTTTTCAGCGCCATCAGCGCACCTCCTCGCCGGCCCGCCACGGCGCGAGCGCGGTCTCGAGCCAGCGCATGCCTTCGGTCAAAATGACGGCGACGATGGCGAGGATGAGAATGCCGACGAACATGTCCGGCAGGCGGTAAGTGTCGCCGGCCTGCGAGATCGCGAAGCCGATGCCTTCCGAGGCGGCGTAGAACTCGCCGACGATGATGCCGACGAGGCCGCGGCCGATCGCGATGCGCGCCGCCGCGGCGAGATAGGGCAGTGTGCTCGGCAGAATGACCTTAAAGTACAGATCTTTTTCGCGGCCGCCGAAGGCGCGCACGACGCTGATGAGCAGCGGGTCGGTCGACTTCACGCCGGCGAAGACATTGAAGACGAAGGGAAACACCGCGAGTAGAAAGACCAGCACCGCCTTGCCGGTGAGGCCGACACCGAAGAAGATGATGAGGAGCGGCGCGACCGCGACTAGCGGGCTCGCGTACATGGCGGTGAGAAAGGGATCCAGCGCATATTCGACCCGGCGGTTCCAGCCCATGACAATGCCGAGC
>DASWZY010000324.1:0-2398 GCA_036407055.1 Binatia bacterium
AGCGTCGTCTTGCCGGAGCCGCTGGCGCCGACGATGACGAAAAACTCGCCTTCGGCGACTTCGAGATTTAGGTTTTTAATCGCGGCGACGCGCCCGCCGCCGGCAGGAAACTCTTTCGCGAGTCCGCGGACGGAGATCATACCGATAAAGAAGTAGGGGCGGGTTTAAAACCCGCCCCTACATCGGAAAATCGCTACAGCCGAGCGACATGGTGTTTAGGGCCGCTTTGTTAATAGTATTCTGCGCCGGGCAGCGGATTAGCGACGGCTTCTTCGAGCGTCGTCGCGCGCTTCCACTCGCTCCCGGGGCGGCTCTTTCCGTCGCTGCCTACCTGATCCATCGAGGCGTAGACTTCGATCTGGTAGCCATCGGGATCGTAGAATTCGACGCCCGGGTTGCCGCCGGGGCCACGGCGGCCTTCGTAAAAGATCTCGACGCCTTTCGACCGCAGGAAATCGCGGATCTTGAACAGCTCGGAGACGCTGCCGACCTCGAAAGCCACGTGGTCGAAACCGACTTCGCCGCGCTTGGGCAGCTCGTTCTTGTCATTGGCTTGCAGCAGCGCGATCGTGTGATGGTCCGTGCTATTGCGGAAGAACCGCATGCCGCGCTCGTTTTTATCGGAGAATTTAAAGCCCATGATGTCGGTCCAGAACTTGCTCGTGCGCTCGATGTCGCTCACGCTGAAAACCACGTGGCCGATTTTTTTGACATGAATCGGCGAGGATTCCTGCTTCCCTTCCTCGGGCCGCCAGCCGCTTTTCATCTCCGGCATAAAGCCTCCTTGGGGTCGTTTCTAACGAGATTCAGATTTTGTAGCATGGGGGCGGAGTTGTCAAGATTCGCTTCGCGTCAGAGAAGCCCCATGAATCTCCATATATAAACGCTTGCGCTCAGCGCGATAAGGCCAAAAACCGCGTAGGCTATCGCGATCGGCCGCGCCTGATCGTGGCTGAAAACTTCGCCGCCGGTGCCGTGATAGAGCGCGAGGTAAGTTGTGCTCTGGTAAGGCATGAAAAACGTGTTGCATCCGATCAACGCGACTATGCCGATCACGAGCGGGCTGATGCCCTTCGCGGCGGCGACCGGCGCGAGCGCGATCGTGATGAGCGGCGCAGCCGCCTGCCAGCGCAGCACGAAGCTGACGATAAAGCACAGCAGTGTGAGAACCAGGATAAACAGCGCCGGCGTGCCTGCCAATCCGCCGACGGAGCCGACGATCGCGTGCGCGAGCCATTGATCGACTTGCGTGCGCGAGAAGATCTCCGAAATAGCGGCGAGCATGCCGAACAGAAGCGCGAAGCTCCAGTTGACGTCGCGCAGCGTCGCCGCCGTCGCGACTCCCGTGGCCGCCAGCAGCGACAGCGCCAAGACGGATACCCATGCGGGATTCAGCCCATGCAGCGGCTGCGCGACGAAGCCGACGATAAGGGCCGCGCCGACGATAACGGCGATCCGCTCGCGCCGCGACGGCGGGCCGAGCAGAGCGCGCTGCAAGTCGAGCAAATCTCGTCGATTGTTATCGATTCCCGCGCTGCGCGGCGGCCGATACGACCAGAAAATCACGCCGATCACGCCGAAAAGCAAAATCAAATGCGGCGGCGCTGCATAGTAGGCCCAACTGAGCCAATCCAGGCCCCGGCGGGTTTCCGCGGGCAGCACGGCAAAGACGAGCACGGCAGTCGTCGAGCTGGTGAGAAATATCCCCGCCGTCTGCCCGAAGCCCATCAGCGCGGTCATCGCGAGACCGACCGCCGCGGGCGAGCGTGGCGAATATCCCAGCGCTTCGACCAGCTCGCGCAGCGCCGGCGCAATCATCGTGACTCTGCCGGTGGCGTTCGGGACCGCCGGCCCCATGATCACGCCTGCCACGCTGAGCGCGATCACCTGACCGGCGAAGCCGCCTCTGGTATGCGCCACCATCCACAGCGCCATACGGTAAAGCACGCCAGAGGCGCCGATCGCGGCTCCGACGGCGAGAACACTCACGACGAGAATCCAGCTCGCAGACGAAAAACCCGCGAATGCGACTTCCGGCCGGGCTACGCCGCCCAGCACCCATGCGACGCACACAAGCAGCGCTAAGATGCCGTCGGGAATCGCCTCGACGGCGAGAATGGGCACCGCCGCCGCAAGCAATACGAGCGCGCGCCAGCCGGCGACCGATAGTCCTGCCGGCGGCGCGAGCAGCCAGCCGAAAAGACAAATCGCGACCCCGAGCAGACCGCCGATCGCGGTGCGGCTGGGCCGGCGCCATGCGCTTTTGGACGGAAGCGCATGCGGCGTTTCGACAGAGGTTCGCGCTGCATCGAGGTTGTCTTCCCGTGCCGCTGCTCGGTTGCTTGTCGCAAGCGTCGCCTGTAAGCGCCGGCTGAGGGTCGCGGCGATTGCCAGCAGC
>DASWZY010000325.1:0-3364 GCA_036407055.1 Binatia bacterium
CGTCGCCAGCAAAACGCCCAGGTGGTTCGACGAAGCGGAAAAACATCCGCTCCTCGCCATCGCCCAGCAGATCGGCATTTCGATCGAGAACCGCGAGCTCTTCGATCATCTAAAAAATTCGCGCGACGAGATCGAGCAGGCGAGCAAGATCAAGGGCGAGTTCTTGAGCGTCATGTCGCACGAGCTGAGGACGCCTCTGAGCGTCGTGATGGGGTACGCGGGAATGATCAAAGAGCGACTGCTGGGCGAGATTACACCCCAGCAGGAGGACGCGCTGCAAAAGCTGCTGACGCGCGCCAACGACCAGCTCAATATGATCAATGCGATCATGCAGATCACGCAGCTCGAAGCCCGCTCGCTCGTGCTCGAGCGCCATCTGGTAAATTTATCCGAGATGCTGGCGCACTTGAAGAACGATTACGCCCTATCGCATACCAAGCGCGAAGTCGCGCTCAACTGGGACATCCCCGCGGAGCCGATCGTAATCGTCACCGACAGCGGCAAGCTGAAAGAGATTCTCGTCAACCTCGTCAACAACGCGCTCAAGTTCACAACCCAAGGCAGCGTGACGGTCTCGATGCGCCTGCACCAGGACACGCGCCGCAAATGGGTACAGCTTTCGGTCGCCGACACCGGCGTCGGCATCCCGAGAGATCAATGCACCAAGGTTTTTGAGAAATTTTACCAGGTCGACAGCTCGGAGACACGCCTGTACGGCGGCGTCGGCTTGGGGCTTTACATCGTCAAACACTTCGCGGAGTTCCTGGGCGGAAAAGTGGACGTGGCGAGCCAGACCGGCTTCGGCTCGACGTTTACCGTCACGATTCCATACGCAACCTGACCCGGTCCGGCGCCCCCTGAAGTCGTCTCCCGCGCTGTAACCGAAGATCGTTGATGCGGAGAGACATGGGAACCAGCAAAAAAGCGCGCGCTCGGCCATCCGCCAAGAGACGCATCGGGCGCATCCGCAAAGCGCCGCGCGCGCGGCGGCGCACGGAAAAAGCCCACGACATCCTGGAAGAGCAGCTTTCGCTCGCAGCCGCCGCAGCGGGACTCGGCACCTGGATTTACGATATCGCCAGCGGCGGGCTTTCGTGGTCTAAACGTTCCCGCGAGATCTTCGGCATCCCCTCTCACACGCCTCTCACTTACCGCTTCTTCGCGGACATGATCCACCCCGAGGACCGCAGCCGCGTCGTAGACCTGCTCTCCACCGCATTGGCCAAGCGAACCGACTACGAAGCGGATTTTCGCATCGTGCGGGCCGACGGGGCGCTGCGCTGGGTTAAGTCGCGCGGCCGCGGCCACTACGACGCGGCCGGCAAGCCGCTGCGCGTGGTGGGTATCGCGCGCGATGTAACGCGGCAAACCATAGCGCTGCAAAAGATGCAGCGGAGCCTCGACCGCATTAAAACGCTGCGCGACATCGATACCGCCATCACATCGACGCTTGACCTCGCTCGCGTCCTGGAACTCCTCTTGGACAAGATCGTCGTGTCGACCGGCTACGCCGCCGCGACCGTACGCCTCGTGAACCGCGACACGGGCCAGCTCGAGCCGGTAGCGGCAAAAAACGTCAGCGTTGAGAGCTGGAAGCGTACGTTCTCGAAAATTCCCGGCGGGTTGTCGGAAGTGGTGCTCAAAAGCAAAGTGCCGGTGAAGATCCTCGATGTTCTGAAGGATGCGCGAACCCGGCACCAATCCTTCATGCGTAATTACCGCCTCGTGTCGTTTCTCGGAATACCGCTCGTCGCCAAAGGCGAAAGGCTAGGAGTTCTCGCCGTCTTCACCCGCGAGCCGCACGACTTCGACGACGAGGAGGTGGAATTTCTCGCGACGATAGGCGGCCAAGCCGCGATCGCGATTCACAACGCGCAGATCCACGAGCAGATCGTGACGGCCAACAAGGTGAAGGAAGAGTTTTTGAGCGTGATGTCGCATGAGCTGCGCACGCCTCTCAGCGTCATGATGGGATACGGCGGAATGCTGCTGGAGGGTCTCCTGGGGGATATCACTCCCCAACAGGAGGAAGCCGTGAGAAAAATCCTCGCGCGCGCGAGCGAACAGCTCTACATGATCAACAGCATCATCCAGACGACGCAGCTCGAAAGCCGCGCGTTGCGTCCCGAGCGGCGCGCGTTCCGCCTCGCGGAGATGCTGCGGCATTTACGGCAGGAGTTCGACCCAGCCGCACGCGAGCAGAAAGTCAAGGTTGTATGGAAGTCGCCCCCCGAGGCGATGACCGTTGTCGGCGACGGCGGCAAAGTCTCGCAGATTTTGCGCAGCCTTATCGCTAACGCCGTGAAATTCACCCGCAACGGCACGGTCACAGTCGGGGTGGAGGTCTTACGATCGCCGAAGGTGGGGGCGTGCCTGACGCTACGGGTGACCGATACGGGAGTCGGAATCGCCTCGGACAATCACGAGCGGATCTTCGATAAATTCCAACAGCTGGACAGCTCGGAGACGCGTGTCTACGGCGGCCTCGGCCTCGGCCTCTACGTGGCAAAAAAACTCACCGAGCTGCTGGGCGGCAAGATCGTCGTCGACAGCGTGCCCGGCCGCGGCTCGATCTTCACGGTCGAAATTCCCTGCACGGTTTGAAACGCGCCCGCCCGCTCGTCCAGTCGCTTCGCTGCGCTTGCGCGCGGCGGCGCCGGCGGCCGGTTGCCTATTCGCGGCGGAGCCGATAAAGAAAATCCTGGGGAGAAGGCAATGGCAGAAGACTACCGTATCGAAAAAGACTCCATGGGCGAAGTCAAAGTGCCGAAGAGCGCGTACTACGGCGCTCAGACGCAGCGCGCCGTCGAGAACTTTCCCGTCAGCGGCATCGGCTTCCCGCCGAGATTTATCCGCGCGCTCGCGCTCATCAAGCATGCGGC
Source organism: Binatia bacterium (assembly GCA_036407055.1). GTDB lineage: Bacteria > Desulfobacterota > Binatia > UBA9968 > UBA9968 > JAJPJQ01. The sequence continues at coordinate 2,883 of DASWZY010000325.1, forward strand.
GGCCTCGGCCAACCGTGACCTCGGTCTGTTGAACGCGAATACCGCAGACGTGATTCACCGCGCCGCCCAGGAAGTCATGGACGGCAAGCACGACAGGGAATTCGTCGTGGATATCTTCCAGACCGGCTCCGGCACCTCGACCAATATGAACGCCAATGAGGTGATCGCCAACCGCGCGCTCGAGCTGATGGGCCAGGAGCGCGGCAGCAAGGGCGTGCATCCGAACGACCACGTCAACATGAGCCAGTCGTCGAACGACGTGATTCCGACCGCTATTCACGTCTCGGCGCTCGAAGCCATCCAAAAGGAACTGATCCCCGCGCTCAAGCAGCTCCACGCCGCGCTCGCCGACAAGGCGCGGGAATTCGATCGCATCGTCAAGATCGGCCGGACCCATCTCGCCGACGCGACACCGATCCGCCTCGGGCAGGAGTTCGGCGGCTATGCGCGGCAGATCGAGCTCGCGATCGAGCGCATTCAAA
>DASWZY010000326.1:0-3083 GCA_036407055.1 Binatia bacterium
CCGGCGACCGCGCCGATGCGCACCTCGGGGTGACCCAGCATCGCGCCGCGCACCGCGATGCGCAGCATGCACGCCTCGGCAAGCTCGAGACCGCCGCCCAGCGCATAGCCGTTGATCGCGGCGACGACGATCTTGCCGAGCGTTTCGATTTTATGATTGACCTCGACGGCGAGCCGCGCGAAGTCGCGCACATCGATGGGCGCCGCGCGGTTGAGATAACGGATGTCCGCGCCCGCCGAGAACGCATCGCCGGTTGCGGTGATGATCACGGCTTTGACCGCGTCGTCGCCTTTCACGCGATCGAGCAGCGCGTCCAGCTCATGAAGCGTGTTCGGACTCAGCGCGTTCAGCGCCTTCGGCCGATTGAAGATCAGCCAGGCGATGCCGTCATGCTCGCGATACAGAACGGATTCGTTCTTCGCCACGGTTTATCCTCCTGTCGAGTTATCGAAGGGGCGGGTTTGCCGAAGACGCCGGCAGTGCGCATCAGTACGCGGAGCAATTACAGGCTGACTTTTTCCGCGTAGAGCTTCTCGATGAAGCCGTTCTTCTTGAGCTCGTCGAGAAAGTGCGAGTCGAAAATGGCCTCCGGCTTAAGATCCTTCGCCTTGGGGTCGGCGAGAGCCGCGGAGTCGATCAGCGCCTGCGCCGCCTCGCGGTCGGGCTGCGGCAGCGGCCGGAGGTCGGCGGCGAAAGATTCGTACATTGCATCGAGCGCGGCGGGATTGGAGCCGCTGAAGTATTTGCGGATGATCGCGAGGCTGTCGGCGCGGCGCGTGAGGTAAAAATGGATCGCCTCGGTGTATCCTTTGATGAAGCGGCGCACAGCGTCTTCGTCGCGCTTGATGAAGGAGCGGGTGGTGAGCAGGAGCGAAGTGAAGGCGGGGATGTCTTTCACCTCGATAATCTTGATGCCGATCTTTTTTGCCTCGGCGGCGAACTGCTCGTTTACCGGAGCGCCCTGGATTAGGTCCTTCGAAAGCGCGAGCAGGCGGTTGGGCGCGAGCCCGGCCCCGACGATCTCGACGTCCTTTACGGGATCCATTCCGGCGCGCCGCAGCATGACCCGCAGGATCAGATCCGAGCGGCCGCCCAGCTCCGAGACGCCGACGCGCTTGCCCTTCAGGTCACCCATCTTACCGATGCTCGGCGCGACAGCCATGCCGTAGGGCTGGACGCTGACGTGCGAGGCGATCGAGACGACGTCGGCGCCCATGAGCAGGGGATGGATCAGCGCGAGCGGGTTGCCGAAGCCGATCATCATGTCGGCGCCGATCAGCGACTGAACGCCGCCGCTCAGCGGATCGCGCACGAAAACCTCTTCGACGTCGAGCCCGTTTTGCTTGAAGACGCCGCCGTCGATGCCGACGTAGGAGATGGCCGCGCCGACTTCCCAGCCGACGTAGGCCAGACGAACCTTCTTGGGTTCGGCGGCGCGCGCTTCGGCGGAACAGAAGAAAGCGAGCAGGAGCGCGGCCAGCAGGATGGCATTCAAAATTTTCATCGTCGGGACCCGCCGCTACTTGGAAGGTAGTATGTTCGCGGCGTGTATTCAAGCTTGCTCCCCCGCCCGCGCCCTGATATTTTTTTACGATGTCCTGGGAACCGAAAGAGGGTCGTTTTGAGATCGTATCCCGCTTTAAACCCCAGGGCGACCAGCCGCAGGCGATCGAAAAGCTCGCGCGCGGCATTGGCGAAGGCAGGTCCCACCAGGTCCTTCTCGGCGTCACCGGCTCGGGCAAAACCTTCACGATGGCGAACGTCATCGCGCGCGTTAACCGGCCCGCGCTCGTGATCGCCCCTAACAAGACCCTCGCGGCGCAGCTCTACAACGAGTTCAAAGAGCTATTCCCCAACAACGCCGTGCGGTACTTCGTGAGCTACTACGACTATTACCAGCCCGAGGCGTACGTTCCGTCGACGGACACCTACATCGAGAAGGACGCCTCGATCAACGACGAGATCGATAAGCTGCGCCACTCGGCCACCAAGGCCCTGCTCGAGCGGCGCGACACCATCATCGTGGCGAGCGTCTCGTGCATCTACGGCCTCGGCTCGCCCGAGGCGTATTTCGACATGATGGTGTATCTGGAAGAGGGAATGGAGATCGAGCGCGACCGCGTGCTCAGGAAGCTCGTGGACATCCATTATCTCCGGAGCGACTACGATTTTCACCGCGGCACGTTCCGCGTGCGCGGCGACGTGATCGAGGTTTTTCCGGCGTACGAGGACAGCTCGGCGCTGCGCGTCGAGTTCTTCGGCGACCGCATCGAGAAGCTGGTCGAGATCGACCCGATCCGCGGCAAGCCGCTCCGGCGCGTCGGCATGGCGTGCATCTATCCGGCGAGCCACTACGTCACAACCGACGAGCGGATGAAGCTCGCGCTCACGGGCATCCGCGAGGAATTGCAGATCCGCTTGGCCGAGCTGCACGCGGAAAACAAGCTCCTCGAGGCGCAGCGGCTCGAGCAGCGGACAATGTACGACCTCGAGCTGCTCGACGAGATGGGCTTCTGTCCCGGCATCGAGAACTATTCGCGCCATTTGACCGGTCGCAGGCCCGGCGATGCGCCGCCGACGCTCCTCAGCTATTTTCCCAATGACTTTTTGCTCTTCATCGACGAGAGCCACGTCGCCGTGCCTCAGATCGGCGGCATGTACCGCGGTGACCGCTCGCGCAAGGAGACGCTCGTCGAGTTCGGTTTCCGCCTGCCGTCGGCGCTCGACAACCGGCCGCTCAACTTTGCGGAGTTCGAGTCGATGACGAAGCAGGTCGTCTACGTCTCTGCGACGCCGGCGGACTACGAGATCAAGCAGAGCGGCGGGGTGGTTGTCGAGCAGCTCATACGCCCGACTGGCTTGATCGATCCCGAAGTCACCGTCCGGCCGGCGCGCAGCCAGGTCGACGACCTGCTCGATGAGATCCGCAAGCGCGTCGAGCGCAACGAGCGCGTGCTCGTCACCACGCTCACCAAGCGCATGGCCGAAGACCTGACCGACTATTACCAGGACTTGAACGTAAAGGTGCGCTACCTCCACTCCGACATCGAGACGCTGGAGCGCGTCGAGATCATCCGCGAGCT
>DASWZY010000327.1:0-5475 GCA_036407055.1 Binatia bacterium
CGACGTCGTGCTGGTCGCGGTGAAAAAAGACATCATCAACAGCTACACCGAGGCGATCAAGGATGCCGAGCTCGTCCCCGCCATCGTCGACGTCGATTACTTCGCGATGGAGAATATGTTCGAGATCAACTATGAGCTCGAGACAAGCGGTATTGTCGGGCTCATCCACGTCGGCGCGCGCTACACGAGCATCAACGTTCTGAAGCACGGCGTATCGACGTTCACCGGCGACCTCCCGGTCGGCGGAGAATCGTTCACCGAGGCGCTGGTCCACGCGCTGCAGCTCTCTTACGATCAGGCGGAAGCGCTCAAAATCAGCGGCCGATCCGACGCGAAAAAACAGGTCGACGTCGAAAACCTGCTCAAGCCGACCGCCGAATATCTCGCGGCCGAGATCAGCCGGACGCTGAGCCTCTACCGCGCCATGGCCGACGAGGGCGGCATCCACAAGATTTATCTCAGCGGCGGCAGCGCCAAGACGCCCGGACTCGCGCGCATCATCGGGGAAAAACTCGGAGTCGAGGTGGAGCTCACGGATCCTTTCCGCGGCTTCAGCATCGCGCGCGGCATCGACCCGGATGACTTGGCCGAATCCGCGTCGGCGCTCGCCGTCGGCGCCGGACTCGCCATCAGGAGGCCAGGAGACAAATGATCCGCATCAACCTGCTCTCGACGCGTGAGATCGAAGCCGAGCTCGGGCGCCGCCAGGACATCGTAGTCGCGGTGCTCGGCGTCGGGGGAGTGCTCGCACTCTGTCTCGCGGTGCTTTTGTACCAGGTGTTCCGCACGACGGTGCTCAAGCACGAGTTATCGAACCTTCGCGCAGAGATCGCCTCGATCGAAGGCAGCGCGAAAGAGGTCGCTCAGCTGCAGGCGACGATCGCCTCGCTCAAGCAAAAAGTCACCGTCATCGAAAACCTGAGCAAGAAAAAGGTCGGCCCCGTCCGCGTCATGGAGAGTCTTTCCGCCTCCGCTCCCGAAAGACTCTGGGTCACGGAATTCAAGGAAAATGGCGGCAACCTGAGCCTCGTCGGGATGGCCGTCGATAACCAGACGGTCGCCGACTTCATGAAAGCCCTCCAGGGAACGCAATATTTCAGAGACGTCGAGCTCATCGAGGCGGCGCAAACGCAGCAGGATAAGCTCGCGCTGAAAAAGTTCGCGGTGCGCTCGCGGCTGCTCTATCAGCCGCAGCCGGAGCAACAGGCGAAAGCGGCGGCGCAGCCGGCGTCGGCGGACGCAGCGTCGGCGGACGCAAAGGTGGCAAAGCCATGAAGGACTTACTCGAGCGCCTTTTCTCGCTGCCGCGGCAGCAAAAGCTCGGCATCCTGGCGGGCGTCATCGTGCTCCTGCTCATCTTGGACTATATGGTCGTCTACGACCGGTTTTCAGGCCAGATCGCCGAGCTCGAGCAGAGCGTCGGTATCGCCCGAAACGATCGCGACAAAAAGCAGGCGCTAGTCGCCGACCTGCCGAAGCTTCGCGTCATGAAGGTCGAATACGAGGGCAGGCTGAAGGAGGCCGTCGCCGAGCTTCCCGATCAGAAAGAAATTCCGGATCTGCTGACGAACATCTCGAACAAAGCGCGCGAATCCGGTCTCGACATCTTGTTGTTCCGTCCGAAGCCGGAAAACCCCCAAGATTTTTACGCCGAGATTCCCGTCGACGTAACGGTGCGCGGAGGATTTCACAATCTCGTCGCTTTCTTCGACCAGGTCGGCCGTCTCAATCGACTCGTCAACATCAACAATATCGATATGAAGAACACGAAACCCAGTAACGATGACGCGATCGTCGACACGACAGCGCTCGTAACGACCTTCCGTTTCCTCTCCGAGGCGGAGCGGGCCAAGATCGCCGCGGACAAAGCGGCCAAAGAAAAGGCGAAGAAATAACGATGAAGCTCTGGACGACCGCTTTAATGCTCGTTGCCGGCCTCGCCTTCGCGCGCGCCGGCTTTTCGGAAGAAGCTTTGCCGTCGCAGAAGACGAAAGAGGCGGTGGACAAGTTCAACCAAACGCCTTCGGCGATCGGTCAGAAGTTCGACGACATCAAATCGGCAATCCGCGACAAAATCGCCAAAGGATCCGCCCAGCCGGTATCCACGGGCGCCGATCCGTTCGCGGCGCCGGAAAAAACCCAGCGCCCGGATATGCCGCAATACTCTCCCATGGGAAAACGCGATCCGTTCCAGCCGCCGATGAAATCCCAGGCGAAGCGTCGTCCGCGCGAGAACCTCTCGCCGCTGGAGCGGTATGAAATCGGTCAACTGAGTCTCGTCGGGGTCGTGTGGGACATCAAGGATCCGCGCGCGATGGTCGAGGACTCCAGCGGTCTGGGCTATGTCGTGCGCGTCGGCACGCCGATCGGCCCGAACGAAGGCAAAATCAAGCAGATCAAGCCTGCCGAGGTCGTGATCGAGGAGAACTTCGTCGACTTCTACGGGGCGAGGAAAAACCGCGAAGTCAGTATGAGGATCGTCTCGGAGTAGCGGATAAAAGCTCAAGGAGTTTCCCTATGAATTTTTTACCGATCCGACAATATCCCCGGCGCAGCGCGCTGGCACCGGCGTTGACGGCGCTGGCGCTGCTCGGCGGTTTGAGCTGCGCGCCGGCCGTTCGCGAAGAGCCGGCTCCAGCGCCCGATACGCGCGCCGTGCGTGCGGCCGAGGAGGCCCGCCGCGAACAGGCCGCCCAAACGTTATCGATCAAAGAATCGCCGCTCCAGGAGCAGGCTTTCAGAATTCAGGACCTTTCGGTGGGCGAAGAGAAAGGGCAGACGACGTTGAAGGTTCGGTTTTCCGAGCCGGTCAGCCAGTACCGTCATTTTTCGCTTACGCAGCCCGCCCGGGTCGTGCTCGATGTCTTCGGACCCGCGACCGCGATGCCGGACGTCGATACTTTTCGCGCGGATACGAATTGGATAAGCGTTGTGAGGCTGAGCTCCGGCCCGGGCAACCTCCGTCTCGTGATGGAGGTCGCCGCCGCCGAGACCCCGGCCTATGCCATCGAGCCGGACGGCACCGGCCTGAAGCTCGTCGTCGGCCCGGTGAGCGCGAAAGCGTCCGTTAAAAAGGATCTCCGTCTAGTACAGAACGGCCGACGCGTGGATTCTCCGGCTGCGCAGGCTGCCGTTGCGGCTGCCGCCGCGCCCGCGCCGTCCGGCAACTCCGAGGTAAAAGCGGCTACGGCGTCCGTCAAAGGGCCGAAGGTTTACAGCGGACAAAAAATCTCGCTCGATTTTAAAGACGCCGATATCAAAAATGTTTTCCGTCTGCTCGCCGAGGTGAGCGGTCTCAATATCGTCGTGACCGACGAGGTTAGGAAGCGGGTCACGGTCCGTCTGGTCGACGTGCCTTGGGACCAGGCGATGGATCTGCTCATCGATACGAACGGTCTCGGCAAGGAGCAGATGGGCAACATCGTGCGGATTTCGACGGCGGGCCAGATGAAGGCGGAGCGCGACGCCCTGCTTGCGGCGCAGAAGGCGCAGGAGAACCTCGAGCCGCTCCAGACCGCCTACCTGAACATCAATTATGCCAAGGTAAAAGAACTGGTCGATAAGATTAAGCCGGTCCTGAGCCCGCGCGGCGTCGTCCTGCCGGACGACCGCAGCAACACCATCCTCGTGCGCGATATCAAGCGCGGCGTCGAGGACGCCAACGAGATCGCGAGCCGCCTGGACACGCGCACGCCGCAGGTGTTGATCGAATCGAACATTATCGAAACTACTCCGACGTTCGCGCGCTCGCTCGGGATGGATTTAGGCTTAACCAAGGGCGGCGCTACAGTCGACAGCTCGAACCCGGCCGGCGCTCCGTTCCAGCCCTCGACAGCCACCAGCGCGATCGGACTCGCTCTCTCGATCGTGCAACAGCGGTTCGCTGGCTTTAGGGACATCAACCTAAAGCTCACGGCCGCCGAGACCGAAGGCAAGGTTCGGGTGCTCTCGCGCCCATCGGTGGTGACGCTCAACAACGTCGCCTCGACGATCCAAAGCCTCCAGATCGTGCGCGTGGCGCTGCCGACGGGCACGACCAATATCGCCAGCGGCACCGGCGCGGCGGCGGGCGCGGCGGTAGCGACCGAAAAGATCCCCGTCGGCATCGTCTTGACGGTGACGCCGCAGGTTTCGAGCGACGGCTTCGTTCTTCTGAACGTCAACGTCAAATCCAGCACGCTCGGCACGAAGTCGGAAGGCGCGCAGGTACCGGACGAGCTCAGCCGCGAAGCGCTTGCCAACGTGCTCCTGCGCGACGGCGAGACGCTCGTGCTCGGCGGCATTATGCGCGAGAACAAAAGCTTCACCGAAAGCGGCGTGCCCTGGCTGAAAGACGTTCCGTTCTTCGGCTGGCTCTTCAAAACCCAGACGACCAAGGACGAGTTCAGCGAGCTCATGGTCTTCATCACGCCGCGCGTCGTCTCCGCCGGCTCGGTCAACCTGCCGGCCGCCGAAGAGCTCTGGCGCAATCGGCTGCGGCAGACCGACGGCGCTTAAGTCCGGACCTTCGCCATACTTTAGAGTTCCACGACTCCGGCGCGAGCCTTCTCGCGCCGGAGCTGTTTTCGGCCACGCCGGTGGCGCCTCCCGGGCGAATAGAGTAATATAAAGCCCATGCTGCGCTATTTTACCGCGGGGGAATCGCACGGGCCGTGTCTTACGGCGATTGTCGACGGCGTGCCCGCGGGCTTCCCGATCGATCTCGCCGGGATCAACCACGATCTCTGGCGCCGCCAGCAGGGCTACGGCCGCGGCGGCAGGATGTTGATCGAGAAAGACGAGGCGACGATCCGCTCCGGCATCCGCTGGGGCGAGACGCTCGGCTCGCCCGTCGCGCTCGGCATCGAGAACCGCGACTGGAAGAATTGGACCAAGAAGATGTCGGCCGCGCCCGAGGACCGCGACGAGGCGATCGCCGTCACCAAGCCTCGTCCGGGACACGCGGACTTGAACGGCGTCCTCAAATACGATCATTCCGACATCCGCAACATCCTTGAGCGCGCGAGCGCGCGCGACACCGTCACGCGCACCGCGGTCGGGTCGTTCAGCAAGCAGCTGCTGGCGCCGTTCGGCATTAAGATCATGGGCTATATCCGCTCGCTCGGCGGCATCGAGGCGGAGACCGACGGCCTCACGTACGAGGAGATCTATGCGCGCGCGGAAGAATCGCCGGTCCGCGTCGCCGATGCGCGCGCCGAGGCGCGCATGATCGAGCTGATCGAAGACTGCAAGAAGAAGGGCGATACGCTCGGCGGGGTCTTCGAAGTCGTCGCGCTGGGCGTTCCACCGGGGCTCGGCACGCACACGCAATGGGACTTGAAGCTCGACGGCCGCCTCGCGCGCGCGCTCATGAGCATCCAGGCGATGAAAGGCGTGGAGATCGGGCTGGGCTTCGAGATGGCGCGGCGGCGCGGCTCGCAGGTGCACGACGAGATTTTCTTCGACCCGCAGAAAATGGTCAGTGAAGGCACGCCG
>DASWZY010000328.1:0-3697 GCA_036407055.1 Binatia bacterium
CGACCCCAGCGCGCCCCACCAGAAGATATGCTCGAAGGCCGTCATGGCGCCGGGAGTGAGATTCGCGAATAGCGCCGATGCGGCGGAGCCCACCGGCTGTAAAGAATCGCCGCCGTCCTGCGCCAGGACGGCAGCGCGCGACAGCAGCCGGCTCCCGACGTGGAAAAGGATGAACGCCGCGACGATCGAGGAGTCGCGCCGCACGCCGCCGCGCGCGGTTTCGTGCAGCGGCACGTTGGGCGCGAAGGAGAAATCGCGCGGGCGCACGAAAAAGCGGCGCACGACCAATCCGATCATTCCGAGAAGCACCCCGCCGGTCAGGAGGTCGCCGGCGAAATTGAACGGAGCCCAGCCGGCGCCGCGCGCACGGAAGGGAAAAAAGCCTTCCACCGCGTCCACCGCATTGACCAGAAAGTAAAAGAGAAAGCCGTAGAAAACGAGCGCATGCAGGAACGAGACGAGCGGCCGCTTCTTGAACACCGACTGCTGCGTGGCGACGATCCAGAGCGCGCGGCCGATGCGCTCGGGCAGAGCGTCGAAACGGTCTTCCGGCTTGCCGCGGCGGATCGCCTTGAATACCTGATAAAAACCCGTGCCCGCAAAATAAAATGCGCCCAGGGCGAGCACGATAAAAAGGATTTTTTCTATCGTTGTGAGCATCGCGTGAGTCTTCGCCTCCGCACTATATCGATACCGGGCGCATTATATAGCGTTCGCGGGAGCTTTGCTAAATTTCGTTCCGTACCGAGACGCCGGCGATGCATGCCGCGGGAATGGAACTGAAAAAAATCACAGGCAGGGACTGCGGCCGGCTATCGCTTATATCCCAGACGCGTCGAGAGCCGGCTGCCGCTTTCCGTAATCAGCGGCACGATTTCCTTCTCGATGCGCTGGGGCGTCAGGCGCTGCGCCGGCCCGGCGATCGCGAGACTACCGACCACGCCCCGCGTGTAATCGCGGATCGGCACCGCGACCGACGCGACCTCGTTCATGTACTCGCCGTGATCGGTGGCGTATCCGGCGCCCGCGACCTCGCGCACCTGGCGCAGCAGCGCGTCGCGGTCGACGATCGTCCGCTCGGTGAAGCGCGCGAGTTTGTCGGGTAGCGCCTCGGCGGCGGCTTCGCCCGCCTCGAACGCGAGATGAACCTTCCCGGGCGCCGTGCAGTGGAGCGGCAGGGTGCGGCCGACCAGCGATACCACGCGGACGGGGTTCTGCGGCTCGACGAAGTCGAGCGGCACGATCGCCGCGCCTTTTTTGACCGCGACGTAGCAGCTCTCGTCGGCGGATTTCGCGAGCTCTTCGAGCATGCCTTTCGCCTGCAGCAAAAAGCCCATCTGGTTCACATAGGTCTGGCCGAGCTGGAAACATTTCAGACCCAGCCGATAGTTTTCCGTCGCGCGGTTTTGCTCGATGTAGCCGCGCGCTTCGAGCGTCGCGAGCAGGCGGAAGACGTTGTTCTTGTGGAGCTTGAGCCGCTTGCTCAGCTCCGTGACGCCGATCTCCTCCGCGCTCTGGTTGAACTGCTCCAGCACATCGAGGGCATGCGAAACGGATTGGATCGCATAGTTTGATTTTTCGCGCCGAATCATCACGCCTCCGGAACGTTTGGTTACGCGCCAGCGAAATCAAAAAACGTTTTAACTTATTCCCCGGCGCGGGGTTTTGTCAATCTCGCCCGCGACGGCTTTCCAACTTGACCTTCACCGGCCGTCATGTAAATGCTCTCATACCATGAAGGTCGGCTCCAAAGGCTACTACGGCATCCTCGCGCTCGTCGACCTCGCGCAGAACAGCAAAAGCCGGCAGCTCGCGCAGGTCAAAGAGATCGCGAAGCGCCAGCGCATACCCGAAGAATACCTCGGTCAGATCATGGTGCTGCTCAAGCGCGCCAATCTCGTCCACGGCGCGCGCGGCCCGGGCGGCGGCTATCGCCTCGCGCGGCCGCCGGAGAAAATCAGCGTGACCGAAGTATTGAAGGTCCTGGAAGGTCCCCTGATGGGCGTCGACATCAGGAATCCGCGCGAGCGCGTGCCGGGCTCTTCGCCCGCGCGCCGCTTGGTCGAAGCCTGGACGCGCGCCGTCGAGAGCGCGGAAAAAATTCTCGAGGAAGTCACCGTCGCCGACCTCTGCAAGCCGGAAGACCGGCCGCAGATGTACTACATCTGAATAATTTTGAATGATGAGTGTTGAATTTTTAATTTTCGGATTCAATTCAAAATTCCAAAATTAAACATTCAACATTTTGCCTCAACTTGACCCTGACGCCCGATTAGGCTAAAAGAAGGCCATGATTCGGCTGGAGAAGAACTCGAATGTTTGGTGGCGGCGGCGACTATTCCGCCGTCTGCCGCTTGGCTGAGCTCCAGCTTTATTCAGCGATTTTCAAAAGGCCATAGGCGGACGTCCTATGGCCTTTTTGTTTTTACGAAGCAAGAAATGCTGCAACCGTCTTTCGAAGAATTCGCGAGCCTGGCGAAACAGGGAAACCTGATCCCCGTCTACCAGGAGCTGCTCATGGACCTCGAGACGCCGCTCTCGTTTTTTCAGCGCCTCGAGCGGGACCGCTACGCCTTCCTCCTGGAAAGCGTCGAGGGCAGCGAGCGCTGGGCGCGCTACTCGTTTCTCGGCACGCGGCCGTATCTCGTCTTCAAGTCGCGCGGCAGGAATGTCGAGATTGTCGAGGACGGAAAGAAAAGAACGCTCGCGGCCGACGAGCCGCTGCGGGTTTTGGAGCAATTGCTCAAGGAGCAGCGGCCCGTCGCGGTCGACGGCATCCCGCCGTTTTTCGGCGGCGCGCTGGGCTACGTCGCCTACGACGCGGTCGAGTATTTCCACCGCATCGCGAACGCGAAGCGCGACCCGCACGGCATGCCCGAGATTTTTTTCATCTTCGTCCAGACGCTCGTCGCCTTCGATAACCTGAAGCACACGATCAAAGTCATCGACAACGTGCGCGTGGGCGACGGCAAGAATCTGGGACGGGAATACGACGCCGCGGCCGCCCGCATCCGACGGCTCGTCGCCGCGGTCGAGAAGACGTCGCGGAAAACCGCGTCGCGGGAGCTCGCCGCGCCGGCGCGCGAGAAAAAGTTCCGCTCGAATTTAACCCCGCGCGCCTTCAAAGAGGCCGTCGGCAAAGCGAAGGAATACATCCGGGCGGGCGATATTATTCAGGCGGTGCTCTGCCAGCGGCTGGAGACCACGACCGAGGCCGATCCCTTCGAGGTCTATCGCGCGCTCAGGCTCATCAACCCGTCGCCCTACATGTATTATCTCGAGCTCGAAGGCCTCAAGGTGATCGGCTCGTCGCCCGAGACCATGGTGCGGCTGACCGGCGAGACGATCGAGCTGCGCCCGATCGCCGGCACGCGCCGCCGCGGCGCGACCGCGGATGAGGAGCGCGCGCTCGAGGCCGATCTCCTAGCGGACCCGAAGGAGCGCGCGGAGCACATCATGCTGGTCGACCTCGGGCGCAACGACGTCGGCCGCGTCGCCGCGATCGGCTCGGTCGAGGTCAACGAGCTGATGGCGATCGAGCGCTACTCGCACGTCGTCCACCTCGTCTCCAACGTGCGCGGCAAGCTCGCGCCGGGAAAATCCGCCTTCGACCTCTTCGTGTCGACCTTTCCCGCGGGCACGGTCTCGGGGGCGCCGAAGATCCGCGCGATGCAGATCATCGCCGAGCTCGAGCCGG
>DASWZY010000329.1:0-10129 GCA_036407055.1 Binatia bacterium
TAGCCGATCTCGCGCGGCTCGTCGGGTTTCTCGATCGAATAGATGCGTATTCCGGCCTCGTTCGGCACGCTCGGCGAAACGGTCTTGTCGAAGTACGGCCGCTCCTGGTTTTGAATCAGGATATCGCCGGCGATTTGTACCTTGTGCGCATGCGTGTTCGACGGATGCGGCATCTGCCGCACCACCCGCGGGTCCGTGGGGTCGGCGACGTCGACGATCGTCAGCGCCATCGGCGAGGTGCCGAGATGGGCGACATAAACGTAGCGTCCCTTCTTCAATAGCTGCATGCCGTCGCCATGGCCGTTGAGATCGTGATGGCCGATGACGCGCACGTTGGAGTTTTCGCTTTTTTCTTGGATTTCCTTGACGGTCTGCACTATCGCCGCTCCTCAATGAAAGAATTCACCGCATTCGGGCTTTTCTTATATTTCGCCTCCGGGGATGTCAACTATGCTCGGTTGGCGGCCCGCGGCATGTATGTTATTAAATGCCTGCGTTAAAAAGGAGCAAGTCATGAGACGATTCGCCGTCCTTGTCGCACTGCTGGTTTTCCTCGGCGCCGCGCCGCTTCAGGCGCAGACGAAAAAGATCGCCGTCGCCTATAGCGCGATCAGCGCAACCCAGACCGGCTTCTATCTCACCAAAGAGATGGGGATCTTCGAGAAAAACGGCCTCGCCGTCGACCCGATCTACGTCGCCGGCGGCACGCGCATCGCGCAGGCGCTGATCGCCGGCGAATTTCCCGTGGCGCTCGCCGGCGGCGCGATCGTCAACGCCAACCTCGCCGGCGGCGACCTCGCGTTCGTCGGCGGCGTGGTCAACGTTCCGGCTTTTTACGTCTACGTTAACCCGTCGATCAAAAAGCCGGAAGATCTAAAGGGCAAAGCGCTCGGCATCACGACCTACGGCTCCTCGACGGATTTCACGCTGCGCTATCTCGTGCGCAAATGGGGGCTGGAGCCCGACCGCGACGTGAAGATCATCCAGGCCGGCGGCCAGCCGGAGATTCTCGCCGGCATGCAGGCCGGCGCGCTTCAAGGCGGAAATCTTTCGTCGCCGGGGGATTTCAAAGCGCGAAAGCTCGGCTTTACGCTGCTCGCAGATTTCAAAAACGTCGGACTCGATTATCCCACGGTAAGCCTGGTCTCGACGCGAAGCTATATCAAAAAGGACCCGGAGACGGTGAGGCATTTTATCATGGCCTACAGCGAAGGCGTACACCGGCTATTCACCGACAAAGATCTCGGCATCAAGATCATCGCAAAATACACCCGCACGCAGGACCGCGAGATACTCGAGTCGTCCTATGCGTATGCGACAAACTTTATCGAAAAGACGCCACGGCTTCCGGTGAAGGGAATCGAGACGCTTCTCGAACAACTGGCTGCAACGAACCCGAAGGCCAAGCAGCACAAAGCCGAGGACTTCGTCGACGCGAGCTTCTACAACGAGCTGGAGAAGAGCGGCTTCTTCAAAAATCTCTGGCGCTAATTTTAAGTAGTTTCGAGTTACGAATTTCGAGTTTCGAGCAAGAACGCTAAAGATTTTATCAATCGCTCCGACTCGAAACCGAAAACTAGAAACCCGGGACTGTTTTTATGGAACTCCACCTGCACGGCTCGGCGCGGACGATCGAGCAGGCGCTCGAGCGCGCGCGCTCCGCCGAGGCGGCGGGCTTCGACGGCATTTTCTTCGCCGACAGCCAGCTCAACTCGCTCGATCCCTTCCAGGTTTTATCGACAATCGCGGCGCAAACCGAGCGCCTTCGGCTCGGCACCGCGGTCAGCAACATGGTCTACCGCGACCCGAGCGTACTCGCGAATTCCGTTGCGACGCTGAACGAGATCTCGAATGGCCGCGCCGTTCTCGGCCTCGGCACCGGCGACGGGCCGGTATACAGCCTCGGCCGCCGGGCGACGAAGCTCTACGACTTCGAGCGAGGCCTGAAAACGATCCGCGATCTTCTCGGCGGAAGCGGGATCGTCGTCCCGCGCGGCAAAGAACGCGCCGAAGGCGCGGTCAAGCTCCGCGTCGGCAAACTGCCGGCGCCCGTTTATATCTCCGCCGAAGGACCGAAGACGCTGCGCGTCGCCGGCCGAGTCGCGGACGGCGTGATTCTCGGCAGCGGATTCGACCTAAAAGTCCTCGCCTGGGCGCGCGAGCGGGTCGCCGAAGGCGCGCGCGAAACCGGCCGCGACCCGAGCGAAATCGACGTCATGCCCGCCGGCATGACGGTCATCGATAGCGACGGCGCGCGCGCGCGCAAGGCGGTGCGTAGCCGCCTTGCCAACCGCGCGCACCATAACTTCCGCTTCACGATGGAGACCGTGCCGCCGGAGGAAGTCGCCGGCGTCGAGCGCTTCATGCGCGGCTTCGACATCTCGAAGCCGCTCGAGGAGCGCATCGACCCCGAGCTCGTGAGCGACTATCTCGTGCGGCGCTTTACCATCGCCGGCACGGCGGAGGAGTGCGCCGCGCGCGTGCGCGAGCTCGCCGCCGCAGGCGTCCAGCGTCTGCTGCTCACGCCGCCCGAGGCGATCTATCTCGACGTCCTGGAAAAGTGGGGGACCGAAGTTATTCCCAAATTATGAATTTTGAATTTTGAGTTTTGAATTTAATCAAGAATTCAACATTCAAAATTTAACATTCAAATGAAGGCAATCGTACTTAAAGATTTTGGTGGACCCGAGGTCCTTCGCTACGAGGAAGTGGAAAAGCCTTCGCCCGCTCCCGGCGAAGTGCTCGTGCGAGTGCATTCGGTATCCGTCAACCGCACGCTCGATCTCGTTGTGCGCGCGGGAAAATATCCCTCCGACATCAAGCTTCCGCTCGTCCTCGGCGTCGATCCCGCGGGGATCGTCGTCGCGGCCGGCGAGGGCGTCGAGAATCCAAAGATCGGTGCCCGCGTCGCGGTCGTCTCGATGATCGCCTGCGGCGAATGCCGCTACTGCAGCGAAGGCGAGGAGGCAAACTGTACCAACAGCCGCCACATCGGCCTTCACCGCTGGGGCGGCTACGCCGAATACGTCGCGGTGCCGGTGAAAAACGCCTACGCGATTCCGGACAACGTCTCGTTCGCCGACGCGACCGTAATTACGCGCCACTTCCCGATGGCGTTCAACCTGCTCGTCAACAAGGCCGAACTCAAATCCGGCGAATGGGTCTTGATCATGGGCGCCGTCGGCGCGCTCGGCAGCTCGGGCATCCAGGTCGCGAAAATGCTCGGCGCCAAAGTGATCGCCGGCGCGGGCTCGGACGACCGCGTCGCGATCGCGATGGGCTACAGCGCCGATTTCGGCGTCAACTATCGAAAGCAGGACCTCGCCAAGGAAGTGCTCAAGATCACCGGTGGCCATGGCGCCGACGTCGTGTACGAGAACATCGCCGACCCTACGCTCTGGCCCGGGGCGTTCAACAGCCTCGCGTGGGCCGGCCGGCTCGTCACCGCCGGCGGCCACGGCGGCGGCCAGGTCACGCTCGACGTCAAGCGGCTTTATCTCCGGCGTATGAAAATTCTCGGCGCGGCCGGCACAAACCGGCGCGACGTGGAGCGCGCGCTCGAAGCCGCCGGCGCGGGCAAGATCCGCGCGATCGTCGACCGCACCATGCAGCTCGCTGAAGCCGCCGCGGCGCACCGGATCATGGAAGAAGAGCGGATTTTGGGGAAGATTATTTTAGAACCGTAATTGTCTTGAACATTGTTGCAGGAGCGGAATTCTTTTCTCCGTCATTTCCGCGCAAGCGGGAATCCAGTCTTGTAATCTAACCTGGACCCCCGCTTTCGCGAGGGGTGACTCAAATAACCGTTAGTGGTAAACAGGCGTGTTAAGGAGTCTCTATGGCCCAAATCGTTTCCATAATAGGAATAACGCACAATCCTTTCATGCCGCGGCTCTTCAAGCAGCCGACGCGTCCGCCCGGCGCGGAGAAAGTTCTCGAGCGGATCGCAATGATGAAGGCGAAGCTCGCCGAGGCGAAGCCGGACGTGCTGGTCACGATCGGCAACGATCACCTGCACCAGTTTTTCATGGACAACATGCCGGCGTTCATGATCGGCAAGATGGACGCCTACGCAGGCACGTTTTACGACGAGACCCGCGAGTTCGGCCTGCCGTATCATAAAATCCCCGGCGACGTGGAAATGGCGGACGCGATCATGGAGGGCGCTTTCGACCGCGGCGTCGACTTCGCTTATTCGAACGAGCTCACGATCGATCACTCGATCATCGTGCCGCTCACGTTCATCCGCCCCGACATGGATATCCCGATCGTGCCGATTCTAACGAACTGCATCGCGCCGCCGCTGCCGCGCCCGAAAAGATTCTATCAAGTCGGCCAGGCGATCCGCGCCGTCATCGACGGCCTCGAGACGAAGAAGCGCGTCGCCGTCATCGTCAGCGGCCATCTCTCGCTCGAAATCGGGGGTCCGAAGCAGTTCGAGCACCATCTGCTCGATCCCAACTTCGACGCGACGGCCGTCGGCTGGATTTCCCAGGGCGACGTCAACGGAGCGGTCAACAACTCCTCGTTCAACCAGCTCAAAGTCTCCGGCAACATGACGCATGGATTTCTCAACTTCATCATGATGATGGGCGTCGCCAATGCGAAAAAGCCCGCCTACGCCGAGGGTCTCGACGCCGGCTGGCCGGCAATTCCGTTTTTCCGTTACGAGTAGTCGGCACGATGCCGGAGGGCTCAGAATGAAGTACTTTTTTTGCGTGATGTTTTGTCTCGTTACCGTCTCCGCGATGGCCCAGCAAAAGCCATCGCCCTACGCGGGGCAGGAGACGCGCGACATCAAGGCCCTCTCGGACGAGGACATTCGGGCATACCAAAACGGCCTCGGCATGGCGCTGGCCAAGGCCGGCGAACTGAATCATTATCCCGGTCCGCTGCATGTACTCGAATTGGCCGGGCCGTTGAAGCTCAGCGACGCGCAGAAGCGCCGCACCGAAGAGATCCGTCAAGTCATGCTGAACGAGACAATTCCGGTGGGAACGCGCATCATCGAGAAAGAGCGGGAGCTCGATCAATTATTCGCGAGCGGCTCGATCGACAACGCCAAGCTAGATTCTACGCTCGCCGACATCGGCAGGCTACAAGGCGAGCTCCGCGCCGCGCATCTCCGCGCACATCTGGAGCAGAAGAAAATTCTCACGCCTGAGCAGGTGGCGAATTACGACGAGCTGAGAGGCTATACATCCGCGGAAGCCGGTATAGAGCACCACATGCAGCATTAATCAGGAGCATGCCATGAGCAAACACGTGATGAACAAGTTCATCCACCAGGTGAACATGAACGGCGAGTACGAGAAGGAATACAAGGCGAACCCCGCCGTCTTCGTCGAGAAGTGGGAAAAAGACCAGCCGCTGAAGCTCAGCGACGACGAGCGTGCGGCGCTCGCCGCGCGCGACTACGGCAAACTCTACGCGCTCGGCGCGCACCCCTTTACCCTCTGGAGTTTCACCGAGGCGATCTGGGCGCACGAAGTCCCACGCGAAGAGCTGATCAAGGATTACAAGGAAAAGGCGGCGAAGACCGGATATCCGGATTTCAAGACGTGATCGGCCCGCACGATAACAGAACGAAAACAGTCACATCATTGCTTCTGCCGATTCAATCGTCCCGTAGATGAAAGCCGTCGCCGCATCGCTCGCCGCGCCTACCCTGGTCGCTGCCGCCACACTGATCGCTTTTTTACCCGTCTTGCAGAACGGGTTTACGAATTGGGACGATTATACCAATCTTTTGAGCAACCCGAATTATCGCGGCTTGAGCTGGCCGCATCTCGTATGGATGTTTACCAGTATCGCGGACAGTCTCTACCGGCCACTCACTTGGTTAACATTCGGTGCCGACTATGTGTTGTGGCAAATGAATCCCGCCGGTTATCACTTTAGCGCGCTTTTCTTTCATGTCGCCAATGCCGTTCTGTTTTTTTTCGTTGCGCGTAAGCTGTTCGTCATCGAGACCAGGGCAGGCGTCCACGCCGTCGTGGCAGCTGTTATGGCAGCGCTTTTCTTCTCTGTTCATCCGCTTCGGGTCGAAGCGGTAGCGTGGACTCAAGCGCGCGAGAACGTCGTCGCGGGACTGTTCTTCTTGTTGACGTTGATTTGTTACTTAAAGGCGGTCGCCAACGGCGGCGCTTACCAACGCTGGATGCTTGCCGCGATAATCAGCTACGCGCTATGTCTCCTCGGTAAGGGCGCATTCGTCACTCTGCCGATTGGTCTATTGATAATTGATTTCTACCCGCTCCGCCGCTTTAACCGCGCCGCGTGGATAGAAAAGACGCCGTTTTTCGTCCTCGCGTTGATCGCGGGGCTAATCGCCATCTACGCCAAAAATCAGGGCCACCTTCTCTACGGTTTAGATGAATATTCACTACTCCAACGTTTAGGCATTGCGGCGTACGGAATGGTTTTTTATCTGTGGAAAACAGTCGCACCCGTAAAACTTTCGCCGTTGTACGAGATGCCACAATCAGTCGACGCGATGACGCCGTATTTCATCGGGAGTGCGGCGGCTGCCAGCGGATTGACGGTCGTTCTTTTCGCGTTGCGTCGGCGCGCACCCGCGGCACTCGCCACTTGGCTTTGGTACGTCGCGCTGCTAGCGCCGACCAGCGGCATCATGCAAAATGGGTTGCAGATCGCCGCGGATCGGTACACTTACCTGCCTTCGCTGTCTCTTGCGCTTCTCGCGGCCGCGCTGCTGCTGCGCTGGCGCGATCGCATTGTGTCGACTGCAGCGGGCGCCACGCTGGTCGCAGTCGTTTTAGCCGGACTCTCTTGGCAACAGACGAAGGTGTGGCGCAACTCGGCCAACTTGTGGTTTCACGCCGTCTCCATAAATCCCACCTCGTACGTTGCGCATCAGTTCCTTGGCTCCGCTCTTTTGGAAAGCGGTCAAGCGGATGCCGCCCTGGATGAATATCGAAAGTCGCGCGACATCAATCCAAGGTACGCCTCGGCATACATGAGCATCGGATACATTCTCGCGCTCCGCAGCGACTCTGCTGGAGCGATCGAAAACTACCGCATCGCGTTGAAGCTATTTCCGGATTCCGCCGCGGCCCACTTCAACCTCGCCAATCAATTATTAAAGCAGGGCGAGATCGAGGAGGCCGTGGTCCATTACGGCGATGCCGTTCGGCTCAACCCCAACGACGCGGCGGCACGAAATAACCTGGGGTTTCTCCTTGCTCGAAAGGGCTACGCGGCGGCAGCGGAAGAACATTTTAGAGCTGCCATACACCTCAATCCGTACGATCCGCTGGCTTATTACAATCTTGGCATGGCCGCGCTGACCCGGAGAGAATATCGACAAGCGGCGGAATATTTGCGCACGGCACTGAAGCTTAAGCCCGACAGTCCGGAAATTCGCGCGGCGCTCAACCGGGCAGAGATCGGACCGAATTGACTACTCCGGCAACGGAGCTCTACTCGAAGTTAAAAATCTCGCCCCCGTCAACTCACCTTGCTGTAATGCTTGAAGCGATTCGAGGCTTATTTCGACCTCCGCAAGCATTTTCGCTAGCGGCGGGTGCTCTGGAGCCGCGCGGAAGTCGCCCCATTTGAGGTGGGTGTAACCGGCGAAGACGTGATACGCCTCGTCGACCGTCGGCGACTTTTCCCGGAACGCGGTTAGGATTTCGACGGCGAAGAAAAGAGCGAAGAAGAGGAGAATCGTGGCATGTCGTTTCATCGGCGCTGCGCTACGGGGCGAGCGCGCGGTCGGCGGCTTTCAATGATCCGCGGCGTGGAAGCCGGCGGTACCATTTTGCCGGGCAGCACCTCACCCCTTCTTCTGCGCCGTCTCGTCCGCAGGTATGGTGATCTTCTGCCCGATGAAAATGTAGTCGGGGTTCTTTAATGTCTCGTTATTGGCCTGAAAAATCTTCTGCCATTTTTGCTGCGTGCCGTAGAATTGGCCCGAGATTTTCGAGAGCGTGTCGCCGGCCTTGACGGTATATTCTTGCGGCAGCGCCGCGGATTGCTCCGCAGCAGGATCCGTGGCGCCTTTAGTCGTCGTCGCGGCTTTGTCGGCACTTGGAACTTTGTCGGGCGCCGCAGCTTTGTCTGCGCTCGCAGCCTTGTCGGCGGTCACAACTTTGTCGGGCGTCGCAGCTTTACTCTTCGAGGCAGTCTTGTCGGCCGAAGCGGTTTTGTCGGGCGACGGCGCCTTCCCCGCCTTTGCCACTGCCGCCGGCTTTTCCTTCGCCGGCGCCGGCGCAGGCGTCGCGGCGCGGGCCTGTTCGGCGGGAGCCGCCGCGGCGACCGGCTGCGATTTGTAGAGACGATCGATGTAGCCGGAAGCATCGAGCTCTTTGATGAAGCTCGTGTCGACGAATTCCTCCGGACGGGCCTTCTGCGCCTTGGGGTCTTTGGCGGACAACTCGGAGAGCATGATTTGAATGCCGCGCAGCGTCGGGTACGGCTTCTCGGGAATCAGCGCGAGACCGATGCCTTCGTACGTCTCGTCGAGCGCTTCGGGAGAATTCTCCTTGAGATATTTTCCCAGCACCGCCAACGCGTCGGCCCGCTGTGTTTTGTAGTAGTGGATCGCCTCGACCATCGATTTCAGCGCGTTGCGCACCACCTCCGGCTTCGACTTGATCAAAGCGCGGCTCGTCACGAGCGCGGTGTGCTGGTATTCGAGCCCGAGCATCTGGAGATCCGCGAGCGCGTGAAAGCCGAGTTTTTTCGCCTTGAGCGTCAGCGGCACGGTCACCATCGCGCCCTGGATCTTGCCCGATTCGAGCGCGGCGAAGCGCGCGGGCTGGCTGCCGATCTCTAGGATCGTCACGTCTTTATCGGGAAGCAGGCCGTATTTGTTGAGAGCGTAGCGCGTCGCGAAGTCGGACGACGAGCCGATACGGCTCACGGCCATCGCCTTTCCTTTGAGCTGGTCCGGCCTGGTGATGCTGTTGTGCACCATCAGCTGGTAGTCCATCGTATTGAGAAAGCCCGCGACGATGACCACGTCCTGTCCCTGAAGCCGGCTTTGAATAACCGAGGGCCCCGCCATCTGGGCCATAGCGACGTCGCCATTGAGCAGCGCGCTCACCGCACGGCTGCCGGCCTCAATGAAGATGAGCTCGGCGTCCAAGCCGTTCTTGCGGAAGAATCCTTTTTCATACGCCACCCAGGCCGGGACCTGATTGCCGGAGATGCTGCTGTAGGCGATTCTGATTTTTTCCAGAGGCGCGGGAGCCCTCTCCGCCGCTGTCGCCGCGCCGGCGCAAAACAGCGCCAAAGCGAGAATGCACGCGAGCGCGGAGCTGAGCGCGCGCCATTGCCAATTTAATGTGATCGTTTTCATTTTACCAGATACCTCTTTACCAAATACTTCGGTTATGCCCTGCTGAGGCGCGCCATCGCCGCCCTGAGACTCGCGCGCATGCGCTCAAGGGAATGGGCGAGGTCGCCGATCTCGTCATTGGAATCGATGCCGACGGGCGTCTCGAGATCGCCTTTGCTGACCTTGTCGGCGACTTCTTTCAGTCGCAGCATGCGCGCAGTAATTCCTCTCGCGACAATGAGCGACGCAATGAGGCTCGCGGCCAAAGCAATCACGATGAGGCCGACGACCGGCAGCACCGCGCCACGGATCTCTTGGTCGAGACTATCGCCCCAAAAGCCGACCGTCGCGCTCCCTACTCTGCCCTGAAGCATCGGGATGGAGGTCTCATAAACCGTCCGGCCGCGGAAGGCGACCTCGCGGCGCTCCGGGCCGGCCGTCGGTCGGCCGGAATCGTTCAGTTCCGGAGGCAGTGTCGGCGTTCCCAGACTGTTGGCGATGACCGCGCCCTGTCCGTCTCGCACAATCGTGTAAGCGACGCCGGGCGAGAGCGAATATTTGGCAATCAGCGCGTACAATTCCAACACTTCGCCCTTGAGAACGCGCCCCGCCGCGCTGTCGCCGAGATTCACCGCCAGGTCGAGTCCCCTTTGATCGAGCTGCTTCCGCACCAGGGACGTCATACGATATTGGACGATGCCGATAACCAGCAGGCCGAAGACGACCATCGCGCAGGTCACACCGCCCATGATCTGCCACTTGAGCCCCATCCGACGTCGCGAATCTGTTTTTTCTGTGCTCATCGTCACTCCTCGAATGCGCCGA
>DASWZY010000330.1:0-10017 GCA_036407055.1 Binatia bacterium
TCTGCTCGAAAGGATGCGTCATCGCGTGCGTATAAAATGGATGGTCGAAGCGCTCGGTGCCGGCGGCGACGCCGTCGCCGGCGCCGGTGTGAACGCACACGGGAACGCGTAGGCGGTCCGCCTCCGCGAAAAATGGCTCCAGGTCCGGATGATCGAGATTTTTACCCGATGAGGAATGGACGGGAGTCGCCACCGCGACAAAGCCGAGTTCTTTGACGGCGCGCCGCAGCTCTTTAACGGCCGCGGGCGGATCCTGAATCGGCACCAGCGCGACGCCCTTCAAGCGCCGCGGATCGGCGTGGCAATAATCCGCGAGCCAGTTATTGTAGACTTCCGAGATCGCCGCAGCGAGTTCTTTGTCCTCGACGAACGGCAGGCTCAAGAACGGGCTCGTGCCGAAGAGCACGGCGGTGTCGATCCCTTCGAGGTCCATGTCTTTGAGACGCTGGACGGGATCTTCCATGCCGGTGGTTTCCTGCTGCTTTCGATTCCGAGATGCGCCCACGAAGCTGCACGCTTTGCCGACCGGCTTGGGGCAGAGACGGCCTTCCATCATGATGAACTCGATGCCGCGGTTGTCCGTCACAAGATGCGGCGCGCGCGACTGGAACCCATTGGGCAGCAAGTCGCGCCATGGAAGGTTTTTGTCCTGAACGTGCCCGTCCGCGTCGATGATCCGCATGCGTTCCCCCTGCAGCGAAGCTATCACCGCCCTTCCGAGAGTGTCAACGGTGCGCCCGGCATGTTGAAGATGCGGACGCTACCGGCTACACAGGGCCATGCCATGGTCCTGGATGCTCGTCGTTTTGTTCGCAGCCGCGCTGCACGCGGCCTGGAACGGGGTCATCAAGTCCAGCGATAACAAGTTCAACGACACCGTTCTTGTAACCCTCGGCTCCGCGGCCGTCGCCGCCCTGCTGCTTCCCTGGGTTCCGCTTCCCGCTCCCGCGAGCCGGCCGTACTTGATCGCCTCGGTCATCATCCACATCGGCTACTTCTCGCTCGTCGCGCTCGCTTACCGCCTCGGCGACATGAGCTACATCTATCCGCTGATGCGCGGCCTCGCGCCGATGTTGACGGCCGTGGCCGCGAGCGTCGTGATCGAGCCGCTGACGGCGGGCGGAAAGCTCGGCATTATTCTTTTGTCCTCGGGAATATTGTTGCTGACCTCCGACGCGTGGTGGTCGCGAAAAGTCGGTTTGCAGCCGACCGCGGCCGCCGTTTTGAATGCCGTCGTCATCGCGATGTACACGCTGACCGACGGTATCGGCCTCCGTTTTTCGGGAAATCCATTGAGCTACACCGTTTGGTTGTTTCTCTTTCAGCCGGTCCCGTTTCTTGTATTTTTTATTTTGTCGCGGCGTATAAGCTTTCTCAGGCACGTCAAGCGCCGCTGGCGCACCGGCGTGCTCGTCGGTCTATGCACTTTTACGTCGTACGGGATCGCGCTGTACGCGATGGCGTATATCCCGATCGCGCTTGTCGCGGCGCTGCGCGAGACGTCCGTCATCTTCGGCGCGATCATCGCGGCGCTGTTTTTAGGCGAGAGATTCGGCCCGCTTCGCTATGCGGCCGCTGCGCTGGTGACGGCCGGCGCCGTCGCCATGAGGATACTATGAGAGACGCGTCGACAGCGAATTCTTTCTACGGTATGACTACCCTATGCTGAAAAACAAAGTTGCCGTGATAACCGGAGGGGCCAAAGGCATCGGCCGCTACATCGCGCACGGCTTTGCGCGCGAAGGAGCGAGGATCGCGATCGGCGATATCGATCTCGAAAGAATGAAGCAGACCGAAGCCGAGCTGCGGGAGATCGGCGCGGATCCCCTCTCCTTGAAACTCGACGTGCGCGACGAAAACGAAGTGCGCGGTTTCATGAAGCAGACCGTCGATCGCTTCGGCGCGATCGACGTATTGGTGAATAACGCCGGCATCGTCACGCATTTCGGCTGGGGCGTGCCGCGCTGGCCGATGGTCCGCGACATGGAAAAAGAATTTTGGAGCAAAGTGATGGAGACGAACCTGGGCGGGACGTTCCTGTGCACGAAACACGCGCTTCCGTATATGCAGGAGCGTCGCTCCGGACATATCATCAATCTCTACGGCGGCAGCCCGCCGAAAACGCTCGGCGCGTGCGTCTATTCGGTCTCGAAAGACGCCATCCGCACCTTCACCCGCTTTGTCGCCGAGGAAGTGCGCGAATTTAATATCTGCGTCGTCTCCGTGTCGCCCGGCGGCGCGATCGCGACCGAAGACGCGCCCGAGGAAGTCCGCCGGCGCATGCCGGGGCCGGATTCGGCGGGCAATCGGTTCACTCTCGCCGCCGAGGCGGGAATGGAGCTTTCCGGGCAGCGCCTGACGCTCAGGGACGGACGACTCGAAGTCGACGCGCGCGGCTGAAACTACTGCGGCACCAGCACGGCTTTCAGCTTCGCCACTGTCGCCGCGTCGAGCTTGAAAAGCTCGCCCACGATCTTCTCGATCTCTTCCCCGCTCACGGCCTCGATATCGAGATTGCCTTTCTTCGCTTCGGCGAGGAAGTCGGGATCTTTCAGCGTATCGGCGAAAGCCTTGCGCAATATCTGCACGCGCTCTTTCGGCGTTCCCGGAGGCAGAAAATAAGGCCGCGTGATCGTCGCCGTGTCGTGAACGCCGGCTCTGAGAAGCTGCTTCGCCTCGGCGCTTTTGGCGTAATCGATCGCGATCGGCACATTGGGCAGCTCGGGATGCTTTTTCGGCATCGCGAGCACCACTACGTTCGCGTCGCCGGAATCGATCCCCTGCCGCCACATCGTCTTCATCGATTCCCACGCCCAGCAGCCGCCGGCGAGCTCGCCCGCTTCGGCGGCGAGCTTGATCTCCGAGGTGCCTTTGTACGGCTCGACGACGCGTATCGGCAGGTTGAGCGCCGCGTGTAGCACGCGCGCGACGTCGGACGCCGTTCCGCCCGGCCCGACGCCGCCGAGACGAAGAGGCTCCTTGGCGGCGAGCCATTTGTCCATCGTGTTGACGCCGCTCGCCTTGGTGAGCACGCACACGGGATGATCGACGGAGGGAGCGCCGATATATTCGAATTTGCGCCCGTCGAACTCGATCCCCTTCGCGCCCAAGAGCTGCTGCAGAAATAGCCCGCCGATGTTGTTGCCGATCGTTAGCCCGTCGGGCTTCGCCTGACGGAACATGTAATTGGCGTGCACGATGCCGCCGGCGCCGGTCATGTTGTCGACGACAATTGTCGGGTTGCCCGGGATGTGGCGCCCCAGATGGCGGCCGAGCGCGCGGCTGTAGGTGTCGAAGCCGCCCCCGGGGGCGAACGCGACGATGAGCCGCACGGTCTTACCTTCGTAATAGGGCGCGGCGGCATGGGCGGCGCCGGCAGAGAGAAAAAACAGCGCGAAGAGAATCGCCGCAATTTTTCTCGTCATCATCCCTCCTACCCGGCGAGACGCGGCATGACGTCGCGCGCGAAGCGCTCCATCGATTCGACGACGTGTCGGTGCACCACGCTGCCGATATTCATCCACGCGAGCAGATGCGCGGCGCCGGTCGCGCCCATCCATTCGCGCAGCGCCGACAATGCCGAGTCGCCGTCGCCGATCACCGCGTGCTCTTCGCACACGCGCTCGAACGTGAGCTCGCCCGTGGCCGTTTTTAACAGACGCGGCGGCAGCGGCTCGTTACGGCTCTGCAGCCATTCGATATATCCCGCGCGCATGTCGCCAATGATGCGATAATAGCGCATGATTCCCTCGCGGGAACGCTCGCGCGCTTCGGCGGTGCTCGGCGCGATGTGCATCGGCACGAGCAATCCGAGCTCATGGTCGGAGCGGCGATGGCCGAATTTTTCCAGACCGCTCCAGTAGGCTTCCGCCAGCTCGACGATCTGCGCGCGCGTGCGCGTATGAATCGGCAGGAAGAGATTCACCCCGGCGCGCGCCGCGACTTCGACGCCTTCGGCGGAGCTGGCCGCCATGTAAAACGGCGGGGGCGGATTTTGCAGCGGCTTCGGATTGACGACGACGCCCGGCACTTTGAAAAACCGGCCGTCGAACGAGAGCACCGGCTGCGTCCACGCGGCGCGGATGACTTGCAGGCTCTCCTCGACGACGTCGTGCGTCATCGTGTGATCCACGCCGAAACATTCGTAGACGCGGCTGTGCGGATGCCCGCCGCCGGCGGCGAAGTCCATCCGTCCGTGCGAAACGAGGTCGAGCGTGGCGGCGGCCTCGGCCATCTGCACGGGATGATGGACCGGCAGCGTATTGACGGCGACGCCGAGGCGGAGCCGCTTGGTGCGCGCCGCGGCTGCTCCGAGAACGACGTAAGGGGACGATAGCTGCGAGAATGCCGGCTGGCAGTGGATCTCGGCGATCCAAAAGCCGCAGAAGCCGAGCTTGTCGGCAAGCTCGGCCTGCTCGAGGAATTGATCGATCTGCTCGGCCGCGACAGCGCCGGACGGGCACTGGATTTCGGTAAAGAGACTTATTTTCATGCGTGGCGTTAAAAAAAGGCGGTTCGCGACCCGCCCCTACCTCGGAGTTGCTAGATTTTCCAACCCAAAGAAAGATCGACGCGCGTCCCGACGGGATCGCGGATGAATCCTTCGGCGAAGCGGCCGTCGCGCGGCAGCGCCTCGGTGCCTTTGGTCGCGCCGGCTTCGATCGCGTGCCTCGTCGCCGCCTCGACGTTCTCCACCTCGAAGCCGAAATGATAGATGCCTTCCGGCCGTCCGCGCGCCGGCAGGATCGCGAGATTGATGTGCCCGTCGGAGAGATAGATCGCATCTTGCTTTTCTCCGCTCCGCGCGACTTCCTTCATGCCGAATGAATTGCGATAAAACTCCGCCAGCTTCGGCGGATCCTGCGTCAAGAGCGCGATGTGACGGATTCTTGCCATGATACTTCCTCCTAAGACTTGCGCTTGGGCTTCGAGAGCCGCTTCGCCGCCGCCGCAAGCTGCTTGACGATGGGCAGCTTGACGCCGAGTTTTTCCGCAAGCAGCCCGGCGAGCGGAATGTCTTTCTGAAACACGTTGCGCCCGAGGCGCGGCGTCGGCTTATCCGATGCCGGATCGAATATAGTCTGCCAGCGATCCAAGAGACGCTCCGATTCCACTTCCTGAAGCATTTCCAAAACCTGCGGGAAGCGAATCCCCGCGGCTTCGCCAAGCTGCAGCGCCTCGTGAATCATGAGCGTCTCGGCGCCGGACGTGAGATTTTTGATCAGCTTCGCCGCGTTGCCGGAGCCGACCGGACCCATGTGAATCACCTGCTTGCCCATTCTAAGCAGATGGACGCGGGCGCGCTCGGCGATCTCGTCGGGTCCGCCGACGAGAAACTTGAGCTGCCCGTTGCGCACCGCGCGCGGCACGCCGAGCATGCAGGCGTCGATCACGTGAACTTTCCGTGCCGCAGCCTCCGCCGCGACCCGCCGCGTTGTCTCCGGCAGGATAGTGCTGTGCAGGATGACGAGCGAGCCGGGGGCGATATTCTCGACGATGCCGTCCGGACCCAGCGCGCACTGAAGCACTTCGTCGTCGCTGCGCACAACGACATCCACGACGGCCGAATTGCGCGCGACCGCCGTTACGCTGTCGGCGATTTCCGCGCCCCCTGCGCGCGCATTCTCGAGCGCGGCCGGATCGATATCGTAAACAATCGGCTGGACGCCGGCGAGCCTCAGGCGCTCGAAGAGCGCGCTGCCCATCGCGCCCACACCCACCAACCCCACCCGTTCCATCGGCGTCTCCTTAGTCGACGATCTTGCCTTCGTCGGCGCCGCCGCCGTGCTGGTAGACAATGCGCTTGCCGGTCGCCGCGTCGATCTCGTTCCGCGCGCCGCCCGCCTTCGCGACGTCTTCCGGCGTCGCCTTGTGGCTGTTGCCGAGGAGGATCATCGGCTCGTCGTAGGGATTCGAGCCTTCGTAGTACTCGTGCGCGGGAATGCTGAGGATCATTCCCGGGGAAAGCTCGTGTATCTCGTTCAGCCCCTTCATGATGCCGCGCCCGCTGACGACATAGTAACTACGGTCGGACGGATGATTGTGCATCCGCTGCACATCGCCGGGCGGAAAGAACAGCAGCCAGGTATTCAAGTTGTCGCGGCGGAAAAGATCGATTCGCCGCTGGCCTTTTTTTCTCTGCTTGGCGAATTCCGGCACATTCAAAAGCTGCATAAGCCCTCCTTTGCCGCACATCGCGGCTAATAAAGTTTGTCGATAAATCCCGACTTGTCCAATTCGGCGAGAAACGAGTTGTCCATGAACTGCTCGGGCTTGGCCGTTTTCGCCGCCGGTTGATTGGAAAAATCGAGCAGCGTCTTGACCCCCGCCGCCGAGACATACGGAACCTTCTCCCATGCGGGAACGAATGTCCTGTAGGTTTCGTCGAGATCGGCCGCGTCGGTGAGCTTCGTATATTTGCCGATCGCCTGCTTCGCCTGCTCCGCGTCGGTGCGCACGATCTTGAGCCCTTCGAGATACGCCTGCAGGAAGCGGCGCACGCGATCGGGATTTTCTTTCATGTATTGCCGCGTGCTGGCGAACGCGACATGGATCAACGGGATATTTTTTTCGGTGATATTGACGAGCTCTTTGAGCCCGGCCTTGCGCGCGCGCAGCGTCGTCGGCGCCGAGATGATGCCCGCGTCGATGTTGCCCTGCGTCAGCGCGGTCATGATGGCGGGAATGCCGTCGATATGCAGGACGCGCACGTCTTTCCCCGGCGTCATGCCCGCCTGGCGCACCAGAATGCGTCCGACGAAATCGGTCGTCGAGCCGGGCTGCGTGACGCCGATCACCTTCCCCCTCAAGTCCGAGAAGCTTTTAAGATCCGGCTTGCTGTACAATGAAAACACGGCGCGATTGAGCACGCCGAGCATGAAAACGACGTCATGGCCGGTAAGCCCCGCCTCGATCAGTTCGCCGCCGGGATTGCAGATATCGAGGCTGCGTGCGATCAGCGCCTGCGTCGCCGTCGCCGGGAGAATGTATTTCAGTTCGAGGTTGACGCCGTACTTGTTGAAAAGTCCCTTTTCCTGCGCAACCCAGATCGGCGCAAACGCGCCGCTCACGGCCGCGTAGCTCGACCGGATCGTCGGCGACTCCGCGCCCGAGGCCTGGAAGCTCAGCCCGAGAAGAACCGCGAGCGCAACGACGCTAATCATGCGCGGCATCGTTTGACCTCCACCAATCGGCAGCTGCGGCTGCTCACCACCCGATCGCGTAACCATCCCGCCGCGGGTCGGCGGCGCCGAGCCAGGCACCCGTCGCCGGGTCGCGCACGATCACTTGCGACGCGCCGAACGACCACCGATCGACGACGATGACCTTGTGTCCTTTGGCCTCAAGCTTCTGTCTGACGTCTTCCGGAAAACCTTCTTCCATCCTCAGATCTTCGGGCAGCCGGTCGCGCGGCGGCGTGCCGGGCATGTGGCTCCAACGCGGCGCTTCCACCGCCGACTGCGGATCGCTGTCGCGGTCGAGCATGCGGTGAAGAATCTGCACGTTGCACTGCGGCTGATCGTCGTTACCCGGCGTGCCGCCGACGGCATAAAAATCGCCGCCGTGAAAAGCCATGTAAGAGTTCAGCGTGTGCGCCGGCCGCTTGCCGGGCTTGAGCGCGTTGGCCTTGGATGGATCGAGGCCGAAGCTGCACAGACGGTTATTCATGACAATCCCGGTGTCCCCGGCGACGACGCGCGAGCCGAATACAGCGAAGATGCTCTGGATCAGCGAGACGACGTTGCCGTCGCGGTCCGCGGCGCAGAGATACGTCGTATCGCCGCCGGACACGGCGGGACGGATAACGGGCCGCGCGCGATCGCCAATCGACGCGCGCCACTTTTCCGCGTGCGCTTTGGATATCAACCGATCAATCTGCGGATCGCCGAACCGCGGATCGTCGAGATGATTGATGCGGTCCTCGAACGCGAGCTTCTTCGCCTCCACCATCACATGGATCGCTTCCGCGGGATCCATCTGCGCCAGCGGATACGCTTCGAGCAGATTCAGCATCTCGAGCACCATGAAGCCCTGCGACACCGGCGGCTGCTCATAGACCGTAAAACCGCGATACGTCGTGCCGAGCGGCTCGAGCCAGTCGGCAATTTTTCCGGCGAGATCGTCTTTTGTGATGATGCCGCCGGCCTCCTTCAGCGCGTCGCACATGCGATCGGCGAGCGGGCCGTTGTAGAAACCGTCGCGGCCTTTCTTCGCGATCGTCTCGATGGTCTCCGCCAAGCCGGGCTGCGCAAGGACGTGGCCGGGCACGACGTGGCCGGCGCCCTGTCGATAGTAGCGGCCGATGTCGGGGCCTTTCGTCTCGTCGATGCTCTTCGCCAAGCGCGCCGACACAGGGAAGCCGTCGCGCGCCAACGCGATCGCGTCGGCGGCGATGCGCTGGAATCCGACGGTCCCGTAGCGCTTGTGCAATTCGCTCCAGCCGTCGACCGCGCCTGGGACGGCGATGCTGAGCGGCCCTTCGGTCGGTATGTGCGAGTGGCCGAGACCGCGATAATGTTCGATCGTAGCTTTCTTCGGCGCGGGGCCGCTCGCGTTCAGCGCCTCGACCTTGCCGGTTTTCTTCATGTAGAGCAGCACGAAGATGTCGCCGCCGGGACCGGAGGTCTCCGGCGCCACGACCGATAAGGCGAGCGAGGTCGCGAGCGCAGCGTCGACGGCGTTGCCGCCGTCCTGCAAAATCCGCGCGCCCGCAAGCGAGGCGAGATAATGGCCGGACGCGACCATGCCGTTCCGGCCCATGATGACCGGCCGCGCGGCCTTGCCGAATTTCATGACGAGCCGAGGCGGAGGATATTCCCGGCGTTGCCGCCGAGAATTTTCTCCCGCTCGTCCTTTCCGAGTCCCAGATCGGAAAGCGCCTTCAAGCTGTTCTTGACCAAGACGCAGCCTTCTTCGGGCCCATAAGGATAATTGGTGCCGAGCACCATGCGATCGGCGCCGAAGAAGTCGTAGACGCATTTGAGCGTCGAGGAGGGATGATCGGCGGTGTCGACGAAAAAGCGGCGGTACGAATCGAGCGGGTTTTCTTTCAAGCCGTAGCGCTGGCGGATTTCCTCGGTGCGGCCGGTGTAGATATTGATCGCGCGCTGCGCGAAGAACGCGAGCACGCCGCCGACGTCGGCGACGACGAAGCTGATCTCGGGAAAGCGCTCCAGCACCCGGCCGTAAACGAGCCGCGTCATCGCTACGCTCGAATCGAAGGCCCAGCCGAATATCAGCGTCGGCATGATGTCGAGCCCGACGGCCTCGGTGGCGAGCGGCGCGGTGGGATGCAGGTACACCGGCAGCTTATAGCGCGCGAGGCGCTCGTAGATCGGGAACAAATCTTCGCTGTCGAGCGCGCGGCCGTTCAGATTCGTGAACGAGCCGAAGCCGCGGCAGCCCAATTCGTTGACGGCGCGCTCGATCTCGTCGAGGGATGCCTGCCTCGAAGAAGTCGGCAGCGTGAAGAGCCCGGCGAAGCGCCGGGGATATTTCTTGCAGATCGCCGCGATCGCGTCATTGGCGATGCGCGCGACCCTGACCGCCCCGTCGCCTTGGAAACGATCCGCGCCCGGCGCCGGAATGCTCAGGACCTGCACGTCGATTCCGAGCCGGTCCATGTGCTCGATCCGCTTCTCCACGTCCCTGCCCTGGAACGTCGCAGTGTTGATGCGGCAGCCGAGCTTGCGGTCGAAGAAATAGCGCATGCCGCTGTGCGGATCCGGCGGCTCGAGGATCACCTCGCCGTCGAGCCGGTCCATCTCGGCAATGTAGCTCTCCGGGAAAACGTGCGCTTGAAAATCGATAACCATATATCCGTTATAACCCGTAAAGCGACCTCGGGTTGTCGTCCAAAATCTTGTCGATAACACCCGCAGCCACCTCGCCCGACTGCTTCAGATTCCGCAGCGCGTCGAGCTCGCTCGCCGTGTCGGCATGTCCATAATCGGAGCCGATGACGAGGTTGTCCGGTCCGGCATACTTGAGGACATAGGACAGATCGTCGTCGGTCTG
>DASWZY010000331.1:0-5070 GCA_036407055.1 Binatia bacterium
ACGCCTTCGATGATCGCCTTCATGACGTTTTTCATGTCTTCGCGGTGCTGCGCGAGATAGGACTTTCTCGTGGTGAAAAACAGGCTCGAATAAGGAATGTTGAGCTTGGAGCTGTCGATGAGCAGCGGAAAGCCCATCTTGCGCGCCTGGAGTGTGATGGGCGGCGTCACGATCGCCGCGTCGGCGCGGCCGGTCTCGATCGCCGCGATGCGGTTGGACTGGTTGCCGAACTGGAGAAAGGCGACGTCGGTGTCCGGCTTGAGCCCGGCGCGCTCGACCAGGAAGCGGCCGGCGAAATCCGCGTTGCTGGCGAAGCGGCTGATGGCCAGCGACTTCACCTGCTTGATGTCGGTGATGCCCCTGCGGCCGAAGATGCGGTTGTCCATCGAGTTGCCGAGGCGCCCGATCATGACGAGATCGAGACCCTGCATCGCGCTCGTGAGGACGACCTGGGGCGAGAAGGAGCCGATCTGCGCGTCGTTCGATATGACCGCAGCGGCGGCCGCTGCCGCGCCCTGGATGAAGACGAGCTGGACCTGGTTGCCGTATTTCTCGAAGAGCCGCGCCTCTTTCGTGACCCAGATCGGCGCGAAAGTGCCGGTCTCGCTCGTCCAGATAAGCGTGATCTGCGCGGCGGATGCGGGAAGCGCCGCGGCGAATAGGAAATACATGAGAAGCGCTGCCGTGAGCAAAAGTGTTCTCATGATCGACTCCTTCGGTTTCAGCCGGCGATGGATGCGACCGTCTGATTCTTGCTTCTATTCCAAATCCGGTACGCCGCCAAGCCCAGAAGGATGCCGCCGACGCTCACCCAGACGGTGGCGCCGTCCGCCAGCGCCATGCTGACAACGCACAAAACCACGGGCGGGACCGACAGCACGACCGCGCCCGCCGTGCCCCCGGGGATGCGATACGGGCGCGCCATCTCCGGCGCTTTCAGCCGGAGCCACACGAGCGCCGCGAATTCCAGAATCAGCGCGAGCGCATACAGGAACATGTCGACCTGTACGAGATCCTGGAAGGAGAAGGGGATGAGCAGCGCGACGCCGAGGGCGTTGACGACGATGGAAACCCAGGGTGTCGCATAGCGCGGATGCAGCCGCTCGAGCGGCGCGGGCAGCATGCGGCGCGCCGCCATCGCGTACGGCACGCGCGACGATGTGCAGAGCAGCGCGCTGAGGAGCCCGGCCGCGCTCACCAGCGCGGCAGCGGCGAGCGCGCCGCCGAGCCAGGGGCCGCCAATCGCCGCCGCGACTTTCGGAAAGTAGCCTTCCTCCCAGGATTGCCAGTTGCGGTCGACGCCGACGCCGACCGCGACCGGCAAAAGGTATGCGATCGTGACGAGCACGACCGAGGCGGCCATCGCGGCGGGATAATTTCGCCCCGGCTTTTCCACTTCGCCGGCCAGCGTTCCGGCGTTGTCCCACCCAGAGGTATTCCACAAGACAACGCTCAGGAGCAGAGCCCAGTCGCCTTTGCCGCCGCCGGCGAGCCAGGCGCTCATATCGACGTGCGGCGCGCCGAGCGCCACCATGGCGGCGAACGGGGCGAGGACGATGACGGTGAAGACGACGAGGCTCGCGCCGACCAGACGCGTGCCCCGAATATTGAGCCAGGTCGTTAGGGCGACGAGCGCGGCGCCGATCGCCCAACGCTCCACTGGGGCGATGTCTCCGCGGAGGTAGGAGAGGTAATCGACGAACATGACCGGATAGAGGGCGTTGTCCGCGAAGCTGCAGAGCCAGCTCCACCAGCCCTCCTGGAATCCCCAGAAGCGGCCGAACGCACGCGTGACCCAGACGACGTAGCCGCCGTCTTCGGGCATCGCGGCGGAAAGCTCGGCCGTCATGAGCGCGGTCGGAAAGCTCCAGAGCCAGGGCACGAGGACGAGCGCGGCGAGCGCGATGGCCGGCCCGGCGGCGCCGACCGCATCTTCGAAGCCGTAGGCCCCGCCGGCGACGCAGAAGAACGTGAGCGCGACCAGGCGCGCGAATCCGAGCGTGCGGCGGGGTTGGAGCATAATTTATGCGGTGTGCGGCAGCAGGTCGCCGAGCGTCGTCCGTGCGAGCGCTTCGCGCCGCGAATCGATCGCACGGTCGATCGCGGCGTAGAGCGGCTCCTCGCCTTCGATGTGCCGCGACGGCACGGCCTCGCCGCCGTATAGGCGCAGCGCGTCGATGACCTCGTTGACGGAAATTTTTTCCGGCGGCCGCGCCAGCATGTAGAGCGGCTCCAACTCGTCGCCGGTGGCGGCGATGAGAAAGCCCGCCTTGCAATGATGCTCGAGAATATCGCCTACGATCTTCACGGACACAGCGAGCTCGCGCCCGAGCGTCTCGGCGCTGTAGCGCGGCTCCCCGGCGACAAAGTGCCTGCCGATGAGCCATAGGAGCTTGAGCCCCAGCTCCTCGCGAAACGCGTACGGCGCGTCGGCTACGTTCGGGTCCTTGCCCGTGGTGCGGATGTTCTGATGCGCGAACGACAGGACGGCTCCGAAAAGGACCACGTTCCAGCCCATATAGAGCCAGACGAGGAAGATCGGCAGCTGCGCGAACGCGCCGTAGATGGCGTTGGCGCGCGCGACGCCGACCTGAAAGTGAATGTACCCCCACTGCGCCACCTGCCAGAGCGTTCCGGCGATGATGCCGCCGTAAACCGCCGAGGCGAATTTCACGCGCGTATTCGGCAGGTAGTCGTAAAGAAACGTGAGCGCGATCCACATGAGGATATAGGGTGTGATCGCGGCGACCGCGAGCACGAGATATCCCATTCCCGGCAGTTCGAGAATCTGGTGGACGACCGAGACATTCTGGACCGAGCTCGTGAGGCCCAGCGCGGCGACGAAGAGAATCGGGCAGGTAAGGAGCACGCTCAGATAGTCGGAGAACTTGCGCCCGATATTCCGCGTCCGCTGCACGCCCCAGATTCGGTTCAGCGCGAACTCGATATTGCCGATGACCGAGATAGCGGTGACGAGCAGGCTTGCCAGTCCTACGGCCCCGAGCGCCTTGACGTTGGTCTTGTCGATGTAGCCGATGATCTGCTTCACCAGCTGCTCGGAGCCGGCCGAGAGCTTCTCGATCAGGATCGGCTCCAAGCGGTTCTGCACGCCGAAGCCCTTCAGCATGGCAAACATGAGGGCGAGCAGCGGTACGAGCGAGAGCAGCGTTGTGTAGGTAAGGGCCGAGGCGAGCAGCGGGCAACGGTTGTCGTTGAACCCGAGAATCGCGCGGTAGAGAATGCGGATCTGCCGGTAGAAGCCGCGCTTCAACGCCGGCATCGACTCGAGATCGCCGTAAAGCAGCTTGTCGTTGAAGGTCCGGACGTGCTGGATCCTTCCGCGGGCCGCGTGTATCACCGAATGCCGCGCCATGATCTCACCGGCTCCTTTTAGAATACCTGCATATCACCGGCCGAGCGTAGCGAAGCCGCGGCGGGTATGTCAACTGCGTTTTAGCGGTGGCGGGCGGCGACGCTATTTGTTACCATAGCCGACCTTAGAGGCATCGCGTTGGATTTTTCCTCGGGGATTTTCTTTCAGGTCGCCGTCGACGGCATCGTGCTCGGCTTCATGTACGCGCTGATCGCGCTCGGGTACACGATGGTCTACGGCGTGCTGGAATTCATCAATTTCGCGCACAGCGAGATCTTCATCCTGGGCGCCTTCGTGGGCGCCGAGCTGCTGCTTGGGCTCGACGCGACCGGCGCGCTCGCCACGCTGCATCCCGCCGTCGTGATTCTCATGATCGTGCTCGCCGGCATGCTCGCGAGCGGCCTCGCGGCGGCGGCGCTCGAACGCATCGCGTATCGGCCGCTCCGCGGCGCGCCGCGGCTGGTGCCGCTCATCTCGGCGATCGGCGCATCCTTCTTCCTTCAGGATTTCATCCGTTTCATCGAGAGTCTCTGGCGCAACACCTTTTATCTCAATTATCCGACGCTGGACATTCTCGACCAGAACCTAAGTCTCGGCGCAGCCGTCGAGATCCCGTTCAAGTCGCTGCTCGTCGTCGTTACCGCGCTCATCATGCTCGCCGGGTTGTATCTCTTCGTCAACAAAACGAAGCTTGGCACGGCGATCCGCGCCGTCGCGCAGGACCCGGACGCCGCGGCGCTCATGGGCATTCCGGTCGATCGCATCATCACGCTGACATTTTTCGTCGGCGGCGCAATGGGCGGCGCGGCGGGCGTTCTGTTCGGCTTGCACTATAGCCTCATCAATCCCTACAGCGGCTTCGTCCCGGGCATGAAGGCGTTCACCGCCGCGGTCCTCGGCGGAATCGGCAACATTCCGGGCGCGGTTTTGGGCGGACTCGTGCTGGGTCTGATGGAAGCGTTCGCCGCGTCTTATCTGGCGGTGCTCACCAACGGCGCCTTCGGCGCGGAATATAAAGATGTGTTCGCCTTCGCAGTTTTAATCCTGATCCTGATCTTCCGGCCCAAAGGTCTGCTCGGCGAGACGGTGCGGGAAGGAGCTTAATGGATCGCCGCGAGTGTAAAGTTTTCGTAATCAATGTCGGCCTCGCCGCGTACATCGCGCTCACGAGCCTGCTGGTCTACTGGTTTCCGCGCTCGGTCTCGGCCTTTCTCCTCTTCCAAGCGTCGCTGTTATTGATCTATTACGCGCCCATCGCGCGCGCGGCGAAGCTGATCTTCAGCGGCGCGGTGCTGATCGTGCTCATGCCGTTTCTCGGCGCCATCGAAGGCTACTATCTCGAGGTCGCGATCCAGATCGGCATCTACGTCGCGCTCGCGCTCGGCCTCAATATCGTCGTCGGCTTCGTCGGCCTGCTGAACTTGGGCTTTGTCGCCTTCTACGCGATCGGCGCCTATCTCTGGGCGATCTTCGGCTCGCCGCAGGCGAACGCGTTCATCTCCGGCGGCCACTTTCCGCTCGCCGCCGGCTGGTTCTTCGCGTTCCTCGCTGGCGGCATCGCGCTCGGCGCCGTCACCGGCGTGCTTCTCGGGTTGCCGGTGCTGCGGCTCCGCGGCGATTATCTCGCCATCGTGACCCTCGGCTTCGCCGAGGTCGTGCGCGCGCTGGTGAATAATCTGGACAAGCCGGTGAACCTC
>DASWZY010000332.1:0-15901 GCA_036407055.1 Binatia bacterium
CCAC
The DNA here is from genome assembly GCA_036407055.1 of Binatia bacterium. Taxonomy (GTDB): domain Bacteria; phylum Desulfobacterota; class Binatia; order UBA9968; family UBA9968; genus JAJPJQ01. Next base: position 5 of record DASWZY010000332.1, read on the forward strand.
CACTGATGGTCTCCTTGCGGCGGTCGCAGGTCGCATCGCTCACGGCGACGCTCGTCGACTTCAGCTCGATGGTTTTCTTAACCGAAGTAGCCGGCTTCTGGTACGTCGCGGCGACCGCGACCGGCGCGTTCATCGGCGCGGTGGTCAATTTCCTTCTCGGCCGCCATTGGACTTTCACCGCCGACCATGAAGCCATTCATGGACAGGCGGTCCGCTACGCTGTGGTTTCTGCGATCAGTCTCGCGCTCAACACCGCGGGCGTGTACTTGCTGACCGAATACGCGCATCTGTACTACGCACTCTCGCGCGTCATCGTCGCGATATCCGTCGGCCTGCTGTTCAATTTTCCTCTACACCGGCATTTCGTCTTCAACCGACAAACCTTCGCCTGACGATACCAGTGGCCCAGCAGCAACCTAAAAATCAAAAGCCGCATATTCGAGCTCCGATCCCGGGACCGAAGAGCCGCGAGCTGCGAGCGCGCGAAGACGAGCACCTCGCGCCGGGATTGCAGGGTTTTGCGCTTTACGCGGGCATCGCGGTGAAGGAGGCGCGCGGCAGCGCTGTCACCGACGCCGACGGCAACACGCTGCTCGATCTCATCGGCGGCATCGGCGTCAATGCTCTCGGCCACAGCCACCCCGAATACATCAAGGCCGTTCAGGCGCAGGTCGCGCAAGCGTCAGTCGGGAGCTTCACGAGCGCGGCGCGCGTCGAGCTCTTCGAACGGCTTGCGGCGCACCGCCCCGCGGCCGCGCTTCACCGCGCGCAGCTCTATTCGAGCGGCGCCGAGGCGGTCGAGTCGGCGCTTCGCCTCGCGAAGGCGCACACCGGAAAATTCGAATTCGTCAGCTTCAGCGGCGGCTTTCACGGCAAGACGATGGGCGTTCTTTCGCTGATGGGATCGGACTTCAAGAACGGCTACGGACCGATGGTCCCCGGCGCGCACATCGCGCCCTACGCTGACTGCTACCGCTGCCCGCTGAAGCTGAAATACCCTTCCTGCGGGCTCGCCTGCGTCGAGGCGACGCGCGCGCAGGTCAAGCAGAACAGCTCCGGCGCCGTCGCCGCTTTCCTGATCGAGCCGATGCAGGGCACCGCCGGCAACGTCATCCCGCCGCCGGAATACCTTCCCGCGATCAAGGAGGTGGCGCGCGAATTCGGCGCGCTGCTTATCACGGACGAGATGATCACCGGCTTCGGCCGCACGGGAAAATACTGGGCCAGCGACCACACCGGCGTCGAGCCGGACATCGTCACGATCGGCAAGCAGTTCGGCGGCGGCTTTCCGATCAGCGGGATTGTTTCGACGGATGAGATCGTGCAGGCGAAGCCTTGGTCGAATCCCTCCGGCTCCTCGTCAAGCTACGGCGGCAACCCGCTCGCCGCGGCTGCGGCCGCCGCCGCGCTCAACATCATCGACGACGAAGAGCTGGTCGAGAACTCGCGCCGCGTGGGCGCACATTTCTTAAAATTATTATCGGACTGGACCGATCGCTACCCGTTCGTCGGCGATGTCCGCGGCGCCGGCCTCTTCATCGGCATCGACCTCGTCCGCGACAAGCAAAGCAAGGAGCCGCTCGCCAAAAACACCTGCCGGCGTATCTTCGACGAATGTCTCCGCAGGGGACTCCTCACGATGGCCTATACGCCGCGCGTCCGCATTCAGCCCGCGCTCACGATCGACGAAGAAACCGTCGACACTGCCGCGGGTATTCTTGCCGAGGTATTCGATCTGATCGCGGCGGACGGAAGCTGGAAGTAGCGACTATTTAGACCGAACTGTCGTCTTTACTGATTCGAGAAATAATTATCGAACAATGGTAAAATAGCGGCGTGAAGCTACTCGCCGTGCTCGCACTTCTCATCCTCCTGCCGATCTTCGCTGCCGCACAGGATATTCATAAATGGAAAGATGGAAACGGCCAGTGGAATATCACCAATACGCCGCCCCCGCTTCCGCCGGAAGATCCGTTGACCCCGTCGCCGGAATGCACTCCGTTCCACGTTGGCGAGATCCGCCGCATGGACAAGTCGCGCCTCGTACCCCGGACGTCACATTATGTTGGAGTCGAAAGTTTGGACCTTAAGTTGGCCGAAGTGGATACAAAGGCCGCTCGGTTCGACTGGCTGCTCTCGATCAAAAACGACGCGACGGTCGACGGCAAACTCTTAGCAAAAATCCGTTTTTATGACTGCTCAGGATTTCTCATCGGCGAATCGGTTGTCCAATGGCGGCGGATTCCGCCAAAAGCAGCGACGCAGCTCGGAGGCCGCGCTACTGTCTCCGGAGGGTCGGCGCGTCGGGTTGGCCTTTTCGAGTTGATCGTCAATCCCTGACGGCCATTTTGAATTTTCAGCATATATTAGGTATCTTGTTGCGCCTATGCAACGAGACTTGCTCGCACATGGCGCAGTTCTGTCACCCGAGCGGCCCCTGAAATCCCGAAATGCGCGTTTGTGCCCGAAACGCTCCCGCCATTCGCGTCTCGGATTACACCATTTAGCCGCCACCAAGGCTCTATTCCTGATAGGTTTCGCCGCTCTGTTCGCCAGCAGTTTGATGGCGCCGTTCGGCGCCATAGGACAGGATGTTTTTAAATGGCTCGACGAAAAAGGCCAGTGGAAATTCTCCAACACCCCGCCACCCGATCCGCCGAGTCCGCGCGACGCCATCGAGTCGCTGGCGCAGCCGACTGGATCATGCGTCCCGTTTGCCATGGGCGAGGCGCGGCAACTCAAGCCGTCGGCCCTGGTGTCGAATCACCCATACGTCGCCCCGCTGGGTTTCCAACTCAAACTCATCGATATCAACCAACAGAGCGCTCGCTTCGCTTGGCGCCTTCAGGTAAAAAATTGGGGATCGCGGCAGGAAACCATTTACGGGAATATTAAGCTGCTCGATTGCGCGGGCTTTCAATTAAGCGAGGCGAATCTTAGCAATACGGCGGCCGCTTCCGGCAAAGTCTTGGAGCTATCCGGCCAGATTTCCGTATATGGTAAGATGGCAGATAAGGTCGGACGCTTCACCATCGCTGTTTCCTCCACCAACCCACCTCAAGCACCTACGGAGCGGATACCGGCGTACCCGACCTATCCCGGCTCGCAAGGTTATGGAACAGGAACTGGCTATGGCGGCTTCGGCTATGGCGCACGCACCGGCAGCTATGTGACGGTCGTATCAACTCAGGTCGACGGATCTCCAGGCAACATGTATGTCTCGGGCGATGTGTTAAACAGCGGCAGCGACGTTGCCATCAACATCCGGGTCAGATACACGGTCAAACGTCAAGGGTGGACGGTCGCCTCGGGAATCGCCGCCGTAGTCCCGGGGAATCTCGCTCCCGGCGGGCACGGTTTGTTCCGGCAGAAACTCAATGTACCCACCACGGAGACGCAGGGATACGCCGTCACTTCCGAAGCGGAATGGTCGCCGTGAACTCAGCCGATGTTTGACCCTAGCTTCCTTGTCATCAAATCTGCAGCGCCCCGCCCGCTGCGATGCCCAGCGACATCTTCTCTTTCGCCGACGTAGCAACGCCCGACCGCGTATCGGCGCCGAGCGCCTGTACGACCCGGTTCATGTAGCAAAAAAATCCGGCGATATGGGCGGCGTCTAGGATCGCACGGTCAGAGAAACCGTCTGAGCGTAGCCGCGCGATGTCGTCGGAGCTAATGCGGCTCGCATCGCGCGTCACATTTTCCGCGAAGGACAACAATTCCATCATCTCGGGTGTAAGCGGAGCTTGGCGGTAATCTTTCATCAGGGCATCGGCCAACGGGGCATCGTTCAGCTCTTGACGGAGAAACTCTCCGTTGGACTCCGTTCAATAGAAGCAGTTGTTCACTCTAGACGAGACGATCGCGATCATCTTCCGCTCGGCGCGGCTGAGCGGCGACGGGCCTTCCATCAGCGTGCGGAAGAGCGGCCCCAGCGTGACCAAAAGCCGCGGGTGCAGGCTCGAGACCTTGACGATATTGGGCACGCGTCCGCGCGTCCAGCGCATCACCCGGTAAACCCAGACGAGCAGGCCCCGCGCTTCGCTCTCTTCGAACGTTTTGATCCACGCCATTTTAAGACCCTCCTTTCGGAAACCCGGATGTATAAGAACCTACCGCCCAGAAAATGGCTGAACAAGTGGGTGCGACAAAATTTTGGGTGCGCATAAAATGTCGGCGCCCCATTGCGAGCGATTTTTCTTGACGGCGCACGAGAAAATCAATTATGGAAGATGGTAATTCTTGTCATTGAAGCACGATCGGTCAGAATATCTCCTCTATTCGTTGCTCGCCGCGTCCGGATTTTTGCTAGCGTCCGTGGCCACCGACAACTTCGGACCCGGCGTAAGCCCGGACTCGATTAACTACATCGCCGCCGCCCGCAGCCTATATAGCGGGCATGGGTATCTGTATTACGACGGCACCGTCTTCACGGTTTGGCCACCTTTGTTTCCTACGATCCTGGCGGCCGGCATCAGCACCGGCGTCGACGTCCTCCAGTTCGCCCGTTTTTTTAACGCGCTGACCTTCGGCCTCACGGTTTTCTACGTCGGACTAATCGCCTCGGTTTTGTTGAATTCGCGGCCTCTGCGCGCAATCGCGACCGCCAGCGCGCTTCTTTCCTTCCCTTTGCTCAAAATGTACGTGATGGTCTGGACCGAACCGCTGTTCATCCTATTGATCCTGATCTTCTTGCTGCGGCTCTCGCAAGTGTGGCGCTCCGAGCACCTTTCGATCGGATCGCTTGCCGTGCTTTCCGCCGTAGCCGCAGTCGCATGCCTACAGCGTTATCTCGGTCTCGCGCTCGTGCTCTGCGGGGCAGTATTTTTACTGACCTCGGAGCGGACCGCATGGAAAAATCGATTGGCGTTCACGGCGGCTTTCTGCACGCTGTCGCTGCTGCCGCTCTCGCTATGGGTCGTCCGCAACTATTCTCTCGCCGGCGCGCCGACCGGACCGCGCAGCTCTTCGTCAACGAGCATTTTGGCGTCCGCCCGCGATTTGGTGGTCGTATCGACGAATTGGTTCCTCCCCTTCGACTCGGCGCTCGAAACTCGAGTCGCTGCTTTCCTCCTTTTGACCGCACTGATCGGGGCTTGCCTTTTCATCGGCGCGAAACGGCCGCAAAATGAGGAAGTCCCCTCCGGCAGAGCGTTCGTCATCACCGCCGGCCTATTCATCATCATTTATTGTGCGATGCTTGTAGCCGTTACCGGAACGATCGCGCTCGAACCCATATCCCAGCGCTATCTCTCGCCAATATTTCCGATCGCTCTTCTCTTCTTATTCAAAGCGATCGAGAAATGCGCCGCGTGGTTGGCAGAACGAGGCGTGCCGCGAAAGCGCGCCGAGGCATTGGCGTCGATCCTGTCCCTGGCGATCCTCGTCCAATCGACTTTCACGACATCTCAGGCTATTTCGATTTGGCGTCGCGAGGGAGCCGGCGACTACACGCACATCGCTTGGGAGCGCTCCGAATTGTTAGATTGGCTTTCGCGCAACCGGCTCGACGGCGAGATTTATTCCAACGCCGCCGACTTGATCTATCTCAAGACCGGCATCATCGCTCGCCCTCTTCCGTACCGCGGCAGTGACTTGGCGGCTTGGCGCAGAACATTGAGCGCCGACAAAAAGCATTACGGCGCATGGTTCGGGCAAAGCTTTAGAACCTATTTGGCCTCCCCGCTGGAATTCACCGCCGCGTTCGATCTCAAGCCGGTGTTTTCACGCCGGACGGAGCTTTTAGCCGAACTGAAATAGGATTCGCGCGCCCACGCCAGCAGCCCGCGCGAATATCTTAATCCGGGCCATTTTAAGACCTCCTTTCGGATGCTCGTAGGAATAAGAGCCAGCCCGCGCACGTCTATCGAACACGGCAAAGTTTTTTGATAAGGTATTTCGTGAAATTTGGGAGTTAAGAAATGTCGAGGTTTCGATGGCTACTCGTTTTCGCCGTCTTGCTTTACGCGGCGTCTGCAAAACCCGCTGCACCTCGGAGCCCTCTCCTTTCGGTCGAGCAACAAATGCAGGCGCCTATCGCGATTCGGACTGTCGAGAACTCTTATGGCATGCTGCGTGTCACGACCGGCGATAGGGATGAGCATGTCGCGGACTTCAGGCTCGCCGGAAAAACGATCACATATCCGTTTTACAGCTCTTATGACGGCTACCGCATCGACGTGATCAACCTCTCTGGCCATGCTACTCCAGAGATCGTGATGGTGACCGGCGCAGGACGAGGCACGAGCGTGCGAAAGGAGATTCTCCGTGTCTTCAGTCCCGAAAATGGGAAGTTAAAAACCCTGCTGGAAACGACGGTATCGGAATTTTTCGGCGAAGGACTTCGCTGGTGGTACGAGGTTTCCTATATGAGCGCAGAGAATGCGCTGTGTACGGATTTGGTTTTACAACTGCGCCACGACGACCCGCGCGATTATAACGGTTGGGGTGGAGTTCAGCTTATTCCGACGGAAAGAGAAAAGATAATCTCTTTCTGCAACAGGTAGTCAGCCTTCCTTCCGCAACATCGCCTCGTACACCTTCAGATACGACTCACACAAAAACGCGGGCGTGAAGCGCTCCGGCAGGCCGTCGCTCTGAGGCGGCCGGCGCAGCGCCTCGATTACGCCGCGCGCGAGCGCGGCGGGATCGTCGGGCGCGATCAGGGTTCCCCTGCTCTCGTCGAGAACCTCGGGGACGCCGCCGACGCGGCTCGCGACGACGGGCTTGCCCAATAGCATCGCTTCTTTGACGACGGCGGGCGAAGACTCGCTCTTCGTCGGCAGCACGGAGACGTCGAGCGCGGCGGTGATATCGACGATGTCTTCGCGGAAGCCCAGCAGGCGCACCGAGCGCTCGAGGCAGCGGCTCTTGATCAGATCGCGGACGTGCTGCTCCAGCTTTCCCGGCTTCCCGACGAGGATAAAAAGCGCGTCGGGAAACTCTTTGAGAATCTCCGGCACGGCGTCGAGCAGAACCAGCGGCCCCTTATCCTTGACGATGCGGCCGACGAGGCCGATCAGTGGTGTGGTGTCCGCGATTCCCAGCTCCCTGCGAATTCTTTCCGGATGGCGCGGCCCGGCGAAGCGGTCGATATCGACGCTCGAATGGATCACCGTCGCTTCGCTCTCGTTTAAGATTCCCGCCGCGAAAAACGGCCGGTAATTTTCTCGCGCCGCGCCGCTCGTCAGGACGAGCCGGTCGATGCCGTGGCGGTAAATCCAGCGGTTAAACGCGTGAAAGCGCACGCGCTTGACGTTGTGGCGCGTGAGCAGAATCGGCTGCTTGAGTCTAAAAATAGTGCGGGCGAGCGCCATGCTCCACATATCGCGCGAGCCGTGCGTGTGGACGAGATCGAACTTCTCCGCGCGGACGAACCGTCCAAGGGCGGCGATGTCGCTGAAAAACTGGAAGGGATTTTTCGTGTTGCGAAACTCGACATCGGTGAACACCGGGATGGACGCCGCGCGCGCGCGGCGCGCGAGCGCGGATTCTTCCGGCGTCGCGATCATGACGGTGTGCCCGCGCTTCACGAGCTCGCGCGACAGCATAAAAGTCCGGCCGGTCTCGCCCGACCAAAGGCGATGAAAGTTCGTTTGCAGGATTTTCAGAGGCTCACCCGAAGTCGAAAGCTGCTATGCGCCGCGCATTCGTGAGTATAGACCGCCGACGAGCGGGCGCGCGTAAATGCCCATGCGCGAGAGCAGCCACGCGGGCTTCTTCGGTTTTACTTCGAGGCGTTTGATCTCGGAAAGATCGCCGGGCACCGGGTTCGCCCCGCGGAGCGTGGTGAATAACGCCTCATAACCCAGCGAGCGCGCGAGACGAATCGCCTCCGCGTCGTACTTCCCTTTCGGCCAGGCGAGATGGCGGCAGCGCTTGCCGAGGCGGCTTTCGATAATCTCGCGGCTGGCTGCGAGCTCGCGGGCGATCGCCTCGGCGCTATTCTCCGATAGGCGGCAGCGCAGATGTGTTTGCGTGTGCGATTGCACGTCCACGACGCCGTCGCGCGCCATCGCCTCGACTTCCCCCCACGTGAGCGCGCACTCCGCGTCCGCGCCGTGGCGCGTCAGCGCCGCGGTCGTATCTTCATGATCGGGGATAAACACGCCGGGGTCGCGGCGGTCGCTCCGGTCGGCGACCCATGAGGTGACGAGAAACAAGCAGGCGCGCGCGCCGAAGCGCTTGAGCACCGGATAAGCGTGCAGCCACGTGTCGAGATAGCCGTCGTCGAACGTGATCAGCACCGGCCGCCGCGGCGCTTCGCGCTCGCCGCGGACAATCGCCGCAAAATCGTCGGCGGTGAGAAAAGTATAGCCGCGCTCCGCCAGCGCGGCGATCTGCTGCTCGAAAATCCGCGGCGATACCGTGACGAGGTCGCCTTCGTGGTCGTTCACGTGATGGTACGTGAGAACGAGGACCGAGCGTTTCATCGTCGACAACGATAGCAAGGGGTCGGCAGGCCTGCAACTACGCGCCCGCGTGTATTTGACAGGCCGGGTCGAGCGATGTAGGTGGTTGACTGAATTCGCTTGGCCGTTTCGGCAAAGAGGACGCTGCGATGGGATTATTGGACGGCAAGGTCGTGATCGTGACGGGCGGCGCGCACGGCATCGGTAAGGCGTACTGCCTCGGGATCGCCCGCGAAGGCGGCGCCGCCGTCGTTGCCGATATCGACGGGCAGGCGGCGGAAGGCGTCGCCAAAGCGATTCAAGATAGCGGCGGCAAGGCGCTCGCGATCAAGGTCGACGTATCGAATTTCACCAGCTGCCGGGAGATGGCGCAAAAAACGCTCGACGCTTACGGTAAGATCGACGGCCTGATCAACAACGCGGCGATCTTCATGAGCGTGCCGGCGGAAAAAGGCAGATGGCAGGACATCCCCGAAGAAGCGTGGGATCGAATGTTCGCCGTGAACGTCAAGGGCCTCTGGCTGGCGAGCCGCGCGGTTGTGCCGGCGATGCAGCAGCGCAAGCAAGGCAGCGTTGTCAATATTTCATCCAATATGGCGTTCAACGGCGGCTTGACGATGATGCACTACGTGACTTCCAAAGCCGCGGTCGTCGGCTTCAGCCGCGTGCTCGCACGCGAGTTGGGTCCGGACAACATCCGCGTGAATACGCTCGCGCCCGGCGCGACGATGAGCGAGGAAAAAGCCACCGACGCGGCCCTCAAGAATTACGAGCGCTCGGCCTCGACGAGGATCCTTAAGCGGGTCGAGCAGCCGGAGGACCTCGTCGGCACCGCGCTGTACTTGTTGTCGGACCTGAGCGCGTTCGTGACTGGCCAGACGATTCTCGTCAACGGCGGTGCTGTGCTGCACTAGACACGGAGGCATTATGGGATGGATCGATGCCGATGCTCATGTGGTCGAAAGCCCGCGCACCTGGGATTACCTGACGCCTTCGGAGCAGAAATTCCGGCCGATGCTGTTTCATCCCGAGGACGGCAGCCAGAGGGCGCATTGGGTGATCGACGGCAAGATTCGCGGCCTGTTCCGCTTCCTCAACAGCAAGGAAGACCTGCAAAAGCGATCCGCGGAGCTCGGCCGCGACATGGCGACGACGATGGCAACGCGCGATCTCGCGGACGTGCGCGCGCGCATCGAGCACATGGACGAGCTCGGCATCGACGTTCAGGTTCTTTACCCGAGCATTTTTCTCGATCAGTGCACCGAGCGCGCGGACACGGAAATCGCACTCTGCGGAGCGTATAACCGCTGGCTGGCGGATGTCTGGAAAACCAGCGGCGGACGGCTCCGCTGGATGGCGACGCTGCCGCTCCTCAGCATGGCTGACGCGCTCGATCAGCTACGTTTCGCGAGGGAGAACGGCGCGTGCGGCGTCTTCATGCGCCCGCTGGAAGGCACGCGCCAGATCAGCGATCCCTATTTTTTCCCCTTGTTCGAGCGAGCCCAGCAGATCGACTTGTGCATCGGCCTGCACCAGTCGAACGGCAGCGCGGCGGCGGTCGATATGATGGTCAATCCCGACGGTAGCCGGGATTTTTTCAACCAGTATCGCATCTTCAACGTCGGAGCGCTGTTCCGCATCATCAACTGCGGCATTCCGAAACTCTTCCCCAAGCTGCGCTTCGGTTTCATCGAGACCGCCGCGACCTGGGTGCCCTGGGTGGTTTACGAGCTGCGCAGGCGTTTAGACAAAGTCGGAAACCGGCTGCCCGACGATCTGCTCGAGCGCTCCGGCATTTTCGTCACCTGCCAGATCGGCGACGACGTCCCCTATCTCATCAAGAGCTGCATGGGCGAGAATACCTTGATGATCGGCACCGACTACGGCCACGCCGACTCGTCGACCGAGCTGGGCGCGCTCAAGACGCTCAAGGACGGCGGCGGAATCACCGCCGCGCAGCACAAGAAGATCGTCGAGGACAACCCGCGTAGATTTTACGGGCTGGCGTAAACCAGGAGAGATCTGACGGCTTTCAAAGGGACGGCCGAAAGCCGTCCTTTTATTTTTTGTAAAGCTTCTTGAAGAACCCCGAAGCCTCGAGCTCTTGTACGACACTCATATCGACGAAGCTCTTCGCGTCGGCCACCGCCGCTTTCGGAGTCCGCGGCGCCATGTCGTCGAGCAGAGTTTTGACGCCTTCGGCGCCGGGATACGGAATTTCCGGAAACGCGGCGCTGAAGGCACGATAGGCGCGCTCCAGCCCTTCTGGGTCGTCGACCTTGAGATTCTTGCCGATCAGCGCCTTGGTTTCTTCTTTGTTCGTCTTGATGAAATGCAATGCTTCCGCGAAAGCGCGCACGACTTTGACGACGAGCGGTCGCCGCTCCTTTACGGTCTTTTCGCGCGTGACGACCGCGTTCACATGATAGGGAATTTTGAGCGGGCCGATATCCGCCAAATCCCTGAATCCCATCTTCTCGGCTTCCCTGACCAAAGGCTCGCTCAGGAGCGTAAACTGCGTGACGTTGCGCGATAGCGCGGCGAGGCGCTGGGGATTCTCGCCGGTGGCGATGATCTTCGTGTCTTTATCCGGGTCGATGCCGAAGCGCCGCAAGGCTAGTCGCATCGTCATATCCGAGGTGGTGCCTAGACGGTTGACGCCGCCGATCTTGCCTCTGAGCTGCTCCATCTTGGAAATATCCGCGACCGACACGATGTGATCGATGAACCAGGGAAGATTGGTCGAAACCATGATGGCGTCGGCGCCTGCCAGCCGCGACGTGACGAGCGTGGCGGAAGGCGCGATGATGAACTCGACTTCTCCCGTGAGCAGCGCCTGGATCGCGATCGTGCTGGCGCTGATGGCGATGACTTCGACGCTGAGGCCGTTCTTTTTGAAAAATCCTTTTTGATCGGCGACCCAGATCGGCGTGTTCGACGGCGAAGTCCCGGCCCACGCCATGCGCATCCGCTCCTGCGCGAGCGAAGTCCCGGCGCAGAGGAGCGTCATCAGTACCGAAGCGATCGTTATAGACAGCAACTTTTTCATCGTTGCCCAACGCACCCGGCAGGACCGGGAGCGTACAGATCATATCGCCGCAATCGCCGGAACGTCAATCTTCACCCTTGCGGGGTTCTTTGCGCCCTTGTAGATTGCCGTCGGGCCATTCACCCGCGTTTTGGGATCATTTCGTGGCGGCGGCCGTTGATTTATCGCGGCCGCTAAATCCGAAAAAAGGAGGCTTTGCCATGAACGATGCTTGCAACCGATGGGTTTCATCTTTACGCGCTTTGATCATTCTGATCCTGGCGCTATTTTGCACGCCGGCAGTGTACGCGCAGGCGCTCAAAAAAGTGCCCGTGCCCTTCTCGCCGGTCGGCATTAACAGCCTGCCTTTGTTCGTCGCGCGGGAAGCGCACCTCTACGAGAAGAACGGTATCGACGTCGATGTCATATTCATCGGCGCTTCGTCGGCGCTGTTTCAAGCGATGCTCTCCGGCGCCGCCGACGTGGCTGGCTCGGGCGGGCCGGCAGTCATATCGAACGTCTTGAGAGGCGGCGACATCATTCAAGTCGCGGCCACCGTGCCGCGCTTCACGCAGTCGGTCATGACCAAGGCGGAGATCGCGAAACCGCAGGATCTCTCCGGCAAGAAGGTCGGCGTGAGCCGTCTCGGCACCGTGACGCATTTCGCCCTGCAGACGGCCATCGACGTGTATGGGCTCAAAGGCGTCACCATCCTGCAAATGGGCGGGCAGCCGGAGGAAGCGGCGGGGCTCGTGAACGGCACCATCGACGCCGCCGTAGTGAGTCCGCCGTACAATTTTCAATTGAAGTCGCAGGGATTCAACGAGTTGGTTACGCCCGCCGATCTGCAAAAAGGCGGGGCCAATTTCATCACCAACGGCATCGTCGCGAAGCGCTCGGCCGTGGAAAAGAATCCCGACGCGCTGCTGCGTTTGCTCAAGAGCGTCGCCCAGGCCACGAAGGTGATCGTCACGGACCGGGAATTCACGAAGAAAGTGATGAACAAGTGGATGCCGGTGAAGGACGCCGTTTTGATGGATCGCATCGCGGCTTTCGCGGCGGAGAGCTTCGCGAAAGAGCCGCTCGTCCCCGAAGCGGCGATCCGCGACATCGTCAAGGAAATGGTCCAGGCGAATCTAGTCGACGCGAAAGCCGCCGCCGCGACGCCGATGAGCGCCTACTACGACAACCGGTACGTGGAGGAATTGCGGCGCTCGGGATTCTTCAAGGAGCTTTGGAAATAGCCGGCTGAACTTCAGCCGCGCACCGGCGCGTTCCACGTCTTCACCGCCGGCGCGTCACCGTAGTAGCCGAGCACGCTGACCGTCGAGGTATCGAGAAGAAAATGTTCGCCCGCGCGCGGCGAAAGGCCGATCCAGCGGGAGACCAATACACGCAATATGTGACCGTGCGCGAAGAGCGCGACGTCGCCGTCGATCGCGCACACCTTATCGATGACGCGGTCGGCGCGCGCCGCGACTTCCTCGGGCGACTCGCCGCCCGGGCACCCGTCGCGAAAAATCACCCAGCCCGGTCTCTCGCCGTGGATCTCCGCCGACGTGCGGCCTTCGTATTCGCCGTAGTTCCATTCGCATAAGTCAGCATCGATCTCGGCGCGACGTCCGAGACCTGCGAGTTCGCAGGTCTCGCGCGCGCGACGGAGCGGGCTAGTCAGAACCAAAGCGAACAACTCCTCGGCGAGCGCGGGGCCAAGCGCCTGCGCCGCGGCGCGGCCGTTCTCCGTCAGCGGCAGATCCGTCGTACCGGTGTGACGGCCAAGCCGGCTCCACTCGGTCTCGCCGTGCCGCATGAGATAAACTTTCTGTGTTTTTGCAGCCACTCGGATTCTCATCGCGCCGGTCGGCGCGCGTAGCTCTCCGTCAACATTTCCCACTGGTGGCCGTCGGGCTCGTTCCAGTAAACGATCCTGCCGCCGTGTTGTTTGTCGATCTGAAAATCGACCGGACCGTGAACGCTGCTGCGATAGGGTATCCCCGCTGCCTTGATGCGGCCTAGGATGGCGTCGAATTCTTCCTCGCTTACGCGAAAACAAAAGTGAATTAACGGAAACGTCTCCGCCCATTCGTCGAAATCGAGCGTCAAGCCGTCGTTCAGATATACCGGCGCGAACGGGCCGACGCCGGTCTCCGACCACGGTACGCCCAGCAGCTCGGCCAATAATTTGGCCGATGCAAGCTTATCGCGCGCCGGCACCATCAGATGATCGAGATGAATCGTCATCGCGCTCTCCGTTCCGGTGAAACATGTTCGCACCAATGCCTCGGGCCCTCAAGAGCTTTTCCCCCTTGCAGGGCGCTTCCGCCGGCTGTATGACTGACCACCGTGAAATTTTTCATCAATATCCTGACCACGTATTTCCCGGAGATCGATCCGCCCTACGACGAATACTATGAACAAATTCTCGAACAGGTCGAGCTCGCCGAAGAACTCGGCTGGGAATGCTTCATGCTCAACGAGCACCACTTTCTCGGCTACGGCGGCCTGGTACCGAATCCCGCCGTGCTGCTGGCGGCGGCCGCGGCGCGGACTTCCAAAATTCGCCTCGGCCCGTGCATCGCGATCCTGCCGCTGCGCCATCCGCTCACGACCGCCGAGGATTACGCGATGGTCGACGCAATTTCCGGCGGCCGGCTGGAATTCGGCATCGGGTCGGGCAACACCGACCTCGATTATCGCGTTTTCGGCGTCGATCGCGAGACCGACCGCGGGCGTTTCGAGGAAGCATTCGAGATTATCTTAAACGCGTGGAGTTTTGAGCGTTCGAGCCACCGCGGAGATTTCTGGCAATTCGAAGAGATCGCACTCTATCCCCGGCCGGTGCAGCAGCCGCTGCCGCCGATATGGATCGCCGGCACTTCCGCACAGTCGCTCGAATGGGCCGGGCGCCGCGGCTTTCACATCATGACCGTGGCCCATCCGCACGCGCCGGAAAAAGTCCGCGTCGGCGTCGAGGCGTGGAAGAAAGCGTTGGCGGGTCGGAGAATCGATCCGAAGACGCGCCATTGCCAGCTGCACGTGCGGACGCACGTCAACGAGAGCGCCAATCGAGCGCGTGAAATCGCCACGGCGGCAATTGCCCGCTACGACGCGATCTCGCGCATCGGCCGGAAATCGTCGCTGAACGCGCGGCCGGAAGAATACGATTGGGACGGCATGCTCGCGACCGGGCGCAACAACTACGGCACGCCGGACGAGTGCATTAAAAACATTCACAATGCCATACGCCACTACTATTTCGACACGCTCACCACGACGTTCAATTTCGGCGGCATTCCGCACCCCGAAGTCGTGAAGTCGATGCGTGTCTTCGCCAAAGAAGTCATGCCCGCTTTCCGCTGATCGGAATCAGAGAACCGCTCTTGCAGGCCGTGTGCTGCGGCGATAGATTCCCGATCATGCCGATCGCCGAAGCCTTGGATCATTTTGTCGTGCCGGTCGACGACCTCATCGCCGCCGAGGAGTTCTACGTCCGCGTCTTCGACGGCCGCGTCACCAAGCGCAACGGCCTGAACGTGCGGCAGCGCAAGCGCGGCGCCGTCCCGCACACCTTCATCAAAATCGGCGGCAAGCGCATGGGGGTCTATCTCCAGAGCGACCACCGCCCCGAGCCGGCGGGCGCGCGCGGGTTGCCGACCTATTCCTTCACGACGACCGACGAAGGCCTTGAGGCGCTGGCGAAAGACCTCGACGAAACCGGCACGCGCTACGAGCGCGTCGCGAACGCGCACGCGTTCGCGCTGAGCACAATCTTTTTTCACGATCCGACGGGCAACCATTACGCGGTTTACACGCCGAAAGATCGCGGGCGGTCGAACGGCGCGACCGGCCGCATGACCGGCGTCGGTTATATCGCGCTCGAGGCGCCGTCGGTCGACGCGTCCATTTCATTCTACGAGAAGGTGCTCGGCTTCGAGGCGCAGAGCCGCGCCAAAAACCAGGCGACGCTCAAAATGGCGAGCGGTCAGACGCTGATTCTCACGGAGGCGCCCTTCTCTCCGAAGGGGCTCGTGATGAGCCGCAAGGTGCCGGGGCCGCACATCGCCTTCTACGTTCGCGGCGCGAACTGGAAGGCGGCGCTCGCGCATTTGGACAAGCTCAGCGTCGAGAACGGCGACCGCGGCGCGGCGAAGGAGCGCACCGGCACCGAGGGCGGCACTTACATGGACGATCCCGCCGGCTACGTCATCCAGTTCATCACCGACGGCATGGAATAGGACTCGTGAACGCGGGACAAAAGCGCGCGCGGCTGCGCGAGATCCTGGCCGATCCCAACGGCCGGGTCGCGCCGGGAGTGACCGACGCGTTGATGGCGCGCCTCACCGAGGACTGCGGCTATGCCGTCGCGCACCTCTCGGGCAACGCGATCCACAAGAATTTCTGCCTGCCGGACCGTAATATCTTGGATGCCGCGCAGATCGCCGCCCGCGTCGCGGAGAT
>DASWZY010000333.1:0-4877 GCA_036407055.1 Binatia bacterium
GGGAGCGGCGGCACCGGTGGCAACGTTACCGTGAGCAATGAAGCAACGATAACCTTGAATGGCGGAAACTCTATCGGGATCATGGGGCAGTCTATCGGCGGCGGCGGGGGTACGACAAAAACATTTGTCGTACCGGTGTTCGGGTTTGAGCTTGAACCGTTTAAAACGACGATCGGCGGTTCCGAAGGTGCGAACGGCGCCGGCGGCGACGTCACCGTCACCAACAGCGGTACGATCAATATCAACGGTGACAACTCGGTCGGCATATTCGCGCAATCGGTCGGCGGCGGAGGCGGATTGGTCCAGTTGAAGGGCGGCGCAGCTCAGCTTTCCTTAGCCGACGGCGGTGTGGGAAACGGCGGCACGCAGACCGTCACAAACACCGGCGATATTTTTATAACTGGAAAAAACAGCGTCGCACTTTTTGGACAGAGTATCGGCGGGGGCGGCGGCGCCGTAATCGGCGACTCGCCGAGCGGTGCGGCCTCTTCGGTTGCCGGCGCGTCCTCGACGGCCAGCGCTGCGGGGCCGATTTTTAGCGGCACCAGCGGCGGCAGCGGCAACGCGGCGCCGGTGGTGGTGAACCAGACCGGCCATCTGGTCGCGATGGGCGAAAATTCCACCGCTCTCGTCGCGCAGAGCGACGCGCCCGACGGCGCTGGCGATATCACAGTGAATATCTTAAATCGCTCGCCGGGGGAATTGAGCGTCATCGCCGGCGGCAGCGGCTCCGGCGCGGGCGTGAAAATCCTCGGCGGCGCAGATAATCAGCTCAACAACAACGGGATGATCACCAACGTGTTGGGCACCGACGGCAACGCGATTCTCGGGGACAAAGGCAACAACACCGTGAACAACTTCGGCGCCGTCATCGGATCGGTCGACTTGGGCACAGGCGCGGGCGCGTTCAACAACAGTTCCGGCGCCTCCTTCTCGCCGGGCGCCACGGTCAATCTGAGCGGCGGCCTGCTCTCGAACAGCGGGGTTTTCACTCCCGGCGGCTCGGGCAAGACGCAAACGACGGCGCTAACGGGCAATCTGTCGCAGAGCGGCTCGGGCAGTTACAACGTGGATCTGGACGTCGGCAGCCCGAGCGCGGCGTCCGATCGCGTCAACGCCAGCGGCACCGCGGACCTCGCGGGCCAGGCGGTCGTGAATCCTACTAATACCGGCTTCGCGCTTCCCGGCAGCCGGCAGGCGACCATTGTTTCAGCGGCGGGCGGCGCCACCGATTCCGGCCTCACGCTCACGGCTCCAGAATCCGCGGTCATCAAATATGAGCTCCTGTTTCCCAACGCGACGGACGCGGCGGTGAATTTCACCGTCGACTTTGCGCCGCAAGGAGGGCTCAACGGCAATCAGAGTGCAATCGGAAGATACATCAATCGGATTCAGCTCGCCGGCGGCTCGGACGCATTTGCCCCGATCGCCGCGGCTCTGGTCGGGATTCCGACCGTCGACGGGCTCGCGTCCGCCTACGATGGGCTCAGCCCGGAGCCGTTTGCCGTCCTTGGCAACACGACGTGGCATTCGAACCAGCAGTTCGGCAACGCGCTGCTGAGCTGCCGCGCGCGCGACGGCGACTTCCGCTTCGTGCGCGAAGACGAGTGCGGCTGGATGACATTCGGCGGCGGGGCATCGCATCAGGACCGCACCAGCTCGAACATCGGCTACAACCGCAACGCGTTCATCGCCGCGGGCGGCTTGCAGAAAGCGATCGGCGGCAGCAACTGGCGCGCGGGTATCGGCTTCGGCTACGAGAGCAACTGGCTCACGGTGCCCGACATCGCGCGCAGCGAAGGACATCAAGCGCAAGGAGGTCTTACGCTCAAGGGCCGCTGGGGCGGGACGACGCTCGCCTTCGCGGCGACAGGCGGCCACGGTTGGTTCGAGAGCAGCCGCTCGGTGAGTCTCGGGGTGGGCACCGCGAAGAGCGATCCGCATTTAAGCTTCGGCTCTTTCCAGGTCCAACTCGGCCATTCGTTCGAGCGGGCCGCCTGGTATCTGCGGCCGCTCGTCAACAGCGCCGTCAACTACGTCCATCTCCACAGCTTCAGCGAGCACGGCGCCGGCGGAGCGAATCTCCGCGTCCGGTCCGACGACGAAGCGTTCGTGACCTTGGGACCGGCCCTGGAGATGGGCGGCGAGATCAAGCTCGACTACGGCATTCTGATCCGGCCGTTCACGAGGCTCGGTTTCAGCCGTCTGTTGTCGGGCGTCAATCCGGGCGTTACGGCGAGCTTTCAGGGCGCGCCGGCGGGCGTCGCGCCGGTTACGGTGAGAAACGAGAACGACAGGAACTTCGGCGAGGTCTCGCTAGGCGTCGACGTTCTCAATGTGAAAGGATTGGATATCCGCGCCGGCTATAACGGACAGTTCTCGAAACATTCCGAGTCGCACGGCGGGAACTTGAAGTTGTCGATTCCGTTCTAAGCAAAACGGTGAAGGATGAAGGCGGAGGAGGTTTTATCTCTCCGCCTTCATCCCGCCGTCGCTATTTTCTAGTCGGGAACGCCGGCGGGTTGATCTCCTCGACTGACCTGCCGGCCCAATCGCGCTTCGGCCAGTTGTCCCACGCGCGCTTCGCCGCCGCTTCCGCCTCCGCGAAAAGCTTGTCATCGTCGATACGCGTCGAGCGTCCGCCTTCGACCACCACCTCGCCGTTAACGACCACCGTCTCCACATCCGCGCCGCAGCCGTATTCGACAAGCGCATTGATCGGATCGCGCGCCGGGCCGTAGCGCGTCGTGCGGAGATCGAGGATGACGATATCGGCCTTCGCGCCGGGCGCGATTTTTCCCAGGTCGTCGCGCCCAAGCGCCTTCGCGCCCCAGATCGTCGCGGCGTTGAAGACGCGGGCGGCGCGCGCACCGTAGTATTTATTATCCATCAGGCGCGAAATCAGCGACGCGTAGCGCATCTCGGCGACGATATCGAGCGGGTAGGTGTCGGTGCCGAGTCCCATGTTGACGCCGGCGTCGACATAGCGGTCGAACGACTCGGCCGCGTTCGCCATCTTGGCGTATTTGTGCGGGCAATGGCCGACGGAAGTTCCGCTGTCGGCGAGCAGCTTGAGCTCGTCGCCGAAAGGATAATCGAGCTTCGAATGGCCGGTGATGAAAACCGTGTGGCCGAGGATCGTTTTCGCGCCGAGAATGCCGGTATCCGCCAGGTATTCGATCGCCGGCTTGCCGTGCGTGTAGAGAATCTCGATCAATTCGCGCAGGTTGCCCGCCGCGTGCGTATGGATGCCGACGCCCAGTTCTTTCGCCGCCGCGGCGGTTTCTTTCAGCAGCGACGGCTCGCAGGTTTCGGCCTGCGCGGGATTCAGTATGCCCTGGACGCGGCCGCTCTTCGCCCCGTGAAATTTGCGAATGAAATCCGCCGCCCGCTGTAGCCCGGGACGCCCGCCGTCTTCACGCGCTTCGTAGTAATGCCGGCCTTGCGCGTCGGTGAAGACGTCGTGGCTCCGATACGGCGGGCTGAAAAAAACGCGCGCGCCGATCTGGCCGACGATCTCGACATAATCGTCGAGATTTCCCGGGCCGCCGCCCGGGTCCAATATCGTCGTCGCGCCGTTTCTGAGTGCGCTGTAGAGCGCATAGCGCCGTCCCATGGCGACGCTCTCCGGCGGCGGAGGCGCGGCGGATTTCTCCTTCACCGGCGCGCCGAAGACGAAAAAGTTCGCCGACAAGTAATCCTTTTTCGTCGCGTCGGTGATGAGATAATCGCCGACGTTCAGCTGCGAGTGGACGTGGAGGTTGATAAATCCCGGCGACACGAGCTTTCCCGCCGCGTCGATGACGCGGTCCGCCGGCCGCCGCTCGGCGCCGACGTACGAGACACTGTCGCCCTCGATCAGTACGCTGCCGCCGTGAATGATCTCGTGCGTCGCGCCCGACCAGCCTACAATCGTGCCGCCGTCGATGCGAGTCGTCATAAAGTCACCTGAAAGGAATCTGCCGTAAGGACCGAAAGCACGCTCACTTTTTCTTCTGCGCGATGGAGCGCACGGTGTTCGCGATCTCGCGGGAAAAATCCGCGAGGGTGAGACTCAGCGCGTCCACCGCGGCGTCTTTCGTGGATCCCTGGATCGGCCGCTTTACGAAAGTCGTTTTGCTCGCGAGCAGCTGCTTGGTCGCGGTCTCGATGACGGCCCAGCGCGCCGACAGCTGCGCTTCGTTGGCCGCGGTCGCCTCGAAGCGGAGCACCTCGATGTCGATTTGATGCGTGATGAACCGCCCGTTCGGCCACGGGTAGCGGAAGATGCGGTCGCTTTTCAGCAGCGTATAGAGATTCTGCGTGAGGACTCGGCTCAGGTCTTCATCGAGCGGCTCGATCCAGCGGTCGTTTTCGGAGACATCGAAACGGCTCTCGGACACGCGCGTGACCAGCTGGTCTCTATCGAGGTAGCCGGGAACGCGCACCGGGCCGACGCCCAAAGAGATGTCGTCGAGTCCGGGATTGCCCGCATCCGCTTCGACCTTTGCCGTCAATGTATAATATCGGGTTCGGTCCGGCTGCGGCGTCGTAAAGGAAGACAGGCAGCCGGCCAATGAAAGCAACGCCGCGATGAGAACGGCCAAAATCGCGGCGTTGAGTTTCAAGTTCCAAGTTGCAGGTTTCAGGTTCGGGACGAGAAACTTGAAACCTGAGACCTGAAACGTTTTTTTCTCCGTCACCGCTCCTCCTTCGTCTCCGGCTTGCCGAAAATGAGCGCGCGCGGGTTGCGCTCGAGATAGTTGCTGAGCTGTCTCATCGAGCGCGCCGCGGCGCTCACCTCGCGTAGGCTTCGCGTCAGCTCATAAAAGGTCTGCGAATCGGGATCGACGAGCGTCTTCACATTTGCGATCGCGTCTTCCGCCCCTTTCATCGTC
>DASWZY010000334.1:0-1740 GCA_036407055.1 Binatia bacterium
GAAAACCTGCTGCCGATGACGGAAGAGATCGCTGCCATCGAGCTGGCGTTCCGCGAGCTTGGTCAAGGGAAAGCGATGAATGCGCCGCGCGCGCGGCTCCGGACCCCATGGAAAGAAGAGGGCGGCCAATATTACTTCAACAACATCATGGGATTGGTCCCCGGCGTGAAATCCATGGCGCTAAGAATCGATTCGAGCTTTTCCAAGGAGGTTCAGATCGCCGGCAGCAAACGGCGCGTGTATCCGGGCGATTTTATCGGGCTCGTCATGCTCTTCGATATGGACACCTGCGAGATTCTGGCGCTCATGGACGATCATTTGATCTCGACCCTCAGAGTGGGCGCCACGAGCGCGGTTGCCAGCAAATATCTCGCGCGCAGCGACGCGAGAGTCATGGGCCTCCTCGGCTCGGGCGAGCAAGCCAAAACCCAGGTGACGGCGCACGTGGCTGTGCGACCGTTGACAAAGGTCAAAGTCTATAGCCCGACAAAGGAAAACCGCGAACGATTCGCGAAAGAAATGAGCTTGGAAACCGGAGTCGAAGTGGTGCCGGTTGCATCGGCAGAAGAAGCGATTCGCGGCAGCGACATTGTGACCGCCGCCACCAATACGGTTGATCCGGTGATTCAAGGTAAATGGGTCGCCGAGGGCACGCACCTGAACAGCATTGTGGGCGGCGACGGATTCTTACCGCGCAAAGAACTCGACGATGAAGCCGTGATGAAAGCCAACCTCATCGTCGTCGGCTATAAACCGCAGATTTTTCTCGACAAGCAAGCGGAGTTTCACGACCGCCTGGAGCGCGGCATCGTCAAAGCCGAGGACCTGCACGAGCTTGGAGACTTGGTCAACGGCAAATGCCGCGGCCGCAAGAACGACACGGAAATTACTTTTTTTAAAAACAATACCGGCATGGGAATTCAGTTCGCCGCCACCGCGCGGAAAATGTATGAGAAGGCCAAAGAGAAAGGCATCGGCACGGAGTTGCCACTGGATCTATTCATGACGCGGCGCGGCGATAAAGCATACTCGCCCTGAGATGTAGCAGCGTCGTTCCCGAGCAGCTTTCTGAACATTTCGGAATGCTTCGACAAGTTCAGCATGCACGGATTTGTCGGATAGTTGAAATCTTATGCACCTATCGAGCGCCGCCGAAGGACGCTGGCAAATTTTAGGAACCCGCTAGTGATTTCACGATACTTTCACTCTTATGCTGTATTTTAAACAGATCGAAATTGGGCCGATGCAGAATTACGTTTATCTGATCGGCTCAACAGAAACCCGCAAAGTGGCGGTGATCGATGCGGCCTGGGAGATCGACACGATTGTTCGTGTTGCGGCCGCAGACGAGATGGAAATTACCCACGCTTTCGTCACGCACACTCATCCAGATCACGTCGGCGGGCGTTTCTCGGGGATTGAAATCCCTGGCGTGAGCGAACTGCTGAGCAGGTGCAAGGTGAAGGTGGTCGTGCACAAAGCCGAAGCCGACGCGCTCAGGGAACTGGCGCCGTCCGATATCATCAAAGCGGAAAGCGGAGACAAGATCGACGTCGGCGGCGTCGAGATTCAGTTGCTGCACACGCCCGGCCATACGCCCGGGTCGCAGTGTTTTCTCGTCGACGGCCGGATCGTCTCCGGCGATACGTTATTTATCGACGGCTGCGGCCGGACCGATTTTCCCGGCGGCGATGCGGAGCAGATGTATTACAGCCTGACGCGAAAACTGATGGCGCTACC
>DASWZY010000335.1:0-6036 GCA_036407055.1 Binatia bacterium
CATCCTTGATCGCCTCGGTGTAGCTGTTGATGATGTCTTTTTTCACCGCGACCAGCACGACGTCGATCTTGTCGCTGTTCTCAACGTAGTCGAGCGCCTGGTAGTCGAGGTTGACGTTCTCCAGCGTGTCCGGAATCAGCTGACTCGCCTGGAATTCGACGTTCGCGTCAAGTTCCTGCTGGCCTTGCGCCGGCAGCTGGATTTTCTTGATGATCGCGACGCGACCGGGGACCGACGCGACCACCTGCTTCGAGCGCACGCCGTGATTCTTGAAGAGGTTTTGAATTGCCTTCACGACGGCGCCTTGATCGGCGACCATGTTGTTCTGGATCGCCATCGCCGGGATCGGCTGAATACCCATATTCAGCAGACGGTAGCCGCTCTTATCGGCCTCGACCTCGACCATTTTGATCGAGCTCGAGCCGATGTCGAGAGCAACATAGCCTTCGTTCCGCCGAAACGGGTTGACGGACGAGAAATCCACGCTTTTCAACAAGTCTGTAATGGCCATAAGCTATTGAGTGAATACCCGGCTTTTATGCGTGAGCTTGACGCCGAGCGCCTGAAGAATCTTTCTTTTCGTCGCGAGACGGCAGCTCATCCCTTTTTCTATACGGTCAATGGTCAACGGCGATATTCCGGCCAACCGCGCAAGCTCCGCTTTGCTGAGCATCTTGGATTCCCGAATCTTTCGCAGATTATTTTGTTCCATCCACCTATCCGTCGATAATTGCGTTAAACTCCGCCATTGTGGAACACCTGCGATCACGTTTAAGACTCAATTCTTTAATTAGGTATAATTATGTTCAATAAAGTATTACTTTGACGTCATGCGATAATTGTAGCTTTCGGGTAAAGCAAGAAACATGCAAAGGCGCTGGCGCTGAAGTAAACGAGTCTTTCCAAGGGTTTTCCCCTGGCCGCCCGCTGAAGCCCCACTGCATAAAATCGGAAAACGTACAATTTTTGTCACTGTGGTTCCGGAAATAGCCGCGCCAAGCCGTGATTGCTTTTCCGGTTTTGAGCAGGTAATAGACCGAAAATGCACAAGGGCCGGGCCTTCGCCGAGGTCATCATCCCGTCGCCCTTGAAAGAGCCGCTAACGTACCAAATCCCTCCCGAGCTCGACCTGACGCCTGGAATGCGCGTCGTCGTCCCTGTCGGACGCCGCCGGGTCACCGGTGTGGTCGCAGAAGTAGTTGCCGCGAGCCGAATCGATCACGTCAAAGCGATTCTGGAGGCCCCGGATGGGCAGCCGGTTATGGACGGGGCGCTGCTCCGCCTCGGGCAGTGGATTGCCAAATATTACCTGAGCCCTGTCGGCGAGGTTTTGGCGGCCATGATGCCCGCCCATCTGCGGGGTGAAAGCCGCCGGGTCGTTTCGGCGAGCGAAGGCGAGTTCGCGGTCGACGGCATGGAGCGAAGGATCCTCGATGAGCTCGGCCGCAGTAAGGCGGCCATCGGTCTCAAATCGCTGGCCAAGAAATTTCCCCGCGGCTTCTACCCGGCGCTCGAAGAGCTCGCGCGCATCGGGGCCGTGGAAATTCGCGAGCGTATGCGCCGGCAAAGAAAGAAGCCGGTGACGGACGCGGAGAACGCGCCGCCGGCCGCCGCGCTCTCACTTACCGGTGAGCAGCAGGCGGCTTACGAAGCCATCGAAGCTGCTCTTTCCGGCGGCGGCTTCAGGCCGTTTCTTTTGTATGGCGTCACCGGCAGCGGCAAAACGGAAGTCTATCTACGCGCGATGGAGCGGGCGCGCGCCGCCGGCAAGCGCAGCTTGATCCTGGTTCCGGAAATATCGCTGACGCCGCAGCTGCTCGACCGCCTTCAGGCGCGCTTTCCCGGCAAGGTCGGCGTCATCCATAGCGCGCTTACCGCCGGCGAGCGCTGGGAGGAATGGTGGCGCATCATCCGCGGCGAGGTCGATGTAGTCGTCGGAGCGCGCTCGGCGATCTTCGCGCCACTGCCGGAGCTCGGCCTCATCGTCGTCGATGAAGAGCACGACTCCTCTTATAAGCAGGACGAGGGACTGCGCTACAACGCGCGGGACGTCGCGGTCGTGCGCGCCAAACTCACAGGCTGCCCCGTCGTGCTGGGTTCGGCGACGCCGGCGGTCGAAAGCTACGAGAACTGCCGCACCGACCGCTATACGCTTTTGGAGCTGAAGAAGCGCGTCGAGCGGCGCTCGCTCCCCGCCGTCGAAACCGTCGATCTCCGGGAAGTCTGGCCGACCAGCAGCGATAAACCGCGGCTTCTCTCGCCCCTTCTTGCACAGGCGCTGCGCGACAATCTCGCGCGCGGCCGGCAAAGCCTGGTTTTTTTAAACCGGCGCGGCTTCGCGAATTTCCTCCAGTGCCGCCTCTGCGGCTTTGTGCTCCGCTGCGCGCATTGCAGCGTGACGCTGACGTTTCATAAAAACGATCGCATCGTCCTGTGCCATCACTGCGGCTGGCGCCAGCCCGCTCCCGACGCCTGCCCGCATTGCGGCCATCCCGCCTTTCTCCCGGTCGGCTTCGGCACGGAGCAGCTTGAGCACGAGCTCGCCGATCTGCTTCCCAGCGCCCGCACGGCGCGCATGGATCGGGATACCACGATCAAGCGCGGCTCGCAGGAAAAACTCATCCGGCAGTGGCAGCGCGGCGAGATCGACGTCCTCGTGGGCACACAGATGATCACGAAGGGCCACGATGTCTCGGGCGTGACGCTGGTCGGCGCCGTGCTCGCCGATCTCTCGCTGAATCTGCCGGATTTCCGCGCCGCCGAGCGCACGTTCCAGCTACTGAGCCAGGTCGCCGGCCGCGCCGGACGCGGCGACGAGCCCGGGCGCGTCATCGTTCAGACCTACAACCCCGAGCATTACGCGCTGCGCCACGTGCCGGCGCACGACTATCCGGCGTTTTTCGCCGAGGAGCTCGAGTTTCGCCGCGCGCTCAATTATCCGCCCTTCAGCCGCCTGGTTCACCTGCGGCTCGAAGGGGCCCAGGCGCCCGCCGTCGAAAAACAGGCGAAGGTCCTGGGCGACTGGCTCCGCGGCCAAGTCCGCCGCAGCGGCGCCGACGAATCGGAAATCGAGGTTCTCGGCCCTGCGCCCGCGCCGATCATGAAGCTCCGCGGGCGCTTTCGCTGGCAGATTCTGCTCAAAGGAAAAAAAGGGCCGGCGCTGCTGGCGCTCGCCGCGGCGGCGCAGGCGCGCGTGCCGCGCACGAGCCGCTCGCGTCTTCACATTGATGTCGATCCTTACAGTATGTTATGAATATGGGTTAGGCATGGCGCTTCTCGAAATCCTTAAGTATCCGGATCCCATACTGAAACAGGTCGCAAAGCCGGTGACGGGTGTCACCGCCGACACCGTGCGCCTGATCGAGGATATGGTCGAGACCATGTACGCGGCGCCCGGCGTCGGCCTCGCCGCGCCTCAAGTCGGCGTCTCGCGGCGCATCATCGTGCTCGACATCGATCACGATAACCCCGGCAAGAAGCTGCTGAAGCTGATCAACCCCGAGATCTCCCGGAGCGAAGGCGAGCTGCTTTGGGAAGAAGGCTGTCTCAGCGTCGTCGATTTCACGGTCGAGATCAAACGCGCGGCGCGCGTCGAACTCAAGGCGATCGACGAAAAGGAAAAAGAGCTTACGCTCGATGCCGAAGGGCTGCTCGCCGTCGCGCTGCAGCACGAGATCGATCACCTGAACGGCAAGCTCATCCTCGACCGCGTGAGCCGCTTGAAGCGCGACCTCTACGCGCGCCGGTTGAAAAAGATGCTCCGCGACGACAAGCCGCCGCCGGAAAATCCGCGGGTCATGATCTAGCCGGCCAGAGACCGGCGTCACCAGCTCCGTCCAGTCACTCCGATGCGTATCGTCTTCATGGGCACGCCGCGCGTCGCCGCGCTTTCGCTCGAACGGCTGTTGCAGTCGCCGCACACCGTCGCCGGCGCCGTGACGCAACCCGACCGCCCGGCGGGGCGCGGTCAAAAGTCCGCGCCGTCCCCAGTGCGAAGCGTCGCCGAAGAGCACAGCGCGCCTGTTCTCGCGCCGGAAAAAATTCGCGATCCGGCCTTTTTGGCCGCGCTCACCGCCTGGTCGCCGGACATCATCGTCGTCGTTGCTTACGGCCGCATTCTGCCGCGGCAAATCCTCGAGCTCGCACCGCACGGATGCCTCAACGTCCATTACTCGCTTTTGCCGAAATACCGCGGCGCGGCGCCGGTCGCCTGGGCGGTCGTCAACGGCGAAGAAAAAAGCGGCGTCACGACCATGCACCTGGTAGAGAAGATGGACGCGGGGCCGATTCTGCTTCAGCGCGAGATCGCGTTGAGTGCTGACGAGACAACGGCTTCGCTCCAGGAAAAGCTCGCGCCTATCGGAGCGGATTTGCTGCTCGAGACACTCGCGGGTATCGCCGACGGAACCGTCGTGCCGAAGTCGCAGGACGAAGCGGCGGCGACTTACGCGCCGATGATCAAAAAAGAAGACGGCCTGATCGATTGGAGCCTGCCGGCGGCGGCGATCGAGCGCCGCGTGCGCGGTTTTGCGCCGTGGCCGTCGGCCTACACGCAATTCCAAGGTACGCTGCTGAAAATCCATCGCGCGCGCGTCGTCGAGGGCGAAAGCGGCGCGCCGGGAGAAGTCGTGCGCGCGGGTCGCTCGGATTTATGGATCGCGACCGGTGCAGGCGCGCTCGCGCTCGAAGAAGTCCAGCTCGAAAATCGCAAGCGCGTGAGCGCGGCGGAGTTCCTGAATGGCAGCCGCATCGAAAAAGGCGCGCGCCTCGGCGCCGCCTAAATCGAGCCGGGCGATCGCCGCGGACATTCTGCACGCGGTCGAAACCCGGCGCGCGTTCGCCGATATTCTACTCGACCGCGCCCTCCAGACGAGCGATCTTTCCACGGCCGACCGCGCGCTCGTGACGCAAATCGTTTACGGCACACTCCGCTGGCGCGGCCGGATCGACTGGACGCTCGGTCTTCTGACGCGCAAGCCGCTCGACGACATGGACGCCTACCTAAAAAATATTCTCCGCCTGACGCTCTATCAAATTATGTTTCTCGACCGCGTACCCGCTTACGCCGCGGTGAACGAAGCCGTCGAGCTCGGGAAGCGCTACGGCGGGCGCAGCGCCGCCGGCCTCGTCAATGCGATCGCGCGGAGCTCGCTGCGCGACAAAGACCGGCTTGCGAGTATCGATATCGAAGGCGATCGCATCCGGCGGCTCGCCGTGATGTGGTCGCATCCCGAGTGGCTGGTGAAGCATTGGCTGGATTATTTCGGCGGCGACGAACTCGAAAACTTGCTCAAGGCCGATAACGAAGAGCCGCCGCTGATCGTCAGAGCGAGCCGGCTGAAGATCGCGCGCGACGAATTGATCCGAAAATTTAGAGAAGCACACATCGACGCCGAAGCGGCGAGACAGGCGCCGCAGGCGATTCGAATCCGCGGCGGTGTTTCCGTCGAGAAGCTGCCGGGCTTCGCAGATGGATTATTCTTCGTCCAGGGCGAAACGTCGCAGCTCGTCGCGCAGCTGCTCGATCCGCAGCCGGGCGAGCGCGTATGGGACGCGAGCGCGGCTCCGGGGGGCAAGGCGACGCATCTCGCCGAGCTGATGGACGACAAAGGTGAGATCGTCGCGACCGATATTTCGGCGCGCGGCATCGAGCGGCTGAAGCAGAATATCGCGCGGCTCGGAATCGCCTCGATTCGTCCGGTTCTCGCCGACGCCGCCGAGGAACTGCCCGGGGATCTCGCCGCGCCGTACGACCGGATTCTCGCCGATCTGCCGTGCACGGGTCTGGGGACGCTTCGCTCCCATCCCGAGGCGAAGTGGCTGAAGTCGGAAGCCGACATACGGCGGCTCAGCCAGCTCCAGAAAAAAATTCTCGAGCGCGTCTCGGCGTACTTGAAACCCGGCGGCACATTGGTTTATTCCACGTGTACGCTGACGCGCGAGGAAAACGAGGGCGTCGTGGCGGATTTCCTCGGGCGCCACAAGGAATATACTCTGGAAGACGCGGCGGAATTTTTGCCCGAGACCGCGAAACAA
>DASWZY010000336.1:0-5170 GCA_036407055.1 Binatia bacterium
GGCTTCGGCGACTCTGCGCGTCATCTCCTGAGTAAAATCTTTGACCCCATCCTGATTTTGAATCACCAGGATCGCCGGAACCGGCTGACTGCCGTCCGGCTGGGCGACGTACATCCCCATCGGGCTGCCGTCGACAGTCACCTTTTCCCAAAATGTTTTCATGTGCTCTCCCTCAAAGACAATGGTTATTGTCGTTCTCATAACCGCTTGGGCCCGAGCCTGTCAATGCACCCTGAAGAGACGTGATGGTGGTCGTGCATCGGAATTACCAGCGCTGACGGACGTCAACCAGCAATTGAGTCGATTTCCTCCCGGCGTCCATTGAGGACGTCCATCACTATCTGAAGCTCCAGTTTTGATTCAAGTGATTCGAAGAATAGATCCATTGACGTTTGAGCTTCCATCCCGCTATAAGCGGACTCGGACTCGGTACTTGCCACAGTCGAGTTAAACAGTTCGAAGTCATCCATGCGTACGATCCGTTCCACCATGACTCGCAGAGTTTTTCTGAAGGCCGCGACCGCAGGCATTGGCAGCTTGAGCGCCGCGGCGTATGCGCCCGCGGTTCAGGCGGCATCGAGAAGCCGCGTCGTTGTGTTCCAGGGCGTTGGCCTGGATTCGCTTCATCCCTACGCCTACAGCGGCGGCGGGATCAGCGGAATCTGGCAGCATGTGATCGAGCCGCTGATCGAGATGGATTTCTCGCGGAGCGAGTATAGGGGTGTGCTGGCCGAGTCGTGGGAATTTCAGGGGAGGAAATGGGTTTTCCGGCTGAGAAAAAACATCCGCTTCCATGACGGGTCGCGGTTCACCTCGAAAGATGTGCTGTTTTCCATCGATCGGATGATCAACGACCGCAAAAGTTTGCAAGCTTCCAACTTCGCGGACGTGACCGGCGTGGAAGCGCCGGACGATTACACTGTGATCATTACGACGAAAAAGCCCAACGCCGTCTTGCTCGAGCGCCTGAACAATCGCTTCATCGTCAGCCGGACGGCGGCGGAAAAGATTGGCGGACAGCTCGACGACTACAAGGTCGGCACCGGCCCATACAAACTCGTGAGCTGGCAGCGCGGCGGCAATCTGATGCTCCTGCGAAACGACGACTATTGGGGCGCCAAACCGGAGATCAAAGAAGCATTGTTCAAAACGGTCAAAGAGGAATCAGCCCGCGTCGCCGGGCTGCTGGCGGGCCAGGCAGATGTGATCAGCAACTTGCCCATCGAAGAGATCGACCGTGTCGAAAAAAACCCGCGCACCCGCGTCGCAAAAGTTCCCGGCTACCGTATGTACTTTCTGAGTATGAACGTGACGCACAAACCGTTCGAGAATCGGCTCGTGCGTCAAGCTTTCAGTTATGCCGTGGATCCGAGCTCGATCATCAAGCACATTTTCGAGGGGAACGGCTATCCCCTGAACGGACCTTTGAGCTCGAACATGATCGGTTACGATCCCAGCATCAAACGCTACCCTCACGATCCGAGGAAAGCTCGTGAGCTCCTGGCCGAAGCCGGTTATCCGAATGGACTCGAGGTCAAGCTTCATCTCGCACCCGACCGCCATCTCAAAGGCAACGAAATCTGCCAGGTCATCGCGCGCCAGCTGGAGGACAGCGGGATCAAAGCCGAACTGGTGCCGCAGGAGTACCCCATTTACTGGGGCAGAGAAGGCGTCAATGGCGGCAAGCTGGCTTTTTATTATGCCGGCAGATCAGCCTACGACGCCGATACGTTCTACGACCAGTACTTTCATACCGGCATTACTAAGCGAACCGGTTATAGCAATCCCGAACTCGACAAGCTTATCGAGAAGGAACAGCAGACCGGCGACCACAAGCAACGCGTCGCTGTCTTGCAGCAAGCCGGGCGAATTCTGATGGAAGACGCGGCGTTCGTGCCGCTCTACGTGCTGGCGGAGATTTACGGACTGGCAAGAAACATCATCTGGCAGGGCAATCCGAACAACGAGATCATCGTGGCAGACATGAAGATCAAGGGATGAATGCGATGCAATTGACCTTGGCTCATCATCCGATCGCCGACATCGAGTTCGGCGCGCCGATGCGCCTTGACGGGAACGTTTTGATCGTCGATCCGACAGTCCTGCGCCCGCTCGTCATGGCAGATCAATCCATCGCCGGCGTCGATTTCGCTGTCGCTCGGCCCGGCGAAGCCTGCCGCGCGGGACCGATCTTCGACATCATCGAGCCGCGCGCCAAAGCGCCCGGCTCGGGCGTAGACTTCCCGGGGATTCTCGGCGCCGCGAGCACTGCCGGCCTCGGGACGACGCATGTTTTGACCGGCGCGGCGGTATCGGTCGTTGCCGAGATTTCGCCCGATCCGACTCGCAGCGCAACGGGGCGGGTTCTCGAGATGAGCGGAGACGCGGCAAGTGCCAGCGACTATTCTTCGCTGCGACATTTGATCGTCATTCCGCACACCAAGCCGGGATTGGCACGCAACGCGCTCGAGAAAGCGTACCGCATGGCCGGCCTGCGCATCGCGGTGGCACTCGGGCGCGCTGCGCTGGAGCAGCCGCCTCAGTCGCGCCACCAGTTCGACGCCGTCGGACCAGCGCTCGGAGACCGCGATGGTTTGCCGCGGATCGCCTACATCGGCCAGATTTTTTCACGGCAACGCAAACCGGAGGTAGACGAACCCATTCTCTACGGCGCCAATACCGACGGAATGCTGCCGGTGATGCTTCATCCCGATGAATGGCTCGACGGCGCGATTGTTCCGTCGCTGCATTCCTGGTTCGGCGGCACCGAAACTTATTTTTACCAAAATCAGCCGATCATTCTCGACCTCTATCGCCGCCACCACGCGCGCGAAATCAATTTCGTCGGCACCATTGCAACCATCGCCGGCTCGGATAATTTCGACCGAGACCGCCACTGCAGAGCGGCGGCCAATCTGGTCAGGTGGAATCTGAACGCCGACGGCGCGGTGCTGTCGAAATACGGCGGTGGGCTGCCGCACGCCGACCTGGCGGAAACCGCGCGCCTGCTGGAAGCGGCCGGGATCCGCACCGCCGTCATGGTATCCGATGTGTCGAGAGACCGCCGCGTCGAGTCCGCACTGCTGTTCAACGTTGCCGAAGTCGACGCCATCGTCTACAACGGCGGCAACGGCACGCGCTGGAAAGTGCCGAGGATCGATCGAGTGATCGCCGCCACCCCTGAATTCGCCGCTCTGCTGATCGGACCGATGACGCTCGATGCCAACAACATCGTCGGCGTCACGAATCAACAGGGCGCTTCCAGGATGAGATCCTTGGTATACTAAGAAGGCGCGGCCTTCCGCTTCGCCCCCGCCCCCGGGGACAATAAAAAGGGGGAAATTTTCGAAGGAGTTCTACATGCGCGTCGCACATTATTTAAACCAGTTTTTCGGCGGCATCGGCGCGGAGGAACACGCGGGCAAAGGCCTGGAGATCCGCACTGGCGCGGTCGGTCCGGGCAAGCTCCTGGAGTCGTTGTTGGGAAACGGCGCGCGCGTCGTGGCGACCTTCGTTTGCGGCGACAATCATGCCGTCGAGCACCCGGAGGAGATGACTGCCGCTCTCCTGTCGAAGCTTCGGGAACTGAATGTTGATTTGTTTGTCGCCGGTCCCTGCTTCGACGCCGGCCGCTACGGCATGGCCGCCGGCGCGCTCTGCCGCGCGGTCGAATCCGAGCTCGGTATTCCCACCGTCACCGCCATGAGCGAAGAAAATCCCGGCGTCGACCTTTACCGCCACGACTTGTACATCGTCGATTCGGGGACGAACGTCGCCAGACTGCGCGACGTAATTGCCAGAATGGCTTCCCTCGGCCGAAAGCTCGTCGCCCACGAACCGATCGGCGCGCCCGCAGAGGAAGGTTACCTGCGGCGCGGCTGGCTGCATGATCAACTGGTCGAGAAACGTGCCGCGACGCGTCTGGTCGATATGCTGCTCGCGAAAATGAGCGGGGCCCCGTTCGAATCCGAAATGCCGGCTACGGCTTTCGCGCCGGTGCCCTTGCCCGCTGCCATCGAAGATCTATCCAAAGCCAGGATCATGCTGATCACCGACGGCGGCCTGGTTCCCAAAGGCAATCCGGACCGTATCGAGGGAACCGCGGCGACGCGCTGGGGCGCTTACAACATCGAAGGCCGAGACGATCTCCGCGCCGAAGACTACGAAGTGTCGCACGGCGGATACGATACCCGGTTTGTGCAGCAGGACCCGGACCGCCTGGTACCTCTCGACGCGCTACGCGAGATGGAAAAAAACGGCGTTATCGGCAAAGTTCATGAGGAGTTTTTTTCGACCTGCGGCCGCTCCAACCCGCTGTCGAATACGCGGCGTCTTGGCCGCGAAATGGCGCAGAAAATCAAGCGCGATGGCGTCGATGCCGTAATCCTTACCTCGACGTGAGGGACCAGCACTCGCAGCGGCGCTGCGATTACGACGGAACTCGAGAAGGCGGGAATTCCGGTAGTACAGATCACCGCGGCTTTGCCGATCGCGAAAATGGTCGGTTCCAATCGGGTTGTTTTGGGCGCCGGTATCGTCCACGTCACCGGCGACGCCAGCCTGCCGCCCGCCGATGAAAAGGAATTGCGCCGCAAGCTGGTGAAAGAGGCGCTTGACGCGCTTAAGTCGGACGAGAAACGATAGCGTCTGGTGTGACCGTGGCTCAGCGGATCAAATGCTTGCCGGTTTCGTTCCGGTGTTTTCTGAGATATGGCATGAACGGCGTTCCACCCGTGCCGACGTCCGTCGGGTTTTTGCTTCCCCGCCGGCTTTGCTTCTGAATGTAACTTTCCGCGTAGCCCACGTGCGTCGAGCGGAAATGCTCGAGCAGTTCGACGCAGTTGTTGTAGAGGTCGCGCAACGAGGGCGCGTCTTTTCGCCGCTCCATAACAAATTGTCTAATGGACGCGCCTTCTTGAAGCCTGCGGATAAATTCGCGGTGCGCGGGCGGCATGTAATCGCGCATTTCCTGCAGATAGTGATAAAGCTCGTCCGCCTGGTGAGTGATTCCGAGTGCCGCATCGAGCGCCGGCACGATCGAGCTCTGGGCTCCCGTTTCACCGCGAAATTGCTGAGGCGCTCCGCCGTAGGCTTCCACGCCTTCATAGGTCAGACCATTCGGTAACGCCGGATGATTGCGCCAGCCGTGCAGATAGGGCCGTACCCGATG
>DASWZY010000337.1:0-2698 GCA_036407055.1 Binatia bacterium
GAGCTTGCGCGTGCGCGTGGGCTCGTGGTTGAACTGGCTCGCGGCGAAGTAGGGATTGATGTGCGCGTTGATCAGCACCGCCTCGCCGCGGACGATGCGCGCGTAGCTGTCGGAGAGATTCGCCTTTCCGTCGCGCAGCGATTTGACCTCGCTGCCGACGAGCACGAGCCCGGCCTCGTAGGTCTCCTCGATGAAGTAGTCGAACCGCGCGCGGCGGTTGACGGCGATGTCTTTTTCTCCTTCGGCGCGCGGCATAAGAGAAACGATTGTAAAGGTTGACGCGGGCGGGAAGCAAGGAGAGGTTAGCTATTATCGGATGCTGGCGGCGATTGATTGTGGGCTTGCAAGAATTGACCCGGATTCCGACTCATTTTTGAATCACATCAGAATCGGCGGCGTATCGCTATAAGGCCTCCCCTTCTCGCCTATCGCGCTTTCAGCCCGCGGCCATGTGCCGGATTGCGATGCCGAGGGCACGCGCCGCATTGCCTTCGAGGATCGCCCGCCGCTCGTCGGCAGTGATCGCGAGCTGCGCGATTCGCGCGACCGGATCGAAATCGCCCATCGCCATCGGGTAGTCCGTGCCGATCACGACGCGGTCGGCGCCAACGGTGCGGATCAGATACTCGAGCGCCGCGGCGGAGTGAACGATCGTGTCGTAATAGAATCGCGCGAGATATTCCGACGGCTTTTTGTCGATATGTTTCCTCAGCTCGGCGCGCACGCCGTACGCGTGATCGAGGCGCCAGATGTTGAACGCGAGCAGGCCGCCGCCGTGCGAGAGACAGAGCCGTAAATTTTGATATTTTTCGAAGAGGCCCTTTAGGATCAGGCGCTCGATCATGAGCGTCGTACGGTAGGGGAACTGAACGACGTTGCCGAGCATCGCGTTGACGGGATCGTCCATGTCGATGCCGTCTTCGGTCGGATGGACGAACAGCAGAAGGTCGAGCCCTTGCGCCGCATCGAAGAACGGCTCGAAGACAGGATCGTCGAGCTGCTTCGCGCCGATCGCGGTCCCGATCTCGAGACCCTTGAGACCGATTCGCTTCGCGTGCTCGGCGACGGCGATCGCTTCGCCGACGTCCTGCAGCGGCGCGCTGCCGAAGCCGACGAACCGCTCGGGATACTGCGCGGCGACGGCGCGGATCGCCTCGTTCTGAAGGCGCGAGAAATATCCCGCTGCGGGCGGGTCGTCCCAGTAAAACAGCATGATCGGCGACGGCGAGAGCGCCTGGAGATGGATCTGCATGCGGTCGAGCTCCCCCAGCCGCACGGCCGCGTCATACATGGCGGCGGTGAGATTCGCGCGAACGCCGCCGCCCGATTTGATCGTCAAGCGGCCGCCGGTGAGATCGGCGCTGGGCGCGCGGTTGCGGAATTTGCCCGCGCTCTTGAACGCCTCGACCGGGAAAAAATGCGAGTGAAGATCGATGTTCATGCAGGACTCGTTCACGCGCGCTGGAGATTCGCCTGGAAAAAATCGAGCGTGCGCGCCCACGCCTCCTTCGCCGCCTCGGGATGATAGCGGTCCGACGTCTCGGTATGAAAGCCGTGCTGCGCGCCGGGATAAATTTTGTACGTGTACGATTTACCGTATTTCTTCATCGCTTCGACCGTGCCGGGAATGTCCTGGTCGACGCCGGGATCTTTCTCGCCGTAGTGCGCCAGCACAGGCGCCTCGATCGTTCTCACGCGGTCGAGCGGCTTCGGGCTCCGCCCGTAGAAGACGACCACCGCGGAGAGGCCGCGCACTTCGGTCGCCGACGAAAAGGTCATCTCGCCGCCCCAGCAAAAGCCGACGGTGCCGAGACGGTCGCCGCGCACGTACGAGAGCGAGCGAAGATACTCGCACGCCGCCGCCGAGTCTTCCGCGACTTTTTGCCACGGCGCGAGCTCGCGAATATTCCCCAGGCCTTCGCCCTTGGGATTCACCTTGGCGGTGCCGCCCTGGCGCGAGAGAAAATCGACGGCGAGCGCGGCGTAACCGGCGCGCGCGAGCCGACGCGCGACGTCGCGGGTGTATTCGTTGATGCCCTGATTCGCGTGCGTGACGACGACGCCGGGACTTTGCCGGGTCCCGGGACGCGCGAGATAACCGGAGATCGGTCCGCCCTTGCCTTTGAATTCTACGTTTGCCGCTATGAGTTGGACTTCGCTGCGCTCACCTGCGGCTTCTCCGCCCACGGCACAGCCAAAGAGCGCGCCGGCCGCCGCGACGCCGCCGGCGATGCGGAAACTTTTCAGCACGAACTCGCGGCGGCTGATTCTACCGTCGCGATAATCCTGAATCAGCGCTTTCAGCTCCTCGCTCATTTGTCCCCTGCCCTGCTCCCGCCGCTGGGAACTGTCTGCTCGCGTCGTAGAACGGGATTAAAATAGGCATATCGCCCGGCGCGGTCAATACGTATTTCCTACGATGAATTTGCGGTTGCCGAGCGCGCCGGCGAGTGGGATTTCGGCGATTGATCTTTGATGGACGATGGCCTAGAATTAACCGCGATAGAATTCTTCCTCGTTTGACAGCACGGACGAAGCCCCGCGGGACTTCCTATCGCATACGGGGCTTTTTTATTTCGCAACGCACATTACCAGGAGGAAACGCCATGACGGGACGCGAGGTGATCAAGGAAAACGACGCGGTTTTGCGCGGCATCGTGCGCAGCATCGATAAGAACCTCGACTACTCGACCTCCGA
>DASWZY010000338.1:0-4831 GCA_036407055.1 Binatia bacterium
AAAATCCCCTACTCTGCCGTAATCAACCCCGCCGTAGCGCTGCTCGCGGTTGCGGAATTTTTCGGCGGCTCGGTCTTCTTCAGCTCCGCGGCCTGGACGGCATCAGTCCTGCGGGCAGCAAAAGGCCTCACGATCGGCGAGACCGGCTTCGTCATGGGGCTTTGGGGACTCACGCCGATGATCGGCGCGCTGGTGTTGGGCCCGCTCTCCGACCGCTTCGGCAGGAGACCGGTGATTCTTTCAACCGCGTTTCCCGCCGCCGCCGCCGCCTTCATTTCCTACCAATGGCTCGCGACACCGTACGCGCTCGCCGCGGGTCTGGTAATATTTGGAATCTTGAAAGCCAGCGTGCCGACGCTCATCGTTCCGCTCGCGCAGGAGTCCGCCGCGCCCGAGGCGGCCGGCGCCGCCGCCGGCGTGATCATGTCGATGCATTATTTTTCCGCCGTGGTCGCGCCGCTCGTCGCAGGCGCGTTCATCGC
Source organism: Binatia bacterium (assembly GCA_036407055.1). GTDB lineage: Bacteria > Desulfobacterota > Binatia > UBA9968 > UBA9968 > JAJPJQ01. The sequence continues at coordinate 483 of DASWZY010000338.1, forward strand.
CGGCACCGGCGACATGATACTTTCCATGGTGCTGACGGCCTGCGTGCCGCTGCTCATCTACGGCAGCCTCATCGCGGCGGTGCAAGAAAGGCGGGCGTAGACGATTTGCCGCAATGGGCTTTCAGAGCTTGTGCCGCATGTACCATGCAACCGCCGACACCGCGAACCACGCAAGCGTGGCGATTACGAGCGATTCCCAGCCGGCAAGCCGGGGGGCCAGCAGCCAGGTCGCTGCGGCGAATGCGACCAATCCCAGGCTTCCGAGCGCCGCCCCGGCGGCGACGACGGCGGCGACGCTTCTCCCCCGTTTTTTTCCCGCCATGCCGTGCGATTCCTTCCGCTTCCGCTCGTGTCGCTCGATAAGCGTTACGCTCGCGGGAAAGATCGCGGGAAACGCGAGAAAGAGACCGCCCACGCCCGGGCCGAATCGATGGGCGATCCATCCTGTTATCACCGTCGCGACGCCTCCGAAGATAAATCGCATCGCATACTCCCACCATTTAGTCTGACGGAGGCGCGAAATTTCGAATTTGATTTTCATCGCAGGAGGAGCGCCCAACCCCCAAACGCAACGGCGAACCACAGTGGAAGGGCAGCGAAGGAGACGACGATACTGGACGATTTATGCCGCATCAGCCACCACGCGGTGAGCTGACTGTAGCTCATCAGCGCGAGAGCGCCGGCGATCATCGACCTAGCTTCGTCTGCGGCATACACTCCACCCTCTTTCCACATCGCGAGCCCCAGGGTCGCAAGCGCCACCGAGGGCGCAGCTGCGAATAGGCCGCCGAAGCTTTTAGGGCTCGACAGATCGCTGAGCAGCGCAAACGAGGATACGACGAGCCCGCCGATCAAAAATCGTAAGACATACTCGAACAAACAAAGATCTCCTTACTATTCTATGCGGCTACAGCCAGTTGGCGGCTCGCTGTAACGGATATGCGCCGGCGGCGAACCCGTCAACCCTTGGAGACTTTTCGGCCGCTATGATACTAGTCGATAGAGCTGTAGCTCAGAAGCGTGGAAGGAGGCTGCGCACATGCCGAAGATTAAACGCTTGAGCCACGTGGTGCTTTACGTGAACGATCTGGAGAAGATGACGGCCTTCTACCGGGACGTTCTCGGACTCGTGAAGTATCACGAGCACCCCGGACGGATGGTTTTTATGACGCCAGACCCGGAGTTGGACGATCATCAGCTCGCGCTCGCCAAGGGCCGGGAGGGCGACGCCAAGATCGTTGCGCACATCGCCTGGCAGGTGGATACACCCGCCGACGTGAAGGCGTTCTACGAGAAGTTCAAGGCGCAGGGCGTGCCGATCCATCATTGCGTAAGCCACGCTTACGAAGAGATGGGCAATACCGTCTCGTGCTACTTCCTCGATCCCGAGGGCAATCGGCTCGAGGTTTACGCGCTCGTCGCCGAGCGCGCGGCCGAGCGTATGAATCGCCCGCTCGATCTCGACAAGAGCGTGGATGATATCGTCGCGCAGGCGAGCGGGCTGGCTTCCTAAGATGGGCAGTGAAACTCTATAACGTCGCCTACTCCGGCAACTGCTACAAAGTGCGCCTCTTGCTCGCGCAGTTGCGCATCGCTTGCGAGATCGCCGAAATCGATATTTTGAACGGCGAGAGCCGAACGCCGGAATTTTTAAGGGTTAATCCGAACGGCCGCACACCCGTGCTCGACGACGACGGCTTCGTTCTCGCCGAGTCGAACGCGATCCTCGCTTATCTCGCTCGCGGCACGAAGTTTCTTCCCGAGGACAAGCGCAGATGGGCGTTGATTTTTCAGTGGATGTTTTTCGAGCAATACAGTCACGAGCCTTACATCGCGACGTCGCGGTTCCTTCTCCAACACCGAACGGACACGCCCGAACGAGCGCAAGCGCTGGCGCTTCGGCGCGACGGCGGCTGGGCCGCCCTGCGGGTTATGGAGCAGCATTTCGCGAAGAACACTTTCTTCGTCGGGGATTATACGATTGCCGATATCGCGCTCTTCGCCTACACGCACGTCGCCGATGAAGGCGGCTTTCCGCTGGACGATTTTCCGAATATCCGAGCGTGGCTCGGCCGCGTATCGAAGCAGCCCCGGTTTATTCCAATGAACGCTTAGCCGATCTTCGCTAGGTCTGCGGCCTTCTGAGTTCCTCCATCTCCTCCAGTGTCTTCGGCCAATCGGCCTTGAGCAGGCGCGAGAGCGCGCGGTCGGCGAGCAGCCGCCCGCCGGTCTGGCACGTCGCGCAGTAGTTCGTCTCGTTCTCGGCGTAGACGATGCGCTGCACGGGCGAGCCGCACACCGGACACGGCTTTTTATATTTGCCGTGCACGGCCATGTCTTTCCGGAATGCCGTCACCTTCTCGGGAAATTTCTCCGTCGCCTCGCTTCTAAGCCGCTCGACCCATTCGACGAGGGTCTTTCGCGTCGCGTCATAGAGCCGCGCTATCTCTTCATGGCTCAGCTGCCGCGTCTGCTTTATGGGCGAGAGCTTCGCCGCATGAAGAATCTCGTCGGAATAGGCGTTGCCGATGCCGCTGAAGAGCCGGGGATCGGTGAGCGCGCGCTTGAGCGTGTGATTCTCGCGCGTGAGCGCGTCGCGGAAAGCGTCAAGATCGGCGTCCAAAACTTCAAGACCGCCGCGCCCGTGCTCGCGCAACGCCTCTTCGCCGCGGACGAGATGGAGCGACGCACGCTTTTTCGTCCCCGCTTCCGTCAGCAGCAGCGTGCCGGTCGCAAAATCGAACGCGGCGAGGCCGAGCTTGCGCGCGATCGCCGCACCCGGCGGCTTCCAGTGGAACCTGCCGGCGATCATCAGATGAACGACGAGATGAAGATCGCCTTCGAGATCGATCACGATGCGCTTGCCGACACGGCGAAGCCCGAGGACTTTTTTGCGAAAAGCCTCGGTGATCGGCGGGTCGACCGAGCGCAGGAGGAACGGACTTCCAAGTCGGATGCGCTGGAGCGTTTGCCCGGCGATCCGGCGCTCCAGCGCCTCGATATAGACCGTAACGTCGGGAAGCTCGGGCATGAGTCCTTATTAACGCGCGTACCAGGAGAGAAACAGCACAACGACAGTTCCGATGATCATGCCCGTGACCGCACTTCGCGTTTTCACGGTGACGAAGACCGCGATGGCGAGCGCGAGTGTGCGGCGCGGAACGGCAGCCGCATCCAAATGACCGGCGCTGAGATACAGCGCGACAGAGACGATCCCCGCGACAAGCGCATACGCCAGCAGGCGCAGATAGCGATCCCACGAAGCTGGGAAGCTCCACCCCGTGAGCAAAATCTGCGGCGCGACGCGGAGCGCGTAGCTCGCGACCGCCATCGCCGCGACGATCGTCAATCGTTCCGTCGCCACTCGTCGATCCTCCAGCCGATCGTCGCGACCGCGATCGCGGCAATCATCCAACCCCAATCCTGATTCCACAGCGCCGCGGGCACAGCGACGATAAACGCAATTACGCAAACGGCGCCCGCCATCCGGTCACGGAGATCCATCGCGATCACGGAAGCGAAATATGCGGGCAGAATAAATCTGAGACCCTCCTCGTATCCCGCCGGCATCTTGAGCGCCGCCCAATAGCCGAGCGCGGTGCCCGCGACCCAGACGCAGCAGGCGGTCGTGCCGATGCCGAGAAAGAAATCGAGATTCGCCTCGCTTTTTTTCGCCGAGTCCTCGCGCGCGGCGTCGCCCTGCCCCTCTCTTTGAAAGCGAATGTAGGGAATGACGAAGCTGCTCGCGCTGATGAAATGCGACGCCCAGAGAAGCCGCGTGCGCCTGACGCGGCGAAAATACGGCGCCATCGCCGCGCTCATCGGAAGAAAGCGCAGGTTCATCAGAATCGTCGCGATGAGGATCTGCAGCGCCGGCCTTCCCGCCGCCAGCGGCTCGACGACGGCGTACTGCGCGGGCCCGGCATACACGAGCGCCGACATGAGCACGATCTCCTCCCACCTGAGCCCGTAGCTGTTCGCCGCCATGCCGAGCGCGAACGAAGAAGGAATGAAGGCGATCCAAACCGGCACGGCGGCTTTGACGCCCTCGCGAAATGCTGCCGAAAGCATTAGGTCTCGGTATCCGACCCGATGTAAAATATCAACTTGCTTTTCGCGCCGGCATTTTTTAGAAGCGAGACATGGAAGTCACACGCATCTACACCGGACCCGACGGCCACTCGCATTTCGACGAGGTCGAGGTTGAAATCGGCAAGCTCCAGCCGGGCGACGGCGTCGTCTTCCGCCACGAGCCGCCCGGCCAAAAGCAGGACTGGCATCCCGCGCCCCGACGCCAATACGTCGTCACGTTACGCGGCGAGGCGGAGATCGAGATCAGCGACGGCACC
>DASWZY010000339.1:0-4236 GCA_036407055.1 Binatia bacterium
GCGTCAAAGACCTCTCGTCTTTTCTCGAGCGCGAGATCGTCCACATATTGAAAGAGGTCCGGCGCGTGCCGGCGGCCGCGCCGTTTTCCGCAACGCCCTGGGTGATGCTTTTTTTGGGCGTCAACGGCGTCGGCAAGACGACGACGATCGGCAAGATGGCCGAGAAATTCCGCCGCGACGGGAAAAAAGTCCTCCTCGTCGCCGGCGACACTTTCCGCGCGGCGGCGGTCGAACAGCTCGAGATCTGGGGCGGCCGGGTCGGCGCCGACGTCATCAAACACCAGGCCGGCTCCGATCCCTCGGCGGTCGTCTTCGACGGCCTGCAGGCGGCGAAAAAGCGCGGCGCGGACATCGTCATGGTCGACACCGCCGGCCGACTGCATAACAAAGCGCATCTTGTCGAGGAGCTGAAAAAGATCCGCCGCGTGATCGGGCGCGAGATGCCCGGCGCGCCGCACGATACTCTGCTCGTGCTCGACGCGATCACCGGCCAAAACGGCCTGCAACAGGCGCGCGTCTTTCAGGAAGCGATGGATCTGAGCGGCATCGTGCTGACGAAACTCGACGGCACGGCCAAGGGCGGCGTCGTCGTCGCCATCCAGGAGGAGCTTCGGATTCCCGTACAATACATCGGCGTCGGCGAAGACGTCGACGATCTCCAGCCTTTCGAGCCGGAAAGCTTTGTGAAAGCGCTTTTTGAGGCTAGACAGTGAGTGCGATCCAAGCGATCAAGGGATTTTTCGTTTCCTTGACTTCGCGCCGCGAAGCGTCTAGCTTTAACCCTATGCCGCACGAACACGAAATCGCTGCCGGGCAGCCGGTTATCAGCCTTACCGAGCAGGCGATCCGGCAGGTGAAGGCGATCCTCGCGCGCGAGCATATCGAGGATCACGGGCTCCGCGTGGCGGTGACGAGCGGCGGCTGCTCCGGATTTTCCTACGGACTCGATTTCGAGACGCAGGAAAGGCCGGGCGACGTCGTCGCGACGTTCGACGGCGTCAAAGTCTTCGTCGACAGCGGCAGCGCGCCGTACCTCAACGGCACCGTCATCGACTACGTCAGCAGTCTTCAGGAGTCCGGCTTCAAGTTCAGCAACCCCAATGTCAAGGGGACCTGCGGCTGCGGCACGTCCTTTTCGACGTAAAAAGCTAATAAGCTGTCAGCGATCAGCTTTCAGCTAAAAATCAGAAATTGTGGTTCTTTTTTTAGCTGACGGCTGAAAGCTGACAGCTTCCAAGCTGCTTATGAAAGCGGTCACATTACACGGCTACGGCGGCGTCGATCAGCTTCACTACGAAGAGGCCGACACGCCGAAGATCGCCTTCCCCACCGATGTCGTCGTCGCGCTCAAAGCCGCTGCGCTCAACCACATCGATGTCTGGAACCGCAAGGGCCTCACCGGCATGCAAGTCGAGATGCCGCATATCTTGGGTGGCGACGGCGCCGGAATCGTCGCCGAAGTCGGCGCGGAGGTCGCAAACGTCAAGCCCGGCGATGCCGTCTGCCTCTATCCGGCGACCGGATGCGGGAAATGCGAGTTCTGTCTCGCCGACAATGATTTCATGTGCATTCATCTCCGCGTCCTGGGCGAGCGGATCAACGGCACTTACGCCGAGTACGTCCGAGTTCCGGCGCAAAACTGCTTTCCCATCCCGCCGGGGTTTTCGTTCGAGGAAGCCGCGGCTTTTCCGCTCGTCTTTATAACCGTCTGGCGCATGCTGATAACGAACGCGCGCCTCCGGCCCGGCGAGCAGGTGCTCGTACTCGGCATCGGCGGCGGCGTCGCCGGCGCCGCGCTCCAGATCGCGAAGCAGATGGGCGCGCACGTCATCGTCACCTCGTCGAGCGAGGAGAAGCTCGCGCTCGCGAAAAACTGGGGCGCTGACCACGGGATCGACTATACGAAAAACGACTTCGCCAAGGAGGCGCGCGCGCTGACGAAGAGACGCGGCGTCGATATCGTCGTCGACTGCGTCGGCGGCGAGGGTTGGAACAAGAGCCTCGCCGCGCTCGCCAAGGGCGGCCGCGTCGTCACCTGCGGCGCAACGGCCGGCGCGAATCCGGCCACCGATTTGCGGCGGGTCTTCTGGAACAACCTCAGCATCTTCGGCTCGACGCTCGGCAGCCGCGAGGAGTTCCGCCAGGTCGTTAACTTTTTCTGCAACACGAATATGCGGCCTATCATCGATCAGGTCTTTCCTTTAAAGGACGCCGCCGCCGCGCACGAGCGCATGGAGCGCGCCGAGCAGTTCGGCAAGATCGTACTCCACATCGCGGATTAAGATAGACAAAATCCGCGAAAGCACTTATTTTACTTTTACAGACCCGCCATGCGCGTAATCGCCGGACAAGCGAGGGGCCGCCGTCTGCGAACGCCCAAAGGACGCGAGCTGCGCCCGACAGCGGATCGCGTCAAAGAGGCGCTCTTCAACATCCTGCCGCACGACCTGACCGGCCGGCGCGTTCTCGACCTCTTCGCCGGCACGGGCAATCTCGGACTGGAGGCGTTGAGCCGCGGCGCCGACAAAGCGGTCTTCGTCGACATCGCGCGTGCCGCAACGGCCGTTATCGAAGAGAACGTGCAAGCGCTCGGCTATGGTGCGGGCGCTCGCGTCCTGACCGCGCCGGTTTTCAAGGCTGTGCGCTCGCTCGCGCGCAGCGGCGAGCGATTCGATGTGATCCTGCTCGACCCGCCGTACGAGCACGGGCTGGCGGGAGAAGCGCTTAAGGAGATCGCCAAGGAAGGCGTGCTCGCCGAGGGCGGCGTCGTCGTCGCGGAGCACAGCGTGCGCGATCGCCTGGAGGAAAAATACGGCGCGCTCGTGTTGAGCGACCGGCGGCGCTACGGCGATACGGCATTGTCTTTTTACCGCGGCGGAGAGCAGGTGGAGGAGTAAAGAAATGGCGCAGACGAAAATCGCGATCTATCCGGGTTCGTTCGATCCGGTCACCAACGGCCACGTCGATCTCGTCAAGCGCACGCTCGGCGTCTTCGACCGGATCGTCGTCGCGATCGCGCGCAATCCGGAAAAAGACCGGTCGCTCTTCGACCTCGACGAGCGGCTGGAGATGATCCGGCAGGTTTTCAAAGGATTCGGCAATCGCGTCCAGGCCGAGAGCTTCGAGGGGCTGCTCGTCCAGTACGCCAAAAAGACCGGCGCGAAGGTCATCATCCGCGGGCTCCGCGCGGTGTCGGACTTCGAATACGAGTTCCAGATGGCGATGATGAACCGCGAGCTCGCGCCCGGCATCGAGACGCTGTTCATGATGACCGGGCAGGATCATTTTTACATCAGCTCGCGCCTGGTGAAGGAAGTCGTGAGTTTGGGCGGCGACATCTCGGAATTCGTGCCGGCGATCGTGGCGAAGAAATTGAAGGAAAAGTTTTAGGAGATCTCGCTTTATGAGACTCGGGAAGAAAACGCAGGGGATCAAACCGTCGGTGACGCTGGCGCTCGCCGCGAAGGCGCAGGTGCTGCGCGCCGAAGGCGTCGATCTCGTCAATTTCACCGCCGGCGAGCCCGACTTCGACACGCCGCAGCGCATCAAGGACGCGGCGGTCGAGGCGCTGAAAAAAGGCATGACGAAATACACCGACGTGCGCGGCATCGAGCCGCTGCGTCAAGCGATCGTCGAAAAATACAAGCACGAATACGGATTGGACTACACGAAAGACGAAGTGCTGGTGAGCTGCGGCGGCAAGCACGCGCTCTATAACATCGTGCAGGCGCTGATCGACGACGGCGACGAAGTCGTCATCCCCTCGCCTTACTGGGTGAGCTATTCGGATATCGCGCTGCTCGCGGGCGGCGTTCCCAGGCTGGTCGAGACGAAGGAAGCGAACGGCTTTCGCATCACGCCGGCGGAGCTGGAAAAAGCGCTCACGCCCAAGACGCGCATGTTCATCCTGAACAGCCCGTCGAATCCGACCGGCGCCGCCTACGATCGCGACGAGATCGAAGCGCTGTCGCGGGTTCTCGAGCGGCACGACTGCCTGATTCTATCCGACGATATCTACGAGAAGATCGTCTACGACGGTTTCAAATTCCACCAGATCGCCGCAATCAATCCCAAGCTCCGCGACCGGACGATCATAACGAACGCCGTCTCCAAGACCTACGCGATGACGGGATGGAGAATCGGCTATGCCGTCGGCCCGAAAGAAGCCGTCACGGCGGGGAGCAAGATCCAGAGCCAGAGCACGTCGAATCCGACGTCGATCGCGCAGGCCGCCGG
>DASWZY010000340.1:0-2033 GCA_036407055.1 Binatia bacterium
GAGCCCCAGAAGCGCGGCGGCGCCGCTCACGAGGAAACACCAAGCGAGCGCCGTCGTCAGCAAGAGCTCCGGGATCTTCGCGACGAAGGCGAAGAGGTGAGGCAATATAAACCGGCTCGCGCCGAGCGCGAGGAAGACCAGCCCCACGCCGGTGACGAGCGAGCTGAAAAATATTTCCAGGCGCGGATCGTGCAGGTTCGGCTGGAGCGCGAGAAAGAGAATTGCCCAAACGTCCTGAAAGACCAGCACGCCGAGCGTGATCCTGCCCGGCAGCGTCGTGATCTCGAACTTATCGTAGAGCAGCTTGACGACGATCAGCGTGCTGCTGAACGCGAGCGTCACGCCGAGATAGATCGCGTCGAACCTGCCGCCGCCGAACGCCATGCCCAGGAGCCATGCGAAGCCGAACCCGAGCGCGGCGCACAATAGAAATTGCGCGATGCCGGCGACGATGATCGGCTTTCCCGCGCCGAGGAGCTTTTTGAGGTCGATCTCCAGGCCGATGATGAAGAGCAGCAGAATGAGGCCGATCTCGGAGATCAGCTCGATCGCTTCGCGGTCGCGCACCCAGGCGAAGCCGAGCTCGGGGCCGATGACGACGCCGGCGAGGAGATACGCGAGCAAAAGCGGCTGTTTCAGAGTTTTCGCGATGAAGGCGAAAACGGTCGCGACGGTGAACGCAAGGCCGATGTTGGCGAGGAGATCGAGCGGTGCCATTGATCTTTCTCGGTATAACCGTCGAAGTTTCGCTTACCAGCGGCTCTTGGGGCGCGAGCGGCCGCCGAAGATCGGCGGCGGGGCCGCCTGGAGGAGCCGCGTGTACTTGTACGGGAAATTGTCGAGCTTGACGCGCGGGATTTTCTGGCCGATGAAGTGCTCGATCGCGTTTACCTCGGGAATATCCTCGGCGATCATGATCGTGAACGCATCGCCGGCCGCGAGCGCGCGGCCGGTCCGGCCGATGCGGTGGACGTAGTCTTCGGGATGGTGCGGCACGTCGAAGTTGATGACGTGGCTGATCTGCTCGACGTCGATGCCGCGCGCGGCGATGTCGGTCGCGACCATCACTTCGTAGCGCCCGTTGCGGAAACCGTTGAGCGCCTGCTCGCGCTCGCGCTGCGTGCGGTTGGAATGCAGCACGGCGACCGAGTGTCCTTGATTCTGAAGTTTATGGGCGACGCGATCGGCGCGGTCCTTGGTGCGGCAGAAGATCAGCACCTGGTCGTATTCCGTCCGCTTCAGTAATTCCTCGAGCAGCTCCTGTTTTTGATCGCTGGCGACCGGATACAGCGCATGCTTCACGGTCTCCGCAGGAGAGCGGCGCACGCCGACCTCGACGGTCTCGGGATTGCGCAGTGCCCAGCGGCAGAGCTGCTCGATCTCCGGCGGAATCGTCGCGGAAAACAGCATCGTCTGGCGGTCTTTCGGGCAGCGGTCGACGATGCGGCGCACATCGGGCATGAAGCCCATGTCGAGCATGCGGTCGGCCTCGTCGAGGACGAGGATCTCGATCTTATCGAGCTTGACCATGCCGCGCTGCATCTGATCGAGCAGCCGTCCCGGTGTTGCGACGAGAATATCGACGCCTTTTTTCAGCGCCTCGTCCTGGCGTCCGTAGCCGGTGCCGCCGAAGACAACCGCGGTGCGGAGGTCGGTGAAGCGGCCGTAATCGCGGATTGCGGTCTCGACCTGCGCCGCGAGCTCGCGCGTCGGCTCGAGCACGAGCGTCCGCAGCGGTCCGCGGCGGTCCAGCCGCGTGAGGATCGGCAGCGCGAACGCGGCGGTCTTGCCGGTGCCCGTCTGCGCCGAGCCGATGAGATCGCGGCCCCCGAGCACGAGCGGGATCGCGCGCAGCTGGATCGGCGTCGGGTCGGCGTAGCCGGCGGCGGCAACGCCTTCGAGGACTTTCGGCGACAGGCCGAGTTTGGAGAACGGCATAATTATTTCGCGTAAAGCCGGTCGATAAAGCCGCTCTTGTCGAGCTCGGCGAGCGGGCCCGATTCAATGAACTCCGCCGGCGCGTGCTGGCCGAA